>DAIOHQ010000149.1:0-12230 GCA_036744635.1 Tepidisphaeraceae bacterium | reverse complement strand
ACGTACGCGTGGGAGAGGGTTTAGGGTGAGGGTGAGGGGGCCAGAAAAAGACGGTTGCCAAAAACATGCGCTACACCCCCGAAAAACCTTCCATATTTCCCCGCTCGCTTACAAGGTTTGCAGCGCGATCGAGGCCACGATCCGCTCGGCGGTTTCAACCGCGGCCAGGCCATCTTCGGCACTGACCTGCGGCCGGGTATGGGTGGTGACGGCGTGAACGAACGACTCAAGCTCCGCCCGTAGCGGCTCGGTGTCGTCAATTTCCAGCTCCTCGATATGGACCAGCTCGGTGTAATTCAAATCTGATAGGTCTTCGATCTCTCCGCTGCGGATTTTGGCCACGGTCTGCCGGATGGCGTCGAGGTTCCCCTTGCGATGGGCGACCACGCCCAAGCGCTTCTGGTAATCGAGCGAGACGTAGGCATCGGCGCTGAAGACGCGCAGCCGCCGCTCGGTTTTCATGGCCATCCGGCTGGCGGTGATGTTGGCTACGCAGCCATTCTCGAAGGTGATCCGGGCGTTGCAGACATCCTCGACATCGCCAATGACGCTTACGCCGATGGCCTCCACCCTGGCCACCTTCGACTGCGCCAGCTTCAGGACGATGTCGATGTCGTGAATCATCATGTCCAGCACCACGCCCACGTCGATGCTGCGGAAGGTGAGCGGGCTGATGCGCACCACCTCGATGAAGCGCGGCTTGATGTTGAGCCGGTCCATCGCCCGGACGGCGGGATTGAAACGCTCGATGTGGCCGACCTGCACGATCACATCGTTTTCTTTCGCCAGGGCGACGATGCGCTTGCACTCGGCGACATCGCTGGCGAGGGGCTTTTCGATCAGACAGGCGATTTTTGCCCCGAGGCAAGGCTCGGCGAGCTGGGCGTGAAATTTCGTCGGCACCGCGATGGTGGCGGCGCGGATGCGCGGGAGCAGATCGGCGAGATCGGAGAAGGGCGTGGTGTTGAATTCATCCGCCGCGTCGGCCGCCGCGCCAGCGTTGGCATCGTAAACGCCCACGAGTTCCACCTGCGGCATTTCCGAATACACCCGCGCGTGAAGGCGGCCCATCCGCCCGCAGCCGATCACCGCAACCGGTACTCGCCCGTCCGAAGTTGGACCAGCTTCGGCCATCGCAATGTTGTACGACTTTGAAACCGGTGCGCCCAGCCTGCCGAGGCAATTCAGCGCTAATCTTTGACCACCACCGTGCTCTTTCCTTCCACCAGCATCTCGTAGACGATGGCCACATCTTCATTGTGCATGCGGATGCAGCCCATCGAGCTTTGCTTGCCGATCGAGTCCGGCTCGATGGTGCCGTGGATGCCGTAGGAGAGTCTGCCGACGGCTTCGCCGTTGACGCCGCTCAGGCCGATCCAGAACTCGCCCAGGGGATTCTTGGGATCATCGGCATCGATGCGCCCTTCGCCGCGCGGGCTGAAATAGGTGGGGTTTTTCAGCTTCTTGTGCGGCTCGACCAGCCAGGTACCGGTCGGGGTGGAATCCTCCTTGCCCAGGCCGACCGGGAAGCTGGTCACGTAAACCGATCCCTTCTCGCCGGGGTTGCCGAAGTACAGGTCCATCATGAACGCGCTCTTGCGAACCACCGCGTGAAACGGGCCCTGGATCACCTTGATGGTCGCCCCGGCCTGCAGCCGCTTCGGGTCGGAAATCTTATTGATGCGCGACAGCAGTTCGGGAGTGACATCATGGTTGGCGGCGATTTTCGCCATGGTGTCGCCGCGCTGCACGGCATAGGTGGTGCCGAATTCGTCGTTGGCGAAACGCTGGGACGAAAATACCAGCATCTTGTTGACGCCCTGCAGGATCGACTTGGCCTCGGCCATCTCCGATGCACTGAGGATTCCGCTGGTCAGCGCATCATTGAGGATCTTTCGCGCCGCCAGAAAGTCGCCACCTTCGAATTTAGCCTTTCCATCGATCAGCGGCTGCTTGGAGGGCTGGCGGTCGCTGGCGGTCGCGGCCTTGGACAGATCGGCGGCTTTGCCGGAAGCGCCGGACGTCACCGGCGCGGTGGTCGGCTGGGTGGTAGTCGGCTTGGCGCTGCCGGAAGCCAGCGGCGTCTGGGTGACGAGCGCATCCGGCCGGGCGAGATCGGCGGCGGGCTTAACCTGCTGCTCCAGCGCGCTTGGGGAAGAGATCTTCACCACTGCCACTGGCGGAGCGTCAATCTTCGTGTGGCTGGGATTACGCAGATAAACCACCAGCCCCACGATGATCGTGAAGGCCAGAAGCACAATAAACGCGCGGCTGATGCGGGTGCTGGTGCGACTCATTGAGAACCTCCATGTTCTCGGCGGTTGACTTGTCTGAACCAATATGCCCGGTTTCAGGAAGCGGCCGGCCGGCTCTTATACTTACGACTGCTGGATGCAGTTCGTGGCGAAGCGGCGAATTCCCTGATTGGTGGCAAGCATACTTAACGGCATGTCATGGTCAAGGGTGGGAAGGGCATCGACGATTTGTTCTTCAAAGGCGAGGCCGCAGGAAAGCCCGATGAATTCGCTCTGGGCGAGGAAGCGGTCGTAAAAGCCCATGCCGCGCCCGATGCGCTGGCCGCAGGCGGTGAAGCCTAGTCCGGGAACGATCACGAGGTCGATAAATTCGATCGGGATGGGTTGGCCGGTGATCGGCTCGCGGACACCCGGGCCGGTGGTGGTCATTCCGGTGTTCAGGCTGGCGATTTCCACCGGCAACATTCTGCGCTGGTCCCAGCTTACCTTGGGCACCACGACAGTCTTGCCGGCCTGCCAACATTTCAGCGCCAGCGGGGCGGTATCCAGTTCGGTCGCGCTGCTGAGGTAAAGCATCACCACGCGGGCGGCGGTGAACTCGGGGCTGTGCGACAGCAGATTGCACGCCTCAATGCTCTTACTGCGGCGCTCGGGCTCGGGCATGGCCGCCAGCTTTTCCCGAAGGTGCCTGCGAATGGCAGACTTACTGTTTATTTCCGACATCCTCTACGTTCCTCTCGCCAACCAAATCCCTCGTAGTCCCTCAATCATACGCCGCATTCATGGCGTGGGGTCAGTTTTTGTCTGCACCGGCGGCCATTCCTTCAACTTGCGCATCCGCTCGGCAATTTCTGCCTCATAGCCGCGGTCGCTGGGTTCATAATAGGTTTTATCGACACCAAGGTAATCCTGCTCAACAAAACCACCCTCGAAATCGTGAGCATACTGATAACCTTGGCCGTGTCCAAGCTTTTTCGCCCCTTTATAGTGTGTATCCTGCAGGTGGCGTGGCACAGGTAGTGTACGGCCTTCGCGGACATCGGACATGGCCGCCCAGATGGCCAGTGCCGATTTGTTGCTTTTGGGGGCGGTGGCCATGTAAATCGCGGCCTGGCCAAGAGTAAGCTGGGCTTCGGGCATGCCGACTTTTTCCACGATGTCAAACGCCGCCGCCGCGACCAATATCGCCCGCGGATCGGCGTTGCCAATGTCCTCGCTGGCGAGGATGGCGATTCGGCGGGCGATGAAGCGGGGGTCTTCGCCGGCTTCGAGCATCCGTGCCACCCAATAAACGGCCGCATCGGGATCGCTGCCGCGCATGGATTTGATGAGGGCACTGGCGGCGTCGTAGTGCTCGTCGCCGGTGCCGTCGTAAACGATGGCTTTGCGCTGGATGGACTGCTCGGCGACGTCGAGGGTGACGTGGATTGGCGGATTCTTGTCGCCGGCGCCGGTGGCCTCCTTCTGCAGAGAGAGGACGGCCACCTCCAGCGCCATCAGGGCGCGCCGGGCATCGCCATCGGACATGGTGGCCCACAGATCGACGGCGGGGGGGTCGATGGTGATGGCCATGTTGCCGAAGCCGCGTTCCTTGTCGGCGATGGCGCGGTGGACCAGGGAGCGGATTTCCTCTTCGGTGAGGGGCGCGAATTGGAAAATCTGGCTGCGGCTGATGAGGGGAGAATTGACCGCGAAGAAGGGATTTTCGGTGGTGGCGCCGACAAGCAGGATCAGGCCGGCCTCGACATCGGGCAGGAGAATATCCTGCTGGGCGCGGTTGAAGCGGTGAATCTCGTCGAGAAAGAGCACCGTGCGCTGGCCGGTGTTGGCCAGGCGCTCGCGGGCATCTTCCAGAATCTTGCGCACCTCCTTCACGCCGACGGCCGCGGCGTTGACCTCTTCAAAATGGCTCTTGCTGTAGGAGGCGATGAGCTGGGCGAGGGTGGTTTTGCCGGTGCCGGGCGGGCCGTAAAAGATGATGCTGGTGAGGCGGTCGGCTTCGAGCATCCGCCGCAGCAACTTGCCGGGGCCGAGGAAATGATGCTGGCCGACGAATTCTTCCAGCGTCCGCGGCCGCATCCGCGCCGCCAGCGGGGCCACGCGGTCGAACTGCTTTTTCCGGACGTCTTGGAATAAATCCATCTCCAAAGTTGTACCACGTCCGCGCCCTTTCAGACACCGCAGCTTCCGCGCATCCCCTCTCATTACGTAAGAGCACCACGATCCTCATTTGCCGCAACCAATTGCACCGCCTCGGAGCGATCACGCCGCCGATCCGATGACGGCGAGCAGCCCCTGGGCCACCAGTTTGGCGCGGCTGAGGCCGTGGCGCTTGGCGTAGGCGTCGGCCTGTTTCAGCAATTCCTTTTCCACTGTCAGGGAGATCGTCTTGGCGCTCTTGCCGATCTTGGGGCGTCCCATCTTGGCCTTGAATCGCCGCCATTGCCGCCGCTCCTGGGCATTGAGCGGGCGGGAGCGAGCGAGAAACTGCTCGGGCGTCTCGGCCTCGATCTGGTTCACGATCCGCTCTTTTTCCGAATCGGGCAACGCAATGAAATCTTCGATGTCGGATTGGCGAGGCGCTTTCTTTGCGCTTTCTTTCTTGGTGTCCATGGCGCGCCCATCATAATGTTATGTAGGTTGCTCTACGAGCATCATCTTATCGCTCGCGAGAATGGTGCTTGGAGAGCACCCTACCTTCTGCATCCGGAATGCGATAGAATATCCATCCGATCCGCCGCACCGAGGAGTGAATGCAGATGTCCACCACTACGCTCATGCCCGCACTGATGACCACTGAGGAACTCCTCGCGCTGCCAGATGATGGCGTCGAGCGCGAGTTGATCCAGGGGCGATTGCAGGAGAAGCCGATGACGCGCAGAGGAAGACGCCACAGCAGGACTGAATCCACCATCGCGGCGTTGTTGAAGACGTGGCTAGATGCCCAGCCCACCCCACGCGGGGAAATCCTGAGCGGCGAGGCGGGCTTTCGTATCCTGCGCGATCCAGATACCACCGTCGGCATCGACGTGGCGTATATCTCCGCCGAGGTTGCTCAGGCGAATCCCGAGGATGCATTCATCATCGACGGCATTCCCGTTCTCGCCGTCGAAATTCTCTCGCCCTCCGACAAACAGGAAGATATTCTCGACAAGGTTCAGGCCTATCTCAAAGCGGGCGTGAAGCTGATCTGGATCGTCGAGCCGGTGTTTCGCACGGTGACCGTCTATCGCCCTGATGCCGACCCTACTTTCTTCAATTTCACCCAAGACCTCACCGCCGACCCGCACCTTCCCGGATTTCGCGCTCCGGTGGCGTCCCTGTTCGGTCTGTAATCTCACGCCATTCAGGCGTGAATCGGAGTTATGGGAGGCCATGCAACGCTTGACAACAGCCGCGGCGGGCAATAAGTATTTTCAGAACGCTGTGATAGTGTGACGGGGCTTTAGCGGATGGGATGCATCCGCGTGGTTTCGTGTTTGATTGATTTTCCGGCGGAGGAAAGAGCGTGATATCGGTAACGCAGTTGACCAAGGCATACGGGCCGGTGCTGGCGGTGGATCATGTCAGCTTTGAAGTGCCCAAGGGGCAGATCGTCGGGTTCCTCGGGCCAAACGGCGCCGGGAAATCGACCACGCTGCGCATGCTGACCTGCTACCTGCCACCCACCAGCGGCGGGGCGACGATCAACGGATTCGATATCTTCCACCAGAGCAAGGAAGTGCGATCCCACCTCGGCTACCTGCCGGAAAACGTACCGCTGTATACCGAGATGAAGGTGACGGAATATCTCGATTTTCGCGGCCGATTACGCAAGATGGACCGGGCAGCGCGCAAGAAGCGGATGGAATATGTGATCGAGCGCTGCTGGCTGGGGGCGGTGCGGAATCGAATCATTGGACATCTGTCGAAAGGATTTCGCCAGCGGGTGGGGCTGGCCGATGCGCTGCTGCACAACCCGGCGGCGCTGATCCTGGATGAGCCGACCGTGGGGTTGGACCCGACGCAGATTCGCGAAACCCGCAAGTTGATCAAGGACCTCGGCGGCGACCATACCGTGATGCTTTCCACGCACATTCTGCCGGAGGTGGAGGCGGTGTGCGACCGGGCGATCGTGATTGCCGGCGGGAAGATCGTAGCCCAAGGCTCGCCGGAGGAATTGCGCACCAGCCGGCGGATGACGGCGCGGGTGCTGGTGGAATGCCGCGGGCCGGCGAAGGAAGTGGAAATGGCGCTGGCGCGGGTGGCGGGGGTGAGCAAGGTGGAGATGCTGGATGGGCATGGCGACAAGCACTATGTGACGGCCGCGATTCGGCCACGCGAGTCTGTGGATGTGCGCGAAGAGGTGGCGCGGACGGTGATTCAACATGGCTGGCCGCTGCGGGAGATTCGGCTGGAACATGCCACGCTCGAAGAGTTTTTCGTGCAGGTGACGGCCGACCAGGCGATGGCGAGCGGAGGTGCGGCATGAACGAAAAGCCGGAGGCATTGTCTGTTCCACCCGTAACGCAATGGCAGACAAGAATGTCTGCCCCACCATGGCAGACAAGAATGTCTGCCCCACCAAAAGGAGGTGGCGCATGAGATTGGCGCCGGTGATAGCGCGGCGGGAGTTGTCGAGTTATTTTTACTCGCCGATGGCGTACGTGGCGATGACCATCTTTCTGCTGGCCAGCGGGCTGGCGTTTTGGGATGACTTTCAACCGGGGCAGGTGTCGGGGATGCGCAGCATCTTCGAATGGATGGTCTGGTTCCTGGTGTTCATCATACCGATTTTGTGCATGGGACTGCTGGCGCAGGAATGGGCGACGGGGACGATTGAATCCTTGATGACGGCGCCGGTGGCGGAGACGGATGTCGTGGTGGGGAAATTTCTAGGCTCGCTGCTGTTTCTGATTTTTCTGCTGATCCCGACGCTGATTTTCCTGGTGATGCTGCGGATCTATTCGCGGCCGGACTATGGGCCGATTTTCAGCGGATATCTGGGAATCGTGCTGGTGGGGGCGCTGTTCATCGCGATAGGGTTGTTTTGCTCTTCGCTGACGCGCAGCCAGGTGGTGGCGGCGGTGATGGCGGCGGCGATTCTGTTTCTGGTCACCATCGTGCCGTGGTGGGCGTCGAGCAAGACGACGGTCACCGGGTTTTGGCGCACGGTGGTCGATCAGGGAGTGTTCACGCAGTACAAGGATTTTTCCCGCGGGGTGATCGACACCGGGCACCTGGTGTTTTTTCTGGCCGCGACGTTCGTGTTTCTATTTCTGACGACGAAGGTTCTCGAGTCAAGACGGTGGAAGTGATTCGTAGCACGGGCGTCTCGCCCGTGTCTTATGCTAAACACGGGCGAGACGCCCGTGCTACGAAATTCGACAAATGTGATTGAGTTTTGAACAGCAGAGCGGAGATGAGCGATGGCTGAGAAGGCGACAAAAGTGGTTGGCCCCGAGACGCAGAAAGAGCGCTGGGTGAAGTATGGCGCCAACGTCGGGGTCTCGATCATCCTGGTGGTCGTGGTGGCCGGCCTGGTGGTGTATCTGGCCAACAAGGTGCATCGCCGCATGGACACGACCGAGACGCGGGTGAACAGCCTCAAGCCGCAGACGCTGGCGATTTTGAACGAAGTGAAATCGCCGATCGAGATCGTCAGCCTCTATACCCGCACCAACAACGTGCGCGAGAACCAGGCCGAATATGTCGAGGCCGTCGATGACCTGCTCGATGAATACAAGCGGCACAGCGGCAAGATCGAGGTGCAGAGCATCGATCCGGTTTCCAACCCGGCCAAGGTCGATGACCTGGTGAAGAACGTCATCAACAAGTACAGCGGCGAGATCAAGAAATATCAGGGATTCGTCGAAGCCTGGCCGGGCGTGTACAAGCAGATGTCCGAGCGGCTGAGCGGGCAGGCAGCGCTTCCAGCGCTGAACAAGGGCCTGGCCGGCGGCGGCGAGCAGGATCGGCTTGGGCAGATCGTGAAGGATACGCTGGATGGATTGGTCGGAGGGCTGAAGGACACGAATGAGTCCGTCGAGCGGCTGATGCAGCAGAAGGTGCCGGATTACAAGGGGGCGACCGATCGCATTCAGGAGCGGCTGGAAAAGGTGTCGGAGGTGATGGCGGCGCTGGTGAAGGAGGCCGATGCGCAGCGGCCGGAGGAGCAGTCATCCGCGGAGACGATAAAATACCTCGCGGAGAATAAGAAGGAGTTCACCGAGATTCAGAAACTGGCCGACGAGCAGGTGGCGAAGATCAAGGGGCTGGGAGAATTGAAGCTCGACACCCTGCGGCAGCAGCTTTCCGGCGAGCAGGGAAATGACGCCATTTTGGTGTTGGGCGAAAACGAGATGCGGGTGATCCCGTTCCGGCAGGTATGGCAGGAGGATGCCAAGAATTTTGAAGGCACCAATGGCGAAAAAGTGAAGCCGCGCTTCGCCGGCGAACAGCAGGTCTCCACGGCCATTCTGGCGCTGACGAGCAACAGAAAGCAGCGGGTTGTCTTCGTGCGCGGCGGCGGTCCGCCCATCGCCAGTCCGGGGTTTCCACCTTTCCTGCCCTCCGGGCCGTTCGCGCGCTTTGCGGCGCGACTTGCGGATTACAACTTCGAGGTGAAGGAAAAGGACCTGTCGGGCACCTGGGCGCGCAGCCCGCAGGCCCGGCAGATGCCATCGGCGCCGGAGGCGAGCGATGAGGAGATGAAGGACGCGATCTGGATCGTGCTGCCATCCCCGCCGGCGCAGGGACCGCAGGGACCGCCGCCGATCGGGCAACAGGTGGCGGAGCATCTATCGGGCGGAGGATCGGCGATGCTGCTGTTCGAGCCACAGGGGGACAATCTTTCCGGCGCCCTGGATGAGTGGGGCGTGAGCGTGCGCACCGATGCGGTGGCGGTACACGAGCTGGTGCAGAGCGACCGGCAGAGCGGGAATCTGCTGGAGGATATCGAGCGCATCCCATTCATGTTCGTGATGCGGGACTACGGCGAGCATCTGCTGACCCGGCCGCTGAAATCTCTGGATGGGCTGCTGTTTCCGCTGAACATCGTGCAGGTTCAGCAGAGAAAGGGATATACGGCCATGGCGATTCTGCCGGTGCCGACATCGCCCAAGGCCTGGGGTGAGACCAACCTGCAAACGGTTGAGGACCAGTCGCTGAAATTTGACGAGGCGACGGATCTCAAGCCGCCGCTGTACGCCGGCGCCGTCGTGGAAAAGGAGAAGGGCGGGAGGATCGTCGCGATCGGCTGCTCGCAGTTTCTGGCCAATCAGTTTTTGACGGCGTGGGATCCGCAGTTGCTCAAGCAGGGGCGGCGGGTTTCGCTGCTGCCGGGCAACGCGGAATTGGGAAGCAACGCGATTTTCTGGCTGGCGCACATGGAGCCGATGATCGCGATCAGCCCCAGCGCCATGGAGGCCAGCCGCATCGGCACGATGAGCGGCGGCACGCTGAAAGCGTGGCGGGTGGGCATGCTGCTGGTGGGATTGCCGCTGGCGGTGGTACTGGCCGGGGCGCTGATGTATGTGCGGCGGCGGGATTGACGTAGCACGGGTTTTCAACGTTTTCAACCCGTGCCAAAACGCTCGGCTCGTGCGGCCGGTTTCGCACTTTGCAACCCGCTCGGCACGGGTTGAAAATCCGTGCTACGGGAATCCCGGGCGCCATTGAGGATGCAGGATTATGAATTTCAAAACGACGGTCATCCTGATCGTGTTGCTGGCCGTGATCGGCGGTGTGCTCTTCTTCACGCGCAACAAAGGCGATGAAAGCAAGATCGAGCAGACGACGAGCACCGAAGAACGCAAGCTGCTGGACTGGAATTCCGCGGACGTGACCAAAGTAGCGCTCACGCAGGCGGGCGGGGGGCGCATCGCGTTCGAGCGCGCCGGTGGGAAATGGGAGATGATCGAGCCACTGCGGGCGCAGGTGGATCAGATGCGCGTGGATGCGCTGGTAGACGATGTGCTGGGCATCCGCTCCCACGGCCAGACTGACGCCGCCAGCGCCGGCACCGGCCTGGCCAAGCCCACCTTCAGTGTCGAACTTGCCAATAAAAACGGCAAGACGACCAAGATCGACGTCGGCGATCGTTCCAGCATCGGCGACAACTTGTATGTGCGCCTCGACGGCGCCAAGAAGGCGGAGATCGTGGGGGCACGGCTGTACGATGCCCTGGAGAAGCCGGCGGCCAACTATCGCAAGGCCAAGCTGGTCGATCTCAGCGCCGCCACGATCAATCAGGTGATCGTCACCGAAGGCGACACGAAGATGGTGCTGAACAAGGTGAACGGCGAGTGGAAGATGATCGAGCCCGACGGAATGCCGCTGGATAACTCGGCCGTCACCGACATGCTGGTGGCCGTCACCGGATTGCAGGCGAGCGATTTCGTGCAGGCCGATTCGACAAAGCTGGCATCCTATGGCCTGAGCAGCCCGAAAATGACGGTGTGGCTGAGCGAGGCGGCGCCGACGACGCAGCCGACCCTCGCGTCCGCGTCCGCGCCCGCGACGCTGCCGGTGGGGATCACCGTGAAGTTCGGCCGGCCGGAGGATGTGCTGGGCAAGAGCGTCTATGCCATGGTTTCCACGCAGGATGCGGTGGCGAAGGTGCCGGCGTCGGCGATGCAGGCGTTCGAGAAAAAGCCGTTCGAGCTGCGGAACAAGGAAGTCGCTGACATCGTTCCGGCTAAGGTCGAGCAGATCACCTTGAGCAGAGATGTCCCCGCGACAACCCAGCCGACGACCAAGCCGGCGCTGGAGCAGCAAATCGTGCTGGAGCGCACGCGGGCGCCGATTTCTCCACTGGGTCCCGCGACGCAGCCGGCCGCGGCCACGCAATCGACGGCCGCTCCGGCCAGCCAGGCGACAACACAGCCGCTGAATGGCTGGGCCATTACCTCCCAGTCCAAGGGCATCGCCAACGAGCAGGCGGTCGAACAGTTTCTCGCGAAATTTCATCCCCTTAGGGTGGAGAAATATCTGCCGGGTGAGCCGACCACCAAGCCGGCCGGAACGTACACCCTGACTTTGCGAACCGATGCCGTGATGAAACAGCAGGGCGCGCAGGGAATGGAACATACCTTCACGTTCATTGATGATGGGGCCCGCGTCATCGGAAGCTATCGCGGCCTGGTCTTCGAGGTCGATCGCGCGCTGCTGAAGGAATGGGAAACGGATTTCACCAAAGCGCCGCCGCCGGCCCCGATGCCGCCGCGTTTCGATCCAGGGGATATGGGCGGGATGCAATAAGTGATTCGATTATTTCTCTCGCGCTCTCGCTCCCGGCAGTTCGTGTAGGGTCCGCTTCAGCGGACGCGGCACTCAATTCGTCCTGTCCGCTGAAGCGGACCCTACAGGATGGTGCCTCGCACCGCTTTCCCCACTACAATTCCGTCCAATGAATCACCGCAAGAAACGGACTCCCCAATCGCCGGCGAAGTTCAAGCAGCTTGGCCACAAATCGATCTTGACCGATGAGCAGATTGACCGTCCACAGACAATCCTTGAAGCCTTCGACAACCCGCGGCCGGGGCGCGACTACGAGATCACTTTCGTCTTTCCCGAATTCACCAGCGTTTGCCCCGTCACCGGCCAGCCCGACTTCGCGACGATCACGGTGAGCTATGTTCCCGAGCGGCTCTGCGTGGAAATGAAGAGCCTCAAGCTCTATTTCTTCGCCTATCGCAACAAGGGGATTTTTTATGAAGCGGTGGTGAACACGATCCTCGATGATCTGGTCGAAGCGCTGCGGCCGCGGCGGATGACCGTGCTTGGAGAATTCGCCGTGCGCGGCGGCACCGCCGGCACCGTGACCGCCAGCTATAAAGGGCGGCGGGGGGGAAAGAGTTCACCACGGAGGCGCAAAGAGCGCAGAGAAGGCAATTCAGAAACATGAAAACATGAAACACGAAGAGGTGGTGATGCGCCGCTCTGACCTTCCCCACGAACGGTGGGCGCGCCGCGGGGATTAATTGAGGCTTGCCT
>DAIOHQ010000148.1:0-12261 GCA_036744635.1 Tepidisphaeraceae bacterium | reverse complement strand
AAGTGTTGCGCGCCCGGCGCGCCGCCAGCGCAACTCCGCCCCTCTATAGAGAGACAGAACTTTCTTTCAAAAGGAGGCCGTCATGTTCGCCAACCAACCATCCACCGCCTGCGCCAACTCCCTAAATTTGAAATGTGCATTTTTCAATTTTCAATTTGCAACCCACCCCGCTTCCCAAATGTCCCACCCGCTCAAAAATGCCTCCCCGACCACATTCTTCACAAATGACGACAAGCAAAGGACTAATGACCAACCCATGTCCCACAATGTCGCAGAATGTCCCACATCTCAAAATCACTCCGTCCAGACCACCGCCCTGCGCGAACGTCAATGCTCAAAACAGCTTCAGCGCCGGCAGATCGCTTCGGCCCATCAAAAATGCATCAACTCCGCGCGCCGCCTGGCGGCCTTCGCTGATGGCCCAGACTACCAGGCTTTGGCCGCGGCGCATGTCGCCGGCGGCGAAGACGCCTTCGAAATTGGTCATGTAATTCTGGTCAACCTGCACGTTGCCGCGCTGGTCAAGCGTCAGGCCAAGCTGCTGGATCGGGCCGGGATGCTCGGGATGGAGAAAGCCCAGCGCGAGCAGGCACAGGTCGCAATCCAGCTCGAAGTCACTGCCGGGGATTTCCTTCATCTTGGCCGGTCGCGAGCTGGCCTTGCCGGCCATGCCGGGGGCGAATTCCCAGTCCAAACGGATGCCGTGCAGCTTTTTCACCACGCCGTTTTCGCCGGAAAAGCTCTTGGTGTTGATGGCGAAGTCGCGAATTTCCCCGCCGGCAATGTCGCTGGCCTCCTCGTGCGCCGAGGACGTGCGGTAGATCATCGGCCAGTTCGGCCAGGGCATATCCCACGTCCGCCCTTCCGGCGGCTTGGGGAGCAGCTCGAACTGCTTCACGGACTTGCACCCCTGACGGATGGCCGTGCCCAGGCAGTCAGCGCCCGTGTCCCCCCCGCCCAGGATGATCACGTGCTTGTCCTTGGCGGAGATGAATTCGCGGTCATCGACTTTGTCGCCCAGCACGCGATTGGTGGCCAGCGGCAGGTACTGCATGGCGAAGTAAATGCCCTGAAGCTCGCGGCCGGGGACGGCGATGTCGCGCGGATGCGTGCTGCCTCCGCACAAAACGATGGCATCGAAGTCGCGCCGCAGGTCGTCGATCTTCACGTTGACGCCGACGTTGGCGCTGGTGACGAATTTGATTCCCTCGGCCTCCATCAGCTTGACCCGGCGCTCGACGACATTCTTCTGCAGCTTGAAGTTGGGGATCCCATAGATCAGCAGGCCGCCGATGCGGTCGGCGCGCTCGAAGACGGTGACGGTATGCCCGGCCTTGTTGAGCTGCGCCGCGCACCCCAGTCCGGCCGGGCCGGAACCGATGACCGCCACGCTCCTGCCGGTGCGCACCGCCGGCGGCTCGGGCTTCACCCAGCCATTCTCGAAAGCATGCTCGATGATGCTGACTTCGATGTTCTTGATCGTGACCGGCTTCTCGTTGATCCCCAGCACGCACGACTCTTCGCAGGGGGCGGGGCAGATCCGGCCGGTGAACTCCGGAAAATTGTTGGTCTTGAACAGCATGTCCAGGGCTTCGCGCCAGCGGTTGCGATAGACCAGATCGTTCCAGTCGGGAATGACGTTGCCCAGCGGGCAGCCGTTATGGCAAAAGGGAATGCCGCAATCCATGCAGCGCGCCCCCTGCTCGCGTTTCTTCTCATCGGGGAAATCGTTGTAGATTTCGTTCCAGTCCAGAATGCGCAAATTCACCGGCCGCCGCTTCGGCAGCTCGCGAGGAAGTTCCTTGAATGCTGTTGGCTTTCCCATTGCAGTCCTTCATTGCATGACAAGCTGGCCGGCGCGCAATTACGACGCCTTCAATATCGAAGCGTGCTCGTTCGGCGTGAGCGTCAGGATAAACGAAACCTTCAACTGCTCCTGTGCCGGGAGCGATGTGACGGCCTTGCGCAAACGGAGCTGCCGATCGATCTGGGCCTCATCTTGAAAGCCATGCCAGACCAGCGAGCCGCCGATGCGGTCTCCATAGTGGGCCAACTTGATGGTGGCATCAGGAAAATGCTCGCGGAGCGTTCGTCTGAGATCGTCGATTAGCGCCATCGCAAAACTCCCAAGGTAACTAATTCCATCGCTCCCGATGATACCACTCGTGCATTCTCTTTCAGAAAGTCACCTTTAATGCCGCGATCCAGCTTGAGATCTTTCAAGAACCGCCGGATAGCCACGTTCGACCTGAAGCGGTGGCTGTTGCGCCATCGTACGATCAGATCGGACAGAGCCGCATCAAATTCGGGCCGCTGCCCCGCAGGAATCAACTCGGGAAAACCAGCTTCCCGTGCCAACGACTCAAGCGGATGATCGGACCGAAACACCAGCCCTTTTCTCGCTCGAAAAGCGCGAAAGAGGCATTCCGCTGCCAGGCCCGATGCATAGATCGTCATCGCATAGTGTCCACTCTGATACAGCGCAGAGAGCACGGCCGCATGATCCCGCGCCGCCAGCATGTAATCATTGGCATTGATATCACCACGTTGTCCTGCCGCTCTTTGCTTCGCCACTACACTCCTGCCGTTTGGCGTTGGGAGAGCTTTTTGGCTCGTTCTTCGATCTCGGCCATGTTGGCCAAGGCGCGCTTGTAGTCCACCGGCATCACTTTGACGAACTGTTGCAGCTTGTTGTCCCAGTCGGCGAGGATTTCTTTGGCAACGGTGCTGCCGGTGTAATGAAGGTGATTTTCCAGCATGGAGCGGATTGTCTGCACATCCTCGGGGGTGAACACCTTGGGCGCTTCCAGTTCCACCAGATCGGCGTTCACCAGGTTCTCGAAATACTTCTTGGGGTTCCAGACGTAGGCGATGCCGCCGCTCATGCCGGCGGCGAAATTCCGGCCGGTGGGACCGATGACGACGACGCGGCCGCCGGTCATGTATTCGCAGCCATGGTCGCCGACGCCTTCCACCACCGCACGGGCGCCGGAGTTGCGCACGCAGAAGCGTTCGCCGACGACGCCGCGGAGATAGATCTCTCCGTCGATGGCGCCGTAGCAGATGACGTTGCCGGCGATGATGTTCTCTTCAGGAACGAAGGTCGCGTTCTTCGGCGGAAAGACCGCGATCTTGCCGCCGCTGAGCCCTTTGCCGAGATAATCGTTGGCATCGCCTTCCAGCAGCATGGTGATGCCGCGGGCCAGGAAACAGCCGAAGCTCTGGCCGGCGTTGCCGGTGAAGTTGAAGGTGATGGTGTCATCGGGCAGGCCGGCGAAACCGTGTTTCTTGGCGATCTCGCCGGAGAGGGTGGTGCCGACGGTGCGGTTGGTATTCTTGATCGGCAGCACGGCTTTGACTTTTTCGCCGCGCTCCAGCGCCGGCGCCGCCAGCTTCAGAAGCTGGGTCTGATCGAGCGATTTCTCCAGGGCATGGTCCTGCTTCTGGATGTTGTGCAGGGCCGCGCTCGGCCGCTCGGTGGATTTGTGCAGGATGACGGACAGGTCCAGGTGCCGCGCCTTGGGATGGTTGGAGACATCGCCGAATTCCAGCATCTCCACCTGGCCGACCATGTCCTCGAACTTGCGGAAGCCAAGCTGGGCCATCAGCTCGCGCACCTCTTCGGCGATGAAGAAGAAATAGTTGATCACGTGCTCGGGCTTGCCGGCAAACTTGCGGCGCAGCTCCGGGTCCTGGGTGGCGACGCCCACCGGGCAGGTGTTGAGGTGGCAGACCCGCATCATGATGCAGCCCGAGGCGATCAGCGGCGAGGTGGCAAAGCCGAATTCCTCAGCGCCCAGCAGGGCGCCGATCACCACATCGCGGCCGCTTTTGATCTGGCCATCGGTCTGCAGAACGATGCGCCCGCGCAGGTCATTCATCACCAGCACCTGCTGGGTCTCGGCCAATCCCAGTTCCCACGGAATTCCCGCGTGCTTGATGCTGGTGAGGGGCGATGCCCCGGTGCCGCCGGAATCGCCGGAGATCAGGATGTGGTCGGCCTTGGCCTTGGCCACACCGGCGGCCACGGTGCCGACGCCGACTTCGCTCACCAGCTTCACGCTAACCCGCGCGGCCGGATTCACGTTCTTCAGATCGTGAATGAGCTGGGCAAGGTCCTCGATTGAATAGATGTCGTGATGTGGCGGGGGCGAGATCAACCCGACGCCGGGGGTGCTGTGGCGGATCTTGCCGATGTATTCATCCACCTTGTGGCCGGGAAGCTGGCCGCCTTCGCCCGGCTTGGCGCCTTGCGCCATCTTGATCTGCAGCTCATCGGCATTGACCAGATATTCGGTGGTGACGCCGAAGCGGGCGCTGGCCACTTGCTTGATGGCGCTGCGCCGCCAGTCGCCATTGGCATCCGGCTTGAAGCGCTCGGGATCTTCGCCGCCCTCGCCGGTGTTGCTCTTGCCGCCGATGCGGTTCATCGCGATGGCAAGGTTTTCGTGGGCTTCCTTGGAGATGGAACCGAAGCTCATGGCGCCGGTGACGAAACGCTTGACGATGCTCTTGGCCGGCTCGACTTCCTCGATGGGAACGGGCGTGCTTTGCTTGAACTGCAGCAGGCCGCGCAGCGTGCAGCGGTTGCGGCTCTCATCATTCACCAGCTTGGTATATTCCTTAAACGCGGCGAAGCTGTCGACGCGCACGCCTTCAGACATTTTCTGATGCGCCTCCAGGTCAATCCGCACCGCATGCTGCAGTTTGGCGACGGTATCCGGGTTGTACATGTGGTACTCCCCGCCTTTGCGCCACTGGTAGAACCCGCCAGCGTGAAGCGTCTTGCCATCCACCGCAATCGGCGGGAAGCCGCGGCGATGGCGCTCCAGCGACTCGGCCGCGATCACATCCAGGCCGATGCCGTTGATGCGGCTGGCGGTGCCGGTGAAATATTTGTCCACCAGGTCCTTGCCCAAACCGATCGCCTCAAAAATCTGCGCCCCGCGATAGCTCTGCACCGTCGAGATGCCGATCTTCGACGCCACCTTGATGATGCCTTTGTTGGCGGCCTTGATGTAATTCTTCTCCGCTTCCTTGAGCGTCAAGTCTTCGGGCAGCAGACCATCCTTGTGCAGGTCGGCAATGGTCTCGAACGCGACATACGGGTTCACCGCGCCGGCGCCGTAGCCGATCAGCAGGCAGAAATGGTGAATCTCGCGGGCCTCGCCGGTCTCGATCACCAGTCCGCACTGCGTGCGCGTGCCCGCGCGGATCAGATGATGGTGGACGGCCGACGTCGCCAGCAGGCTGGGGATGGGGGCGCGATCGGCATCCACGCCGCGATCCGACAGGATCAGTATGGAAAATCCATCCTTCACCGCCTGCGCCGCGGCCGCGCACAGCTCATCCAGCGCCTGCTGCAGCCCGGCCGCCCCGTCGCTGGAATTGAAGAGCATCGGCAGCGTTTTCGCCCGCAGATCCTCTCCGTTCAATTCCCGGATCTTCGCCAGATCGGCATTGCCCAGAATCGGCTGCTTCAGCTTGAGCAGGTGGCAGTGTCTTGGCGTCTCATCCAGCAGATTCCCCTCCCGGCCGATGTAGGTGTACAGGCTGGTCACCAGCGCCTCGAAATTCGCATCCAGCGGAGGATTCGTCACCTGGGCGAAAAGCTGCTTGAAATAGTTATAGAGCAACTGCGGCCGATCGCTCAGGCACGCCAGCGCCGTATCGGTCCCCATCGATCCCAGCGCCTCCTGACCGGAAACGGC
The DNA here is from genome assembly GCA_036744635.1 of Tepidisphaeraceae bacterium. Lineage (GTDB taxonomy): Bacteria > Planctomycetota > Phycisphaerae > Tepidisphaerales > Tepidisphaeraceae > DAIOHQ01. Next base: position 6,550 of record DAIOHQ010000148.1, on the reverse strand, counting down.
CATCGGCGTCATCAACATCCGCACATCTTCCACCGTGTATCCAAAGGCGTGCTGGCGCACCAGCAGCGTGCCGTGATCCGTCGCGTGTACTTCCTTAGGCGCCGGCAGCTTTTCCAATTCGACCAGGTTGTCGGCCAGCCAGTCTTTCCACGGCCGGCGGTCCACCAGTTCCTGCTTGATCTCGGCATCATCAATAATGCGGCCTTTTTCCGTGTCGATCAGGAAAATCCTGCCCGGCTGCAGCCGCCACTTCTGCTTCACATCCTCGGGCTTGATCGGCAGCACGCCCACTTCGCTGGCCATCACCACCAGGTCATCCTTGGTGACGTAATAGCGCGACGGCCGCAGTCCGTTGCGGTCCAGCACCGCCCCGATCAGCCGGCCATTGGTAAATGCGATCGACGCCGGCCCATCCCACGGCTCCATCAAACACGCGTGATATTCGTAAAACGCCTTGAGGTCCGGGTCCATCAGGTCATTGTGCTGCCAGGCCTCGGGAATCAGCATCAGCACCGCGTGCGGCAGCGAGCGCCCATTCACGCACAAAAACTGCAGGGCGTTGTCCAGCGTGGCCGAGTCCGAACCCGATTCCGTGCAGATCGGGAACATCTTCTGCAGCTCATCGCCAAACACTTCGGACTGCAGCGAACCGTAGCGCGCCCGCATCCAGTTGCGGTTGCCGCGCAAGGCGTTGATCTCGCCGTTGTGGGCCAGATAGCGATAGGGATGGGCCAGGCTCCAGCTCGGGAAGGTGTTGGTCGAGAAGCGGCTGTGTACCATCGCCAGCCCGCTCTCGAAATCCGGCTCGGTCAGGTCGGGGAAATATTCGCGCAGTTGGGTCGCGGTCAGCATCCCCTTGTAGATGATGCGGTTGGCCGACAGGGCGCAGATGTAGAAATCTTCCCGCGCCCGTTGCGTCAGGTCGGGATGAAACTCGATGACGTTCTCCGCCCGCTGGCGGACCAGATACATGCGGCGATCGAAATCCTTGCGGTTGAAAAACGTCTCCCCCATGCCGACGAAGACCTGGCGGATCTTGGGCTCGCAGGCGCGCGGGGTGGGGCCGATGGTCTTGTTGTGGGTGGGCACATCGCGCCAACCCAGCACCACCATTCCATATTCCTTGACCACGCCTTCAAAGATGCGCTCGCACTTGCGCCGCGACACCATGTCGCGCGGCAGGAATACCATCCCGCACCCATATTGCCCCAACGGCGGCAGCGTGATCCCCAGCGCCTTGCACTTGCGGCGGAGGAACTTATCGGGCGTGCGCAGCAGGATGCCCGCCCCGTCGCCGCTGTTTTCCTCGCAGCCGCACGCTCCCCGGTGGTTCATGTTCTCGAGCATCTCCAGCGCCTGCAAGACGATGCGGTTGCTGGCCTTACCTTTCAGATGGCAGACAAAACCAACGCCGCAGGCGTCATGCTCGAACTCCGGATCGTACAGCCCCTGGGCTGAGGGATAAACGTTCATGTCGGCCACCAGAAAATGCCTTGCGGCGGTTTCAACACCCGAATGGGGCATCATAGCGGTTTGGTCGCCCGGTAACAAATTTTTCGGACGTGAGGTTCCGGATAATTTGCGGGTTATTGGCCAATGGTTCTGCGCCGGCCCGCTTTGCGGCGCTGGCGGATAAGAAATCCTCGCCCGCGCGCTGGTATTGGAAAGTTGCCGCCGGCTCGGGTCGATAGTGAATGGGGCACTTTTCTGCTCTCGACCTTTCGAGGCAGAGGTAAGGCCGCTCACAGACCGCCTATGAAAGACGCGCTCATCAGCCGCATCCGCCAGTGTCCCACCCTGCCGTCGCTGCCGGCGGTCGCCATCCAGGTGCTCGAGCTGGCCCAGCGCGAAGAGGTGGACATCGCGGAGATCGCGCGGATCATCTCCAAGGACCCCGCGCTCTCCTCCAAGATTCTCCGCACCGTCAATTCCAGCTTCTATGGCCGCAGCCAGAGCATCAGCACCATCACCCACGCCCTGGTGATTCTCGGCCTGCAGTCGGTGAAGACGCTGGTGCTGGGTTTCTCGCTGGTCACCAATCTGGCCAAGAACAAGAGCAAGGGGTTCAAGCACCTAAACTACTGGCGGCGGAGCATCTATGCGGCGACCGCCGCCCGCACCCTTGCGGCCAAGACCAACGTCGTGCAGCAGGAAGAGTGCTTCCTGGTTGCGCTGCTCATGGACATCGGGATGCTGGTGCTCGACCAGGTCGTCGCGGACCAGTACGGCGAGCTGAACGAGCCCCTCCAGTCGCACAACGATCTTGCCGCCGCGGAGCTCAATGCGCTGGGGCTGACCCACGCCGACGCCGCCCAGGTCCTGGCGACGCAATGGAAGCTGCCCCCGCTGCTGAGCACGCCGATGGCGATGCACCATCGTCCCAAAGACGTGCAGGACCCGGCGCTGAAGAAAATCACCGATGTCGTCTGGCTGGCGGGGCGCTGTGCCGATGTGTTTGTCGATGAAGTCGCGGCCGACGCCATCGCCGAAGTGCGCCGGTTCTGCTTCGAGGAATTCCAGATGCCGCCGGCCGACTGCGACACCATGATGGATGAAATCTGCAAGCGGACCAAAGAGGTGGCGCCGCTGTTTGAGATCAGCATCGCCTCGGCCACCAGCTATGAAGCGATCCTGAAGAAGGCCAACGAGGCGCTGGTGGACATCACGCTCAAGAGCCAGCAGCAGGCTTCGACGCTGCAGGAGCAGAACCAGCAGCTCAAGCACCAGGCGCTGACGGATGGGCTGACGTCACTGGCGAACCGCGCCCGTTTCGATGAGTTCATCGCCCAGCAATTCGCCAGCGCCGTCAAGGAAGGCAAGCCGCTGGCGCTGCTGATGCTGGACGTCGATAAATTCAAGTTGGTCAACGATAAGTATGGCCATCAGAGCGGCGACACCGTGTTGCGGGCGCTGGGGGCACTGCTGCGCACGGCCACGCGATCCCAGGACCTGGCGGCGCGCTACGGAGGCGAAGAGATGGTGCTGGTGTTGCCGGGCACGACTCGCGCCACCGCCGCCGCCATCGCCGAAAGCGTCCGCCGCGCCATCGCGGCCAAGCCGATCCTCTGCGATCGCATCCAGCTAAAGATCACCGCCAGCATCGGGGTCGCGGTTTACGAGCCGGGATCGCCGCTGAAACAGCCGGCGCACCTCATCAAAGCCGCCGACATGGCCGTCTACGCCGCCAAACACGGCGGCCGAAACTGCGTCCGCGTCTTCGCCCTCAAAGCCCAGGCGGCGTAAAGTTCCTTCCGGCGACGCGCCCGCGTCGAGATTGCCGTCTCACCGACCGGTCAGGAAATCATCCTCGCTCGGACACGATTAAGCGAGCCCATCCTCAAGTCTTCGCTCTACATTAAATTTCCTCGAACATAAAAAAATGGACGTTGCCTGCTCGCCGGTTGGGGAAATATCATTTTCCCTTTACCGGTTCTTTGAACCAGGAGAAATGTATGAGCTCACAGTTTGGCGTTGGAAGCGCGGCTTCCACCGGGCAAGGCCATGCCCCGGCACAGGAGAACGACAGGCGGGCAATCGAGCAGCGCATCCAGGACTTCGCGGCAGCTTGGAATCGGCACGACCCGGCACAGATGGCATTGCTCTGGGCCGAGGATGGCGATTTGATCAACCCCTGGGGAAGGGTTGCCAAGGGACGCGGCCAGGTGCAGCAAGTATTCCGCGATGAACACCAGGGAATGATGAAGAGTTGCAGCCATCAGATGAACATCCAGTCGGTGCGCATGATCGGGGATGACACGGCTCTGGTGGATGGCGAATGCACGCTCAGCGGCGCCCGCGGAGCTGACGGAAAGGAAATTCCCACCTTCAAGCCGCACGTGTTTTTCGTGATGAACAAGAAGGATGGTGAATGGCACGCAGCCGCGGTTCGGCCGTATTCCTTTGCGCCAGCGCCGGGTCCGACAGCCTGATGTTGACGCCGACACTTGGATAGGGTGAGCGTACCCGCCCATCGGGTGTAGCGCATGTTTTTGGCAACCGTCTTTTTCTGGCCCCCTCGCCCGGTACTCCGGGAGGGGGCTGGGGTGAGGGATCTTCACCCTAACCCTCTCCCACGCGTACGTGAGCGAGGGGACCGGGAGTGGCATCGCCAAAAATGAGCGCTACACCCCTGCCCACCCTGCGAGATCATCGCGGCTGGTTCTGAACACTTCAAAGTGCCACGATCAACCATGCCGCGCCCTTTGGGGGGCGGTATCCAGCATCGTGGTCCCGCGTGGAATTGCGCCCATTGCCGCAAATCTCCTGGTCTCTACAATGCCGGGCGATGCAAGCGGAGGGTGTGCGTAATTCATGAATCCCACCGGCAAGCTCGCGCTTTTCGATCCCAGAGAAGAAGTTGAGGTGCGAGGCCCGGAGCTGCGCAAAGCGCTCGGGCTGATCACGCTGGCGTGGGTGTTCGGATCGGTGTGGATAACAGCCACGGCGGGGGCGCCGCTGGCGCTGTTCGCCAAGGCGCTGCGCGCGTCCAACTTTGAATTTGGCGTCCTCTCAGCCCTGCCGTTCATGGCGTCGCTGCTCTCCGTGCCCGCCTCGCTGCTGATCGAGCGCACCGGGGCGCGCAAAAAAATTTTCTTCTACGGACTGTACACCCAGCGCCTGCTCTGGTTCGTGATCGCGCTGGTGCCGCTGACAATCGTGCGGATGTGGGGATTCGCCGCCGTCGGCGAAGCGATGGCGATGTTCCTGATCCTCATGTTCCTGATGCACGCCTGCCAGTCGGTGGGCGGGCCGGCATGGACGAGCTGGATGGCCGATCTCGTTCCCGACCGCAGGCGCGGAAAATATTTCGCCCGCCGCCGCCAATGGGGGCTGCTCTCGGCCATTCCGGCGGCGCTGTTCGCGGGCTGGATCCTCGACCGCACCGGCGCCGGCTCGCTGGGGAATCCGCTGGTCACGCTGGGATGGTGCGCGATCTTGTTCATGATCGCGGCGGTCTTCGGGGTCGCGGACATCCACCTCTTCCAGCACGTGCCGGAAATCCCCCGGGCCGGCCGCAGCGGCAGCACGCTGTTTACCGCGCTCAGCGAACCGTTGTGCAACCGCCATTTTCTCTGGTTCGCGGCCTGCGTGGCCACCTTGCTCTTCGCCGTCAGCTTCATGGGGCAATTCGTCACCCTCTATCTGATCGACCGCGTGGGCGTCAACAACACGCAGATTCAGCTCATCCTGCTGGTGGCCCCGAGCATCGCGCAGCTTCTGCTGTTGCCGGTGTGGGGCGCGGCGGTCGACCGCATGGGCAAGAAGCCGGTGCTGGCGATCGCGGCGCTGGGGCTGGTCCCGGTTGGCGTGGGCTGGTCGTTCCTCGGCTCGGGGAATATCTGGCTGGGATATCTTCTTGCGGGCGGGGGCGCAGCGTTCTGGACCGGAGTTGAGGTGGCCAACCTCAACCTCGTGCTGGAGATGTCCGGATCAAACGATGATGATGACAATCCCGGAGGCGGCAGCGCCTACGTGGCGGTCAACTCCGTCATCGTCAACATCTCCGGCTGCCTCGGCGGCCTGAGCGCCGGGCTGATCGCTCAGGGCCTGAGAAACTGGCACTGGACGCCCGCCTTCGCCCTGGGAAAGACGTTCACGTTTTATGACATCCTCTTCGGCGTCTCCGGCCTGCTGCGCTTCGTGGCGGCGGTGCTGTTCCTTCCGCACATCGTCGAACTCGGCGCCAAGCCGGCCCGCGAGGCGCTGCGATTCATGACCGCCAACATCTACAACAACCTCTTCGATGCGGCGCTGCAGCCGATTCGCTTCGTGCAGGTGAAGCTGCGCGAGAGCTATGTCGAGTCGGACGAATGGAAATCAGATGACAAGGAGAAATGAGCGGCGCCCGGGTTTGCCATCGGTCGTCGCAGGGGAAAAAGAAAAAGCCCGACGTCTTCCCCGGCGTCGGGCTTCTTGTGAGCGCATCTCCCATGCGCGCATTACTTATGGCTTGTTGTTCGAGACGGGCTTCTTCGGATGTGTCTTGGCGCTGCCCTCTCGCCCCGCAATCAAACCCCGGGCTACGTGTCGTCCGACCGACCGCCGGCCGGACGACACTGCCCGTGGGAACCAACCGCGCTCCATGATTTAGAGTGATTCGCATCACCCATAGCCATCACCGCGATGACTACGAAATTCCCTAAGAACAAACCCGGTGCCACAAACAGCGACGACGAAATCAATTCTGCAGATCACGCTTTTCCCGCGGAAAACGCCCTTTCCGATCCATCGACATGATGCCCTCAACGGAATTGCGATCTCTTGCCCGCGCGCTTCTTCACCGTCCGCCCCTGCAGGCGCGCAGGAAATAAGCACATTTGCGTCGGCGAATCCGGGCTGGCAATTTTCGCGGAAACTTTTCATCATGTACCGCGTCCAACAGCTCAAGGGGAAGTTATAAATATTCGGAAGGATAAAGTCATGCGGCGAACGATTGCGGCGGCACTTCTTATGGCGGCGGTGGCGGGCTTGAGCTTCAACATACCTTTCACTCAGGCGGCCGATGCCCCGGCCACTCAGCCGGCCACGGGCCAGGGGGGGCAGGGGCAGG
>DAIOHQ010000147.1:0-12268 GCA_036744635.1 Tepidisphaeraceae bacterium | reverse complement strand
CAGGAGATAGCGCGAATTTGAAACACCCTGGCGCGCAATCGTGTTCAGCGGACGCGATCACTGGCGAAGCTTGCGTCCGCTGAAGCGAACCCTACGTCGTTCACTTCGGGCTGACGCGATAGATATAGGCGGGCGAGTCTGCGGGACTTTCGGCTTTGTGAATGAGCGCGGCATTGAAGCCGGCATTCTTCAGCCAGCTCAGGCTCTCATCCTGTGGGCTGACGATGAACAGCACATCTTTGCCGGCGGCGAAATCTGCCTCGATATGCTCGACGAAGTTTTTGCGAATCCCCGCGTGCCCCATTTCCCCATAGAGTTTATGCATGCGTTCCTGGCGCTTGAGGTCCTGCATTACCCCGCTGCTGTTCACCCGCCCTCTGTTGGGCGACCAGGGTGAGAAGAAGCGGTCGCTGTCGCTCCACGCCAGCACATCGTACGCCTCGACATTGGGAAAGGTTGAGGCATCCCACATCGGGAAGCTCGTGGAATAGACCGATGTCGGCCGCGGCGTCACATATTCGGCCAAGCGGCGGGTCGGGTTGTGCTTGGGCATGGACAGCAGCAATACCGGGGCATCGGACCGCTCCTCGTAGCTCATCTGCTGGTAGACCGCACCATCCCCGCCGTTGGCGTAGGTAAACCCATAGCCGGGATCGCCTGGGTTGAGATTGGCAGCGCGGACCGCTGCCTCGCCGCCGGCGGCATACACGCGGTTATACTGTTTCTCGCGCACGAAAAAGCGCAGGGGAGACTGGTATATCCACAGGGCAAACAGCAGCGCCACCATCAGACGGGCAACCGGGAACTGCAGGGCGGGATCGCGCCGATCCACCAGTTCCGGGCGTCGCCGCCCGCGCCGGCCCAACAGCAACATCGCCAGGTCCTTGAACCCAAGCGGAGGCGGAACCCCCCCTGCCGCGCCCACCCGCATCCCCATGGCCAGCAGAATCAGCGGGAGGCACGAAAACAGCAGCCATCCAAGCCACTGACATCCTTCAAACCAGCTCTTGAACAGCTCTATCTTGGGATACACCGCGAAGCAGACCGGCGCCAGCAGAATTCCAATCACCCACACCATCTCTGCAGACTGCTTTCGCAGCCACCACGCTGCCGTTCCAAAGATCGTGACGATCGCATCCGCCGCCAATGCCACGCCGAAAATCAGCGCCGGGATGGTCGGCAGCACGAATCGCCAATACACCGGTCCATCCGGATGAAAATAATATCCGCTATACAAAACGAAGGTTGGAATACACCACAGCGCCAGCACCCAGGCAATCCCGGGCTTGCCGATCCGCAGCCACATCCCCAGCAGGCCAATCGTCCAGACTAGATCATCGAGCAGGAATTCGCGGGAACCATACTCGCCAAAGAAGCGCTCCCGCAGTACGCGGAAGGTGAACGTGAAGGCATCCTGCTCGCCGCTGAAGTGATAGCCCGCCCACCATGGCCGGCCGAAGTTGTGCCAGTTGAATATCGCCAGGAAGACAGTCGGGATCGCAAAGGTGACCAGGAATATCCAGAAGGACAAGCTCTCGCGCCGCCAGAACATGCGCAGCCAATCCAGCTTCACCATTCGCGCCGGCCAGCTTGCGATGGTCCGAATGAAGCCCGCCTCAGCCGGAACCGCCGTGATGACGGAGCCGCTGGCCGCGAGTTCCTTTCGACGCCGATGGGCAAAGACGAAGTACGCCACGATGATCGCCGGCCAGATCAGGATGGTGGTGGCGCGGATCAGCGGCATGAACCCCATGCAGAATCCCATCAATCCCGCGAAGCAGAGGCGTCCTGTCTTGCCCCAGCGAATCGCGAACAGGATCGCCAGCGCCGTCATCATCACTTCCGAGCAGTGCGCCAGTGGATAGGCATTGTACGCCGGAGTCATCGGCGAGAACGCCCAGAGAAACAGGCAGATAAACGCGGCCATGCTGTTAAACAGTTCCAGCCCGATCAGGAAAATCGCGATGGCCGCGATAACCCCAAAGATGGTGTTGCACCACATCACCGCGCTATGTCCGCCGATCCAGTAAAACGGCACCATCAGCAGCGGCCAGCCCGGTGAATATTTCGTCATGACCTCGCCATTGCCGACATCGATGAAGACGTGGCCGCGGAATTTGGCGATATCATCCGGCCAGCGCGGATTGTGGAAGTGGCTGAACGACTTGGCCATCAGGTAATAGCCCTGGCTGTCGACTTCCTGGATATAGCTAACCCGATAGCTCAGCAGATAGTCGCTATAGGCCAGCAGCGTCAGCAGACAGAAGAGGATTCCCAGCCAGTGGACGACGTTGGACGTCCACCATGCCGGACTCGCGCTGCTCGGCGCCGGCATCTTAAGCTCCACCGGCAATTCGATCTCAGAGGTCAGAACTTGCATCATTCAGGTCTTCAATATAAGGTATTTCCCATGGCGATCAAAGTTCTCATCGCGGATGATCACCAGATTCTTCGCGAAGGCCTTCGTATCCTGCTCAAGAGCGAGCCGGACGTGCAAATCATAGGCGAGGCCAGCAACGGCCGCAGCGCCGTCGAGCTCGCCGCACAACATGCCCCCGACATCGTGGTGATGGATGTCTCGATGCCCGATCTCAATGGCGTCGAGGCCACTCGGCAGATCATCGAAGCCAATCCCAGCATCAAAGTCATCGCCCTCTCCGCCCACTCCGACCATCGCCTGGTCAGCGAAATACTCAAGGCCGGCGCATCCGGCTATATTCTGAAGGACGCCGCGTTCGACGAGCTGATCAACGCCATTCGCGCTGTCCAGACCGACCAGGTCTACCTCAGTCCGCGCATCGCCGCCCTGGTGCTGAAGGATTTCAAGACGCGCGCCGGAGCCACCGGCAGCGTCTTCTCCACCCTCACCGACCGCGAACGCGAGGTGCTGCAGTTGATGGCCGAGGGAAAGGCGACCAAGGAGGTGGCCGCCCATCTTCACGTCAGCGTGAAAACCGTCGAGACCCATCGCGCCAAGATCATGGACAAACTGAACCTGTACAGCGTCGCGGAGTTGACGAAATACGCCATCCGCGAAGGCCTGACATCGCTGGAAGTTTAATCGGCAAGGCACGAAGGCAAGAGGCACGAAGGCACGAAGGAAATGTACCTGCGTGCCTTCGTGCCTCTTGCCTTCGTGCCTTTCTACCATTCCGTGCTCGCCACTCTCCTCCTCCCCGCCAAATCCGCGACAATGTTCACCAGATCATCCGGCTCGATCGGTTTGGCGACGTGCATCTGAAAGCCCGCCGCAAGCGAAGCATCCCTGTCGCCGTCGGTGACAAGAGCGCTGAGCGAGGCCGCTGGAATCGGCTTGGAGTGCTGGCGCTCCCCCCCCTGGCCTCCCCTCGCCTCCATCTGCCGGACCGAGCGAATGAGCTGCAGCCCATCCTCTTCCGGCATGGCGATGTCGCTGATCAACACCACCTTCGCCTGCGTCGGATTCCCATCCCCCGCCCCCCCTTGCGACTCAGGGAGGGGCGATGGGCGAGGGGGGGCAGGGGGGGCGATGAAGGAGGCCAGCACCTCGCGCGCCTCCCGCGCTGACGCCACCGCCGTCACCCGCGCACCCGCCTGCTGCAACACCCGCTCGATCACGTGCCGGGTGAGCGGCTCATCCTCGGCCAGCACCACGTGAATCCCCCGCAGCCCCCCCTCCCGCGCGGGGGCGCAGGCCAGGGGGGACTGTTCATCCTCAGCCCCCCCTTGCCCCCCCTGCTCTTGTTCTTTCTTTGCTTCCTCCATCGGCTCATCCAGGGGGGGCACCGAAGTCACCAGCGGGAGAAGCGTCGTGAAAAGTGATCCCTTGCCCCGCCCGGCGCTTTGCGCGTGGATCGTGCCGCCGTGCGCCTCGACAAGCTGCTTGGCGATCGCCAGCCCCAGCCCCAGCCCGCCGTAACCGCGGGTGCTCCCCTCCTCGTACTGGCGGAAGCGGTCGAAAACGTATGGCAGAAAATCCGGGAGAATGCCCCGGCCGGTATCCTTCACCGAGATTTCTATAAACTCCCCCGCCTGGTGCAGGCGGACTTCCACCGTTCCGCCGCGGGCGGTGAATTTCACCGCGTTGGTTACCAGGTTCCAGACCACCTGCTGCATGCGGTCCAGATCAGCGCGAACCAGGCCCGTCTCCTGCAGGCGCGATTTGAGCCGCACCCCCTTGGCCAGCGCCATCGGGCGCACCGCTTCGATGGCCGCCTCAATCGCCGGACTGATTTGCGTCTCGTGCATCTCCAGCCGCAGCTTGCCGCTGAGGGCGCGCGACACATCCAGCAGGTCGTCGATCAACTGCTGCTGCGCCTTGGCGCTGTGCTCGATGGCCCCAATCGCCTCCTCGCGCTCCGCGTCCTTGATCTTGCCGCTGGACAGCAGCCGAGACCACAGCAACACAGCGCTCAGCGGCGTCCGCAGCTCGTGCGACACCATCGCCAGGAACTCATCTTTTGCCTGATTGGCCGCCCGGGCGGCCTGCTCCTGAATGATGAGCTGGTTGCGCTCCTCTTCTACCACCTTCAGCTCCGTCAAGTCGGTGATGGCGGTGCGGAAGCTGACCCCACGGCCGTCCATGCTCGGGGCACGGGTGCTGGAAAGCTGCGCCGGCACCACCGCACCCTGGCGGGTGAGCAGTCTCAGCTCCGCCTGCATGGTTGCGGCGCCGCGCCGGCAGCGCATCAGATGATCGATCAACTTCCTGCGGTCGGGCGGAAAGATGAAGCTCAGCAGCGGAAACCCCATGATCCGCGACCGCTCCGTCCCCAGCATTTTGCATCCAGTGAGATTGATCTCCTCGATGATTCCCTGGGAAGTGAGCGTGACATACGGAATCGGGCCAAAGTCGTACAACGCGACATAGCGATCGTGCGTCTGCGCCAAGGTGCGCCGCTCCTGCGCCAATTCCTCATTCTGCACCCGCAGCATCTCCCGATATACTTCAAGCTGGTGCAGCAACGCCTCCCGCGCAGGGGTTGGCGCCGCCGGTCGGGGCGCTGGTGCCTTCTTCACAATCCGCCCATGTGCGGCAGTGCCCCCATTTTTTCGAGATGGTTCGACCTTCTTTGCCATACGCGCTGCGTGCCATGTTCATTTGACTTTGGTTCCGTCGGTCTGATCGTCGATCCCCAGCAGCACCCACCCCGTGTTGTTGATCCGCCGCCCGTGCAGGCTCAGCTTCTTATGACCGATATCGGGAAAACTGTGCTCGACCTTGTAATTGTCGAACTTCCTGTCCTCCGTGACGATTTCCTTGAGCATGTTGCGCAGCGCCGGAATGTTCCACTGCCCGTTGCCCAGCTCGTGGATCAGCTTTCCGGTCGTCTGCTCCTCCGACACCTTGAACGTCTCCAGAAACGACCGGTTCACCGTCTTGATCCGCATGTCGCCATCCAGCACGATCAGCGGCTCGCGCACCGTTTCGATGATCGCCTCGGCATATTCCTTGGCCCCCCGCAGCATGATTTCCTGGCGGCGGACATCGCTGACGTCAATCAGCGCCAGCACCGCTCCATCGATCTTGTTTTCCAAATCCTTATATGGCCTGATCCGCAGCGAATAGCTTCGCCCCTGGCGATCCTGCACGTCGCGCTCGATAATTTGCACTTCATCCACCGCCTGCTGAATCAGCTTCTCCAGATCGGGGCAATCAATATTGGGCTTGATGTCGCTGATCGGCCGGCCGATGTCGCTTGGGATCAGGTTCAGCACCTTCTCGGCCATCGGGGTGAAACGCCGGATGCGCAGGTCGCCGGCGATCATCACAATCGCGATCTGTACGCTTCCCAGCAGGTTGACCAGGTCGCTGTTGACCCGCGCCAGTTCTTCATTGCGGCCATGGAGCTCCTCATTCAGCGTGTTGAGCTCTTCATTGGTGCTTTGCAGCTCTTCCTTGGCGGTGTCCAGCTCCTCGTTGGTGCTCTGCAGCTCTTCGTTGCTGGAGAGAATTTCCTCGTTGGCCGACTGCAGCTCCTCGTTGGCGGCCTCGAGGTCCTGAATGATCGACTGCAGATATTCGCGGCTGGCGGCCAATTCCTGCTGCAATCGCCGCACCCGTTTGCCGGCATCTGATTTCGACTCGCTTTTCAGCGTCTTCCGCGACTTGGCCGCGGTCTTCTCGACGGGCGCGGGCGGCACGTTTGTTTCGGATTCGAACAGAACCAGATAGTGGCGTCCCTCCGACTGGTCCTCGAGAGGAATCACCTCGATCGTCACGTCCTGAAGTTCCGGGTTAGAACTGACCCGCAGATGTTCCCGCCGCGCCACGTTGCCGGTCTGGCGCGCCTCGTGCAGCGCCGTGCGCAAGCCGTACAACAACCCTTCGCGCACCATCTTCAGCAGATTCAGACTGGCCTCGCCGGGCGCCGGCTCCAGGAATGTCCCGGTCTGTCCGCGAAACTGCACCACCTGATTATCGCTGTTCACCATTACGCCCGGCGGGGCAAAGCGGTCGATCACCAGGCGGTTTGCCTCCCCCTGCAGCGTCATCACCGGCCGATTGGCGATCGATGGCCCTCGGCGTCCGCCCCGCCCTTCCAACGCCTGCGTCGGCGCAAATGCCACATCCGCACGATGGCTGGAGAGTTTCTTGACGTAGAGGCGGTGACGCTTGTCCGCCGGCTTGAACAGATCCGCCTGCGTCTCAATCGTCTCGGCCGAGCCCAGCAGCAGGTATCCGTTGGGCTTCAACGCATAATGAAACACGCTCATCAACTGCTTCTGCAGAACGGTGTCGAGGTAGATCAGGACGTTGCGGCACATCACCAGGTCGAGCTTCGAAAACGGTGGATCGCGCGTCAGGTCCTGACGGGCAAAGACGCAAAGGTCGCGGACCGACATGTTGATGCGATAGGCGCCGTCAGTCCGTGTGAAAAAGCGGCGCAACTGCTGCTCGGAAACGTCGTTGGCGATGCTTTCGACAAAGACTCCTCTCCGCGCCTGATCCACCGCGATGTCGCTCACGTCGGTGGCGAAAATCTGCACGGGCGTGGCTCCGGCGCCATCGCCGAGGAACTCCAGCATCGCGATCGCGACGGAATACGCCTCTTCGCCCGTCGCACATCCCGGCACCCAGATGCGGATTGCTTCATTCGCCTGCCGGTGCGTCACGATTTGCGGGAAGACCACTTCCGTCAGAAGCTTGAAGGATTCCGGCTCGCGGAAGAAGTGCGTCACGTGAATGAGGATGTCCTGATACAGCCGCATCACCTCTTCGGGCGTCTGCTGCAGGAACTTCAGGTACTGCTCGACGGTCGCGAGCTTGTGGAGCACCATGCGGCGGTGCAGCCGGCGGCGAACCGTAGGCAGCTTGTAGTGCGTGAAGTCGACGCCGCTGGCGTTTCGCAGCAGGGCAAAAATGTGGTGCAGAAAATCGCCTTCGATCGCGATCAGCTCCTCGCCGGCCGTGCCCGCTGAAGGTTCGAGCTGCGCTTGCCGCGCCAGTCGGGCAAGCTCCCTGGCAATCGCCTCTGGGCTCAGCACCATATCGACCGCGCCGGTCGCGATGGCAGCCCGCGGCATTCCATCGTGCAGCGCCGACTTGGGCTCCTGCACCAGCGACGTCCCACCGCACGCCTTGATTTCCCGCAGGCCGGCCGAGCCATCCGATGCCGTTCCCGAGAGGATGATCCCGATCGCATGGCTTTGGGCATATTCCGCGAGCGAACGAAAGAAAAAGTCAATGGGTGTGTGTTGGCTGCGGTCGTGAGGACGCGGGCTCAGATGGATGCGCCCTTCGTGGATCCCCATCTGAACGTTCGACGGAGTCACATAAATGTGATTGCGCTGCAGCCGCATTCCCTCGGCCGCCTCCAGGACCGGCACAGAGGTGGCCGACGCCAGCAATTCCGCGAGCATGCTGGCGCGTTCCGGCGAAAGATGCTGCACCAGCACCATCGCTCCGCCAAACTCGGCCGGCAGCGCGTTGAGAAGCTGGGTGAATGCCTCGAGCCCCCCTGCCGAAGCGCCCACCCCAATGATCGGAAAACGCGGCAGCGAGTCCGCTGTCGGCGCTGCATCCGCCCGGCCGGCGCGCCGAACTTGCGCGCCATCCTGCCTTCGCCGCCGCGGCGTCGCCACCGGATCCCCGCTCTTCCCGCCGCCCCTGCGGCCTTTCAGCGCCGGCTGCTTGCGCGCTGCGCCGGCGGGCTTCCGCTTCGCTAGTTTTTCTTTCAGGTTCTTGCTCTTGCCGGATCGCTTTGCCATACGCACGATTCTCCATCAACTCACTCACGATAATGTCTCGTCCAGGCATGTGGATCCCAGTCTACTCCGATCAAACAACAAGTGCATGGAAATTTGGTTCCATTGGATGCGTTTACTCCGTCCCGCCGGGCACCAGATGGACAGCGGGCGGGGGGGTGCTACCGCACCACCTCAAATGCGCGATTCGAATCGTCCGCCGTGACCTCTCTGAAATCGCCCCGCAGCGCTTTGAGGGCATAGCGCTCCTGATCGATCTCATAGCGCGTCCGCACCCCCAGCCGGCGCAGCATCGCCAGCGGCGGGCACCACCCCTGAATCGCATGTTGCAGCAAAAACGCCGGCACCGCGGCCGCGACCAGGAACCAGCGCCGGCGCCCCAGCAATCCCATCGCCAGGCTGAAGAGCGTGAGGCCCGACGCGCCGGTTTCCAGGCACCGTTCCACATCCCATTCGGCATTGAGCTGGCCGATGCGGTCGTCGATGTGCTGGGGATGAGCGGCGAAATAGGCGATGTTCATTTCCGTCTGCCGATTGATGCGCTGCTGCACCTGCGGATCGGTGTGCATCGGCACGCGCTGCGAGGAAGGTGAAAGCATGGATAACTCCTTGGTAAGCTCAGCAGCCATCGTATCGGGCACCGGCGATTGGCCGGAACCCAAGAATTGCTGCTATTTCGATCAAATCGCTCCAAATTCGTGCGAGAAAAGTTGACCTCGGCGCGTCACCCCATTACCGTTCCGCAGCCCCGGAGATGCCGCACGGAAGGGGTCAGGAACCTTTTGTGCAAAGCACCCTCCGGGCCGTTCCGGCAAAAGGTTCCTGACCCCTTCTGCAATTTGCTATGTCGCACGAGATAAAAGAAACCCTCGCGGAGCGGTTGAAGGTGCTGGTCCCCTTTGGGCTGGCCAGCAACAAACCGCAACATTTTCGCGACATGGCCAAGATCACCTGGGAAAACCGGGACAATCTCTCCTATGCCTGGAAAGTTCTCTCCAAAGGCGTCTGCGACGGCTGCGCCCTCGGCGTGGCGGGTTTCCATGACTGGACGATCGATGGCGTGCATCTCTGCATGACCCGTCTCAACCTGCTGCGCCTCAACACCATGCCGGCCTTCGACCCGGAGATCCTGGCGGACGTTTCCAAATTGAAGAACCTGTCAAACAAGAAATTGCGAAAGCTCGGCCGGATTCCCTATCCGATGGTGCGCGAGAAAAATGAAAAAGGATTCCGCCGCATCACCTGGGATGAAGCCTACGCGCGGCTGGCGAAGCGCATCCGCAACAAAGACCCCAATCGCATCGCATTTTTCATCACCTCGCGCGCCATCACCAACGAGGTGTATTACGTCGCCCAGAAAGTGTCGCGCTTCCTCGGCACGAATAATTGCGACAACGCCGCCCGGCTCTGCCATTCTCCATCCACGGGCGCGATGAAGCGGGCCATCGGCGTGGCCGCCACCACCTGCAGCTACACGGACTGGTTCGGCACCGACCTGATCGTCTTCTTCGGCGCCAATCCCGCCAACGATCAGCCCGTGGCCATGAAGTACCTCGATCAGGCCAAGCAGCAGGGAACGAAAATCGCCCTGGTCAATCCCTACAAAGAACCCGGCATGATGCACTACTGGGTGCCATCGACGGTGAAGAGCGCGGTCTTCGGCACCAGGATTTCCGACTATTGGTTTCCGGTGGCGCAGGGCGGCGACATCGCCTTTCTATATGGCGTGCTGAAGATTCTCTTCGCCAACGGCTGGGAAGATCAGGCGTTTATCGAAGAACACACCACCGGCTTCGAAGAACTCAAGCAGCGGATTGAGGAGCTCGATTTTCCCACGCTCGAGAAACAGGCCGGCCTGCCACGCGCCAGCATGCAGGAATTTGCCGACCTGATCCACAACGCCAAAAACGCAGTGCTGGTCTGGAGCATGGGCATCACCCAGCACGTCTTCGGCGGCGATGCGGTGCAGATGATCCTCAACCTGGGGTTGAGCAAGGGCTACGTCGGCCGGGATAAGTGCGGAATCATGCCGATCCGCGGCCACAGCGGGGTGCAGGGCGGCGCGGAAATGGGCGCCTATTCCACCGCCTTCCCCGGCGGCAAACCGATCAATCCCGACACCGCGCGGGCCCTATCGGAGCAGTACGGATTCGCCGTGCCGGATCAGCCGGGATTGCTGGCCAGCGAGATGGTCGAGGCCTGCGAGCGCGGCAAGCTTGATCTGCTCTACTGCGTCGGCGGCAATTTTCTGCGAACCCTGCCCGACCCGGATTACGTGGCCGACGCGATGAGCAAAGTCCCCTGCCGCGTCCATCAGGACATCATCCTGACTGACCAGATGTTCATCCCCGCCGAGGAGGAAGTGATTCTGCTGCCGGCCAGGACGCGCTATGAACAGGACGACGGCGGCACCGAAACCACCACCGAGCGGCGGATCATCTTCAGCCCGGAAATCCCCCGTCAGGTCGGCGAGGCCAGGGCGGAGTGGAAAATCCTCCGCGAGTTGGCGGCGGCGGTCTATCCGGAACGCGCATATCAGCTTGGCTGCGAGACCGGCCAGCAGATTCGCGAGGAAATCGCCCGCGTCGTGCCATCCTATGAGGGCATTCAAAACCTGCGCGAAAGCGGCGATAATTTTCAATATGGCGGGCCGCATCTGTGCGAAGGTTGGAAATTTCCCACCGCCGACGGCAAGGCGCATTTCGCCGTGGTCGAGCCGCCATCGCGAACGAAGGAAAAGGACACCTTCCACATCAGCACCCGCCGCGGCAAGCAGTTCAATTCGCTGATCTACGCCGAGACCGATCCCCTGACCGGCGCCGCCCGCGACGCCGTCTTCATGAACCCCGAAGACGCCGCCGAGATGCACCTGGCCAACAAGGATCGCGTCGCCCTGGTGAATGAAACCGGCAGGCTCGATGGCCGGGTTTTCTTCGCCCCGATTGCCCGCGGAAACCTGCAGGTGTTCTGGCCGGAAGGCAACGTCATCATCCCCAAAGGCATCTGCGACCGCGTAGGCGGAGTCCCCGATTACAACGCCTACGCCCGCGTCGAACGGAAACGGTAATTCGCTTCCAAAACGCTCTCCGCGCACCCTGCTACAATCATGCAATGATCACGCCTCCCCTTTCCGCTTCGCGGCCGATCTGGCGATGGGATTCCGCATCAGCGCTTCAGGCCGCCAATGACGAGCTCGCCATCGAAGAGCCGCTGGAAATCCGCGTGCGCGGCCGGGGCATTTCCGTCACCATGCGCACGCCCGGCCACGATGAAGAACTCGCCGCCGGCTTTCTGCTGACCGAAGGTTTGATCGGCAGCGCCCCCGACATCCTCAAGATCGAGCCCTGCCAGCGCAACGAAGAGGGAAATCTGGTCAACGTTCTCCTTGCTCCGCAGGTCGCGGTCGATTTCGAAAAACTCACCCGGCACGTTTTCGCCTCAAGCTCCTGCGGCCTGTGCGGCAAGGCGACGATCGACGCGGTGCATTGCCATTTCAAGCCGCTAGAGGGGGTGGAGAGCGATGTGGTGGTGGATGCGGCGGTCATCTCCAGCCTGCCGGAAAAGATGCGCCAAGCCCAGGGCACCTTCGACCGCACCGGCGGCCTGCACGCGGCCGCGATCTTCGATTCTGACGGAAATTTGCTCGTCCTCCGCGAAGATGTCGGCCGGCACAACGCGGTCGACAAAGTCCTTGGCCATTGCCTGCTTCACCGCCTGCTGCCGCTCGATCATCACGTGCTCATGGTCTCCGGCCGCTCCAGCTTCGAGATCCTGCAAAAATCCCTGGCCGGACGCCTGCCCATCGTCGCCGCCGTCTCCGCCCCCAGCTCCCTGGCCGCCGACTTCGCCACTCAAAGCCAACAGACCCTGATCGGCTTCCTCCGCGAGCGCCGCATGAACGTCTATTCCCACCCCGAGCGGATTCGCTTTGGCGATCGCCCGGCCGATATCCAACCAACATTGAGCTGAATCATCAGTCGGCAATGGGTCAGTTTGAAATTTCTGGGTGCCACAGGTCGCGGTACTCCGAGACCTGTGCCGCATAGTGACGCAGTAAGACACAGGTCTGCGAGTACGCCTC
>DAIOHQ010000146.1:0-12290 GCA_036744635.1 Tepidisphaeraceae bacterium | reverse complement strand
ACTGCGTCGCTACGCGGCACAGGTCTCGGAGTACCGCGACCTGTGGCACCCGGCGCCATTTGTCATCCTGAGGTAATCCGAAGGATCTGGCCCCAAATGTCGATCCAGCCAGATTCTTCGGAGTACCTCAGAATGACAGGCACGCACAATGAATGGCGCGGAATCGAGCACGGTTATTTAGAAGTCAGAAGTCAGAAGCAAGCTGCTGGCAACTGCCAGCTTCCAGTTCCCAGCTTGTTTCTGCCTGCCTTGCTCCATCTGCATCCGCGCTCATCGGTGGTTTTTCCTTGCCCGGATATTTGCTCCATTTTCCCCAATTGAACCCAACCCCCCCGTTCGTATAATGACCGGCAGTGGGAAATGTGGGATGACGTACCTGTCTCATCACCCACGCTCGGCTTGACTTAGGGAAAGGAGCGTTCTGCCCATGGCGGACGAACCGCTTGTGATTCGTGGCATCAATTGGCGTGAAACATTCCCCTTTACCAACATTTTCCGATCCTTCCGGATCGCGATTCATCCCTCGAAGCTGGTGTTGGCGCTGACGGCGCTGCTGCTGCTCTACTTCGGCGGGCGCATCCTCGACAAGCTTTGGCCGGAACGCTACCGCGCCGTCCCCAGTGAAGTCTCCGCCTACGAGGGCCTTCGCTTCGGCTGGGCCGAAGGCGAAGCCCGTCCCTCCCGTGATTTCCTGCAGCTGCGCACCGAGCGCCGCACGGAGATGGAGCAGAGCTATGCCAGCATGTTGCAAACTTACGAGATCGAGAAAGATCCGGCCAAAGCTCGCATCGCTGCTCATGATGGCGATCATCTCGGCGATCTGAAGGACAAGATCCGATCGGATCGCGACAAGAAGGTCCTCGACGCCGACAAGGCCTACGACGAAGCCGTGAAGAACATCTCCACGGCTGACGCCAACCTTTCCGGCGAGGCCAAGACCAAGGCGGAGGCTGACAAGGCCGAACTTAAGCAGCATTTTGACGACTCGCGCCTCAACGCCATCAAGGCCGCCTACGCCGGCGCCCGCCAGGATTGGCGTAACGCCGAAGCCATCGAAGGCCGGGGCCTGTTCATCCAGTTCTTCGAATATGAAATCCAGCAGATCGACGGCGTGGTCAACGGCATCCTCAGCGGCCGCTGGCTCAATCCCGGCTCCCATCTCGGCGGCGTCGGCACCCCCGCCGATCGCGGCGTCGGCCAGGGCGTGCTGCGCCACATCGCCAACTTCTTCGCCGTCGGCCCGATGTGGCTGATGACCCAGCACACCGTCTACTTCATCCTCTTTGCCCTCTGGTTCCTGATCGTCTGGGCGATCTTCGGCGGGGCGATCTGCCGCATCGCCGCCATCCACGTCGCCCGCGATGAAAAGATTTCCGTGCGCCAGGCCCTGCGCTTTTCCACCGGCAAGTTCCTCAGCTTTATCTGCGCCCCGATCATCCCGCTGTTCATCGTGCTGGTGGTCGGCCTGATCGTCTGGCTGGGCGGGCTGGTCAACAACCTCTGGTTCCCCGGGGCGATCATCGTCTCGCTGCTGTTCTTCCTGGCCCTGGCCGCCGGCTTCGTGATGACGCTGGTGCTGCTGGGCACGGCCGGCGGATTCAACCTGATGTATCCCACCATCGCCGTCGAAGGCTCCGACAGCTTCGACGCCATCAGCCGCTCGTTCAGCTACATCTACGCCCGCCCCTGGCGGCTGGGCTTTTACACGCTGATGGCGTTGATCTACGGCTCGCTGACCTTCCTGTTCGTGCGCTTCTTCGTCTGGCTGCTGCTGGTGCTCACCCACGCCTTCGTCGGCTGGGCGTGCTGCCGCCACCTGCCCGATGGCACGCTGCTCTGGGATGCGATGTGGCCCAGCCCATCGTCCATGGGCCGGCTCTCCTACACCCCCGACTTCGTCTCCCTGTGGGGACCGTACCGCGCCGCCGCCGGCATCCTGGCCATCTGGGTCTACCTGACCATCTCGATGGTGGGGGCCTACGCCATCAGTTACTACTTCTCCTCCAACACCATCATCTACTACCTGATGCGCCGGGAAGTCGACGCCACCGAATTGGATGATGTCTACCTCGAAGAGGCCGATGAGGACCTCGCCGAAGCCGCCCCCGTCACCGCCGCGCAGGACACAACTGCGACGTCGATGCCCGCGGCCCCGAGCGTCCCCGAGCCGTCGGCGCCCATCGCATCCGACACCGCCGCGCCCCTGGCGCCGGCCCCTGAACCTCCGGCCGACACCCAGTCCCCCCCGCCCACCGGCGGTGAAGGCATCTCCCCGCCGGAGAATCCGCCGGCGTAGCGCGAGAAAGACAGGATTTACCGCAGACGTCGAGAACGCAGAGAAGAGTTTGAAACCACAGATGAACACGAACACAGATTAAGGGACTGTTTCAAAAATCCTCCTCGGTGGGGCAGACATTCCTGTCTGCCACGGGACAATGTACTCATTGGCCCGTTCTCCTCCGATTTTTGAAACAGTCTCTAAATATTGCGGAATGGGCGACGAGAACCATGCTGCTTTGAAGCCCAGCAAATGAATCTGTGTGTATCTGCGTTCATCTGTGGTTCCGTTTCCTGAATTCTCTGCGCTCTCGGCGTCTCTGCGGTGAATCCTTCTTCGATGATCGGAGTCCCCATGCTGGTTGCACTTACCGGGGCGAGCGGGTTTGTCGGAAGCTGCACCGCCGCCGCCCTCGCCGCCGCCGGCCATCGCGTGCGGGCTTTGGTGCGTCCCACCAGCCGCCGCGACCACATCGCCCAACATGTCTCCGAATGGCAGGTCGGCGAGCAGCACGATCCCCAGACCCAGGCCGCCCTGGTGGCCGGCGCCGACGCGGTCATCCACAACGCCGTCGACTGGTCCGCCCTCGAGCAGGGCCCCATCCCAAATTTCCAGCGCAATGTGCTCGGCTCCCTGGCCCTCCTCGAAGCCGCCCGCCAGGCCGGGGCCAATCAGTTCCTCTTCATCTCCTCCGCCGCCGTCTATGCCAAAATCCTCAACCAGCCCAACTCCCACCTCGATGAGAACCACCCCACCTGGCCGAACTCGATCTACGGCGCCTGCAAGGCCGCCGTCGAGCCCCACCTGATGGCCTACCACGCCACCTATGGCATGAACACCAGCGCCTGGCGCCCCGCCGCCATCTACGGCCTCGATCCCACCATCCCCCGCTTCGCAGTGGCATGACCTGATCCGCACCATCAAGCAGGGCGGCACCGTCGATACTTCCCACGGCGGCAAGATCACCCACGTTCAGGATGTGGCCGACGCCCTCACCCTCGCCCTCGGCGATGACTCGGTGGCCGGCGAGTTCTACAACCTCATCGACGGCTACATGTACTGGCAGCGCCCCGCCGAATTCACCAAAGAACTCACCGCGTCCCCCGCCACCATCAAAGATCGCAAAGGCCCCGGCCCCAAAAACCAGTTCGACACCACCAAGGCCGTGAATTTCTTCAATCGCCACAACAACCACACCGCCCTCCGCCGCGGCGAGCAGGGCGTCCGCGAATACGTCGCGGAGCTTCTCCCCCTGATCGATTGACTCCCGCGGAGAGCGTTGGGCGCCTTTCTCGCCGCAACCCAGTGCGACGCCTTGGCCGCGTGCCCGCGGAATTGCCCACCGCAGGTGTTCAGTTACACTACCTCTTCCATGAAGAAGCAAACCATACTTGTCACCGGCGCGGCCGGGTTCATTGGGTCTCACGCGGCCGAGGCGTTGCGGCGGCGGGACTTTCGCGTGATCGGCGTCGACAACTTCTGCGATTTTTATGACCGCTCGTGGAAAGAGATGAACCTCAAGAGCATCGGCGGCGGCGGCGGGGCAGGAATCGAAGTCGAGGAGATCGACATCACCGACGGCGCCGCCATCAGCAATCTCGTCGGCCGGGCCAAGCCGGTGGCCATCCTGCACCTGGCGGCGATGGCCGGCGTGCGGCCATCCATCGAGCAGCCGGCCTATTACGCGCGCGTCAACGTCGAGGGCACCACCCATCTGCTCCAGGCGGCGGTGCAGCACGGCGTCAAGAAATTTCTCTTCGCCTCCAGCTCCAGCGTCTACGGAAATCTCTCGCGCGTCCCCTTCAGCGAGGAGGATCAGGTGAGCGAGCCGATCAGCCCCTATGCCGCCACCAAGCGCGCCGGCGAGCTGCTTTGCTACACCTTCTGGCATCTCTACAAGCTGCCGATTTTCTGCCTGAGATTCTTCACCGTCTTCGGCCCGCGGCAGCGCCCGGACCTGGCCATCCACAAGTTCACCCGCCTTATCTCCGCCGGCCAGCCGGTGCCCTTCTTCGGCGATGGCTCGACCAGCCGCGATTACACCTTCGTCGAGGACATCGTCAACGGCATCCTGCTCGCGCTGGAGCACTGCGACCGCTACCGCGTCTACAACCTCGGCGGATCCGATCCGGTCACGTTGAGCCAGCTCATTGAGGAACTGGAAAAGGCGATCGGCAAGAAGGCGATCATCGACCCCCGGCCAGCGCAGCTCGGCGATGTCGAGCGCACCTATGCCGACCTCACCCGCTCGCGAGCGGAACTGGGATACAGCCCCAAGGTCAGCCTGCCCGAAGGCCTCCAGCACTTCGTCGCCTGGTTCCGCGAGTATGGCCATCTCTACAAGCTCCCCGGCGACCTGGCCAAGAGCCAGACGGCGTAAATCTTCGTAGCACGGTTTCCAACCCGTGCCCAACGGGCTTGAAAACAGAACTGGATTTTGGAGTCAGAGTACTTGGGCACGGGTTGAAAACCCGTGCTACGAATTTTCAAAGCCCCAGCACCCGCCGGTATTCGCCAAGCACCTTGTCCCACGAGAACCGTTCGCGCACCGCAACCGCCGCGGCGTCGATCAGCGCTAAGCGCAACCCTTGGTCGTCGATGATTCGAGCAATAGCCTCCGCCAGCGCTACGGGGGAACCCGGCGGCACCAACAGCCCGGTGCGCCCATTTTCCACCACATCGCGGATGCCCGGCACATCCGTGGCCACCACCGGCACGCCCGCGGCCATCGCCTCGATCAACACAAGGCCAAATCCCTCCGCCTGCGACGGCAGCACCAGCAGCCCGGCCCGCGCCAGCGCATCCTGGGGCCGCTCGATGCGGCCCTCGAAGCTGACCAGCGCCGCGATGTTCAGCCGCCGCGTTTCCTCGCGGAGATGCTGCTCCCGCGGGCCGTAGCCGAAGATGTGCAGGTGAACCAATCCGCCCAGACGCGCCACGGCGGCCAGCAGATCGCCAATGCGCTTGATCGGATCCAACCGGCCGATGAACGCGATCGGGTAGGGTCGCGGGCGCGGGTTACTCTGTGGCACAAGCGATCGCGGAAAGTCGTCGGCATCGACCGCGTTTGGAATAACGATGATCTTCCCCGCCGGCACGCGCGAACGGCGCTGCAGGGCGGATGAGATCGACTGCGACGGGACGATCATGGCCTCGGCCGCCCGCCACAGCACGCCCTGCAGCCGCCAGTGCCAGCGCGGATCGGCGGCGGTGGACTGGATCGACTGAAACAGGCGCACCCCCCCGCACGCAAGGCCGGCGACGGTCGCCGCGGCGTTGGCGTGAATCAGAAAGCTGAAGATGGTGTCGATCCGCCGGGCGCGGATGTGTGCTATCAGCTTCGGAATGATGCGCCAATCGCCGATTCCGCGTGCGCCAAAGCAGGTAACGCGCACCCCGCGTTGACGAAGCTGGTCGGCCACCGGCCCCCACGGCGCCAGACATGCAACCTCCACCTCAAAATTGTCGGCCGATGTCCTGGACTGATTCAAGCGGCAGGCCAATTCCCGCACAACCGTCGGCGTGCCGCCGATTTCCAGATCGGTGTTGAGAAAAAGGATGCGCTGGCAGCCCATGCGCGGCGGATGATACGGATTGCCCCACTCGCCGACAATCCGCCCCCACGTCCTCCGCCGGGGTATAGTGCATCCCTTTAGCGTGCATGCTGTGGCATGGGGCTACCAGCCCATGCGCCAGAAGCGCAGCGCTCCGACGTAGCACGGGTTTTCCTGAACCCGTGCCCAGCGGCAAATATTCTCACACGGCACATCATTTGAGAACCACATCGCTCGCTCTGTCCACGGTGCCCGGCATGGGTTAAGGAAAACCCATGCTACGACAGAACGAGCGTTGCGCTTCGGGCGCATGGGCTGGGTAGCCCATGCCACTTCAGGGGCAATCTCCCATTCGCCACAAATAAGCGCAATACCCCCTCCGCCCCTGCAGCGCGGCAGAGTCGATCCCTGCCCGCGGTTTTCACTTCGACCCCTTTGCCTTAGTCTAGAGCGATGCGGATCGTTCACGTGATCACGCGCATGATCGTCGGCGGCGCCCAGGAGATCGTCCTGCTCTGCTGCGAGGGACTGCGCGCCCGCGGCCACGACATCACCCTGATCACCGGCCCACCCATCGGCCCGGAAGGGTCGCTGATGGATCGCGCCTTGGCGGGGGGCTATCCAGTCGAAGTCATCGACGAAATGCGCCGGGCCATCCTCCCGGCCAAAGATTGTCACAGCTACGAATTGCTCGTGCAGCGTCTGAAAAATCTCCGCCCCGACATCGTCCACACCCACAGCAGCAAGGCCGGCATCATCGGCCGCTGGGCGGCAGCGCGGGCGGGCGACGCGGCCATCGTCCACACCATTCACGGCCTGTCATTCACCGCATCGACGTCGGGAATTGTCAACGCCGCCTACAAGATGTTCGAGCGCCGCACCGCCGGCATCACCGACCGCATCATCTGCGTCGCCGATGCCATGCGCCAGCAATCCCTCTCAGCCCGGATCGGTCGTCCTGAGCAGTACGTGACCGTCTACAACGGCATTAAAACCGAGCCGTTCCTCCATTCCCCCTTGCCGCCCGAACAGCTCAGGAAGCAATTCGGCCTGGCGCCGGAACATATCGTGGTGGGCACCATCGCCCGCCTCTTTCATCTCAAAGGCCACGAGGATCTGCTCGACATCGCGCCCGCCCTGTGCGCCAAGTTTCCTCACCTGCGTTTCCTCTGGGTCGGCGATGGCCTGCTCCGGCCGGCATTCGAACGCATCATCCTCCAGAAAAATCTCCGCGACCGCTTCATCCTGACCGGCCTGGTCTCCCCGGCGCGGATTCCCGAATTGACCCACGCCATGGATATCCTCGCCCATCCCTCGCGCCGCGAAGGATTGGCCCTGGCCCTGGCGCAGGCATCGCTGGCCGGGAAACCGGTGGTCACGTACAATATCCCCGGCGCCGGCGAGGCGGCCATCGACGGCAAAACCGGCTTCCTGCCGCCGCCTTTCGACAAGGAAAAGTTCTCGCAGGCGATTGCCGTGCTGGCAGCAGATCCTGGCCGCCGACAGACGATGGGAGCGGCGGGAAGGGCCTTCGCCCTGCAGCGCTTCGATGCGCAAGTGATGGTGAGGAGCCTGCAGCAAGTGTACGAAGCGGCGCTCGCCCAGAGGCGGAGAAACAGGACCGCCGTCGATTGACGTTCTCATGGGATCGGCGGCGGATACATATGGCGAACCCAAGACCAACACTTATCCAATTCATCCTTCCCATGCTGCTGGCCGCCGGGATCGCGGCCGGGGCGCGCGGCGATTCGCCCCCGTCCGCTTCGGGGGCGAAGGATTATCTGTTGGAACAGGTTTCCATCCTGGAAAAGGAGATCGCCGAGCGCGACCTCGATCGCCCCGGCGCCAAGGCCGCCGATCTTGCGATGCTCGACCTTCAGATCGACATGCGCATCGTCGCCCGCTGGGCGCTGTTGCAGGCCGCCAGCCGCGAGGAAGGCGACGCCCAGGCGTGTGCCTGGCTGCGCGGGCAGCAATGCATCAACGCCACCGCATCGGCCGAGACAGCGCTGAAGCAGATGGAAAATCTCTCGCGCTCGCAGAGCGAATCACTCATCCGCCTGCACCAGTTGAGCTACAACCTCGGCGATGCCAAGGACCTCAAGCAGATCGACGATGTCTGCCGCAACGTCGGGGCGCTGCTGCTGAACATCACCAGCGCCACCCCGGTCGATTTCAAGACCGCCGTGACGATGCGGCCAAAGCCGCTGACCACTGCGGCCGAAGTGGCGACGCCCGATGACCAAGCCGGCCAGCGCACGCTGGCCCAGGTGACCGAGGAATGCCGGCAGATTGCCATCTCCGTGCCGCTCCGCCAGCAACTTCTCGCCATCGCCGCCCAGGTGGCTTCCCTCGCCGAAGAGAAAGGACAGCAGAAGGAATATTCGGATCTCTTCAACGTCCTGCTGCAATCGGTGGACCTGGCCAAGGGGCTGGCCAGCAACACCGCGATCTCCGGGGACAACAAGGTGAAGATTGAATCGCAGTTGGCCCGGGGATTGGCGCTCTATGCCGACTCGCGCACGCGCAGCGCCGGCCAGGCCCGCATCGACGCCCTTTCGCAATACCGGCAGATTCTCACCCGCGTCGGGCGGATGCAACTCACCGCCGAGCAGCGCGGCGCCGTCGGCCCGGCCTTTCAATGGGCCCAGGAAAACCCCGAGCCCGGCGGCAAGGTCATGACCGCCATCGAGCGCTTCGTCGCCCTGACCGTTCAATACGATGCCATGAAATTGCCGGCCCCCCCGGAAAATCAGCGCAAGACGGTGGACGAGCTGAAAAAGCAGTTCGAGGCCGCCCGCGCCGATTTCCTGACCGACGCCGCCCAGTTTGGCAAGAGCACGGTTTCTCCCGGCCCCGATGACCTGCAGCAGCACGCCGACGACCTCGCCCGCAACCTGCACGTGCTCGAACAGATCGGCCAACTGCCCGCCACCATCGACACTCTGCTGGCCTACAAGCCCAAGCCCGCCGGCCTGGAACGAAAGCTCACCCTCGCCGCCACCGCCACTGCCGGAAACGTCAAAACCCTCTCCCGCGCCGATGCCATTGCCATGCTCGACGTCGCCGCCGAACTGGCCCGCTGGTCGCGGACTCTGAACGAAAAAAGACTCGACGACGTTCCCGCCGATATCGCCGCCCGCTGGACAGGAGCGGCCGAAGGGGCAGGGGGGGCAGGAGGCGGCAGCGGGCAGTTGGATGCCTTCGGCGAAAAATGGAAGTCGATCGTCACCGAGCTGGCATCCCAACTTGCGGCCGGAACCGATTTCGACACCGCCCGGATGCGGCGGCTGGAATCGGCGTCGAATCTGATCGACCAGCTCCACGTCGTGGCCGCCCTGGCGCAAACCTCCCGCCGGATTGAGCTGCTGCAGCGCTGGGCCGACTGGACCATCGGCCCCGAAGAGTTGCAGGTGGTGTTGACGCCCTACAAGGATGGCATTACCGGGGCATTCACTGCCTTCGTTACCGATACCAGCGACGGCCTGGATCGATGGATGCGCATCCAGAAGCGCTACGCGCCACTGATCGTTCTGCTGATCCGCGCTGGCCAATACGCCGACCAGTGCGAGAAGCTCCCCCATGGTGCCGACGCCGACGCCTACAAGCTCCTGACTCCGCTGGACGCCCAGCCCTTTGCCAGCGAGCGATATGCGAGCTTCGCGGTGGCCCTCTGGGTGCATAATGAGGCCACCGATGAGCCATCCGCCGCCGACCAGGCCGCCATAAATCTCGCCCGCCGCCTGAACCACGACCTGCAGCTCGGTCTCAAGAATGAAGACTTCTCGCCGCCGCCACACAAGCCGCGCCCTCGCTTTGACCGGAAGTAGGTCTGCATGGCATCGATTCTGGTAATTGGCCCCCATCCCGACGATCAGGAACTCGGCATGGGCGGATCCATCGCCAAATTCATCGCCCAGGGCCATCGCGTTCACCTGCTCGACATGACCAACGGCGAGCCCACGCCCCTGGGCAGCCCCGAGATGCGTGCCCGCGAGTCCGCCGCCGCCGCCAAAGTCCTCGGCGTCGGGCGCACCCTGCTGGGATTGCCCAATCGCCAGGTCGTTCACAACATCGAAAGCCGCCACGAGCTGGCCGCGGTGATCCGTGTCCATCGCCCCGACTGGATGTTCATCCCCTATCCCGTCGATGCCCATCCCGATCA
Source organism: Tepidisphaeraceae bacterium (assembly GCA_036744635.1). Classification (GTDB taxonomy): domain Bacteria; phylum Planctomycetota; class Phycisphaerae; order Tepidisphaerales; family Tepidisphaeraceae; genus DAIOHQ01. Next base: position 2,293 of record DAIOHQ010000146.1, on the reverse strand, counting down.
TGTCGCGGTGACCCGCATCGCCGAGGATGCCCGCTTCGACGCCAAGCTCACCAAGTCCGACATTCCCGGCGAGCCCTGCAATCCCAAGCGCATCATTTACTATTTCTGCACCCACCTGCGCATGGATTTCCAACCCAGTTTTTGCATCGACATCTCCGCCACCATCGACCAGAAGCTATCGGCCGTCGGCTGCTACGCCTCCCAATTCGCCACCGGCGCCGCCAGCTTCGTCCCGGAAATGGTAAAGACCCTCAACGCCTACTTCGGCGGCCGCATCGGCACCAAATACGCCGAACCCTTCTTCACCCACGAAGTCCTCGGTTTCACCGGCCTGGATCAACTCGTCTAAGGGCGTTTTGGTTGCCCTTGACTGGGTGGGGCGGACATTCCTGTCTGCCACGGACCTTCAGCCCGCTCCCCTGCGAGCGGCCTGTATGCGGTTGCCGGCGTTTTAGTGGTGGGGCAGACATTCCTGTCTGCCACGGCTGGATGAGCGGCAGGTGTACCTACAATTGGTGGGGCGGACATTCCTGTCTGCCATGGCTGGATGAGCGGCAGGTGTACGTACTCACCTGCCCGAATCCAGCCATATCTCCCCAACCCCTCCGAACATGCCGCCCCCCGACAAATGCTATACACTAAAATAACTTGCACTTTCCACCCCAATCCCATTACAACCCATACCCACAGGAACTGACCGCATGGATTCACCGCTGCTCATCATCCTCAGCCGCTATCTTCACGTCATTACCGCCTGCGTCGCGGTCGGCTGCGTCTTTTTCATGCGCATCCTCCTCCCCCTCGGACTGAAAGCCCTCCCCCCCGATTCCCGCCAGGAAGTTTTCCTCCGCTGCCGGCGCGGCCTCAAGACGGTGCTGCACACCGCCATCCTCCTCTTTCTGATCAGCGGCGCCTTCAACTACCTGCGCCTGCGCGGCCAATACAAGCTGGATTCATCCCTGCTCCATCCCCTGATCTGGACCCACATCACGCTCGCCCTGGTCGTCTTCGCCCTGGCCCTCTACGTGCTGACCGGAAAGCAGCCCCCGGCGAATCACGCCAGGTGGACGGCCATCAATCTCGCCCTGCTCTTCATCCTCATCGCCGTCGCATCCACCACCAAACATTTTCGCGAGCAGGCCGCCCGCTCGCCGGTTCCATCACCACAAGATATGAGGACTCCTTAATTGCCCGAACAGCATCACCTCATCGCGCATCTCATCTACCTGCTGGCCCGCTACCTGCACATCGTGGGGGGGACGCTGCTGGTCGGCGGCACGCTGTTTTACGAAATGGTCGTGCCGGTGGCGATCGGCGAGTTGAAAGAGGAGCAGCAGCTTGCGGTGATGGCGCGGGCACGCTGGGTCTTTCGATCGATCGTGTGGGTGTCGGTATTCTTTCTGCTGCTGAGCGGCCTGCTCCAGACCTATCATCATTGGCCGGTCTACGCCGGGGTTGAAGTGGTGATGACCCCCGCAACCGGCCCGGTGACGATCGCAGCCCCGGTCATCCGCGCCCGCCCCGGATGGTGGTGGGCCGCCCACGCGAGTTGCGGCCTGCTGGCCCTGCTCATCGCCGTCTTCCTCACCTGGAGCAATCATCCCCCAACCCGCCCCGTGCAGTGGATGCGCCTGAATCTGGTCATCCTGCTCATCGTGATCTTCCTCGCCACCGCCGCCCGCGAAGGCCGCCAGGCCCTCATCGAACGCGGCCGGCAGGATGGCAGACACGGCGAGCCCATATTCGTCCCGGCCGATTGAATTGAGCGCCGATCGCTCAAACAGGCACGGATGTGAAATGACCGTGCGCAATCCAGCGCCAACTGTCATCCTGAGGTACTCCGAAGGATCTGGCCCCGAGTTCAGGTAGGGTGGGCGTACTCGCCCACCGTTTGCCGATTCTGGGCGACTACGCCCGCATCTCCGTTTCCTCAATGTAGGGTCCGCTTCAGCGGACGGGCTTTTTCAAAGCCCTCGTCAATTCCGTCCGCCGAAGCAGACCCTGCGCAATCCGCGATCTTGAAGGATTTCTGCAAGACACATTTCCCCTATACTGATCCGCGTGAGCGACGATCTGATCCAACTTCCCCCGCCACCGCCCCCGCCCGACGGCCTCGAGCTCGCCCCCGGCATCCACGTCCCCCCATCCACCCTTCGCTTTCAGTTCGCCCGCAGCTCCGGCCCCGGCGGCCAGAACGTCAACAAGCTCAACACCAAGGCCGAGCTCTGGCTGCCCATGGCCGCCCTGGCCGATCTTCTCACCCCCGCCGCCTTCGCCCGCCTCCGCGCCCTCG
>DAIOHQ010000145.1:0-12339 GCA_036744635.1 Tepidisphaeraceae bacterium | reverse complement strand
ATGAGCGGCAGGTGTACTCACCTGTCCGAATCCAGCCATATTCCTCCACGCCGCCCATAAAAAAAGCCGCCAGGGAAAGCGACCGGGACACCGACGGCACAAGGCCGGTACTGCTTAGGGATGCTTCCTTTCGGACCTGACCCGGTTCGCAGCCGACCCTTGCATCGGACCCGGCCGCTTTCCCCAGCGGCCAAATCTCACAACCATCCTTGTACCCGACCACCAACGAAATGCCAACCAAGCCACCGCGCGCAACTCGCGAATTGCGCGCCCGGCGCGCCGCCAGCGCAACGCCTGAAAACCACAAAATCCCCAAAATAAAAAATTCTTTTCTCTTCGCCTCTTCGCGCCTTCGCGGTTAAATCCTTCCCCCGCAATCATCTGTGCGCATCTGTGCCCCATCTGTGGCCAAACCCTCCTCCAGGTGTTGCGCGCCCGGCGCGCCGTGCGCGCAACTCCGCCCCTCTATAGAGGAGCAGCATTATGACGACCAATATTGGACAACTGACGAGGACGACTCGCGCGCCCCTTCCCCCATTTTGCAATTTGAAATTTTCATTTTTCAATTTGCAATCCCTTCCGCCCCTCCCCTCCAAATGTCCCACTCCCCAAAAAACCTCCCACTTGCCTCATTCTTCACAAGTGCCGAAAGGCAAAGCACTAACATCAATCCCATGTCCCACAATGTCGCAAAATGTCCCACATTTCATTTTCACTCTCCCCATCACACCGCCTCGGCCTGCCCACCCGCCGCTAGGGCAATTCGCAAAACTACTCTTCCTGCGGCGCCGGTTCGCCGTGCTTGGGAATCATCTGCGTGTAGTTCTGCGCGATCGGCATGCGCCGGCCAAAACCGAAGGCCCGGCTGGTGACCTTCAATCCCGGCGGCGCTTGTCGCCGCTTGTACTCGCTGCGGTCGATCAGCTTGATCACCCGCATTACCGTCGCGGGGTCGAAGCCGTCGGCGATGATCTCGGCCGTGCCTTTTTCTTCTTCGATGTAGCGGTCGATGATCGCGTCAAGAATATCGTACGGCGGCAGCGAATCCTGGTCGGTCTGGTTGGGGCGCAGCTCGGCGCTGGGGACCTTGGTAATCGAGTTTTCCGGAATGAGTTCGCGGCCGGCCTGCTCGTTGATGAAACGCGAGAGCTGCCAGACGGTGGTCTTGGGCACGTCCGAGATGACCGCCAGCCCGCCGCACATGTCGCCGTACAGCGTGCAGTAGCCGACGGCGATTTCGCTTTTGTTGCCGGTGGTGAGAAGCAGGTGGTTGAACTTGTTGGAGAAGGCCATCAGCAGGCCGCCGCGCACGCGGGCCTGGAGGTTTTCCTCGGTGACATCGCGATCGCGGCCGGCGAACGCCGGGGCGAGCGTCTGTTCGTACTGGTCGTGAATTGCCTTGATGGGCAGGATGTGGAATTCAATGCCAAGATTTTTTGCGAGCTGCTCGGCGTCGGAGATGGAATGCCCGGAGCTGAACCGGCTGGGCATCGAGACGCCGACCACCTTGTCCGGGCCGAGGGCCGCCACCGCCAGAGCCGCGGTCAACGCCGAATCGATCCCGCCGGACAGGCCAAGGACGACCGATTTGAAGCCGCACTTTTGCACGTAGTCGCGCAGGCCGAGAAGCAGCGCCTTGTAAATCGACGCGATGCCCGTAGGGTGGGCGTACCCGCCCACCGTCGCCGCGCGGTGGGCGGGTACGCCCACCCTACCAGGCTTGCTGCCGACTACATCCACGATCAGCAGGTCCTCCTCAAAATCCTTCGCCTGGGCGATGACGTCCCCGTTGGCATCAAAGACGACAGAATTGCCGTCGAAGACAAGCTCGTCGTTGCCGCCGACCTGGTTGACGTAAACCAGCGGCCGGCCGAACTGCTTCACCTGCGATCCAAAAAGCTGCAGGCGGAATTCGTGCTTGCCCTCCACGAACGGCGAGGCGCTGGTGTTGATGAGAAGCTCGGCGCCGGCATTGGAGAGATCGGCGATGGGGTTCTGATGATACAGGCGGCGGGGAATCAGCTTCTCATCATTCCAAAGGTCCTCGCAGATCGACAGGCCCACCGGCAGGTCGCCGAGATGCACGAGATTGGCCCGCTCCGATGGCGGGCCCGGCTCGAAGTAGCGGCTCTCATCGAAAACGTCGTAGGTAGGCAGCAGCCTCTTGAAATGGCGGGCGGCGATTTTTCCTTCGCGCAGCAGGGCGACCGCGTTATAGAGCGGCCGGCCGACGTTTTGGTCGTTGTGCTCGGCATAGCCAACGATGGCATCGATGCCGCTGACGCGCGAAGCGATGATGTCCAGGGCGCGGATATTGTCAGCGATGAATTGCGGTTTGAGCAGCAGGTCCTTCGGCGGATAACCCGTGATGGCGAGTTCGGGAAAGACTGCCAACGCGGCCCCTTGCGATTGGGCGCGGGCGAGGAATTCCAGGATCTTGCGGGTGTTGCCGGCGAGATCGCCGACAGTGGGGTTAATCTGGCACAGGGCGATTCGCATCGCACGATTCTACGGGGCACGCCGGCGCGGGGGAATGAGCAGGGGCTTGACAAATCGCAAAATGGATCAACAATCCATCCGGATAGACGGATGGTTAAGGTATCGGCACAACCTCAGATGCTGGTGGCGTGGATGGACTGCCTGGCCGATCCCACGCGCCTGCGGCTTTTGCGCCTGCTGGAGCGGCACGAGCTGGGCGTTGTCGAGTTGTGCGATGTCCTGCAGCTGCCACAATCCACGGTCAGCCGGCATTTGAAGGTGCTGGGCGACTTGGGATGGGTGCGCAGCCGGAGGCAGGGGACGACAAACCTCTACCGCATGATTCTGGATGAGTTGGAGAGCACAACCCGGCGGCTTTGGCTGGTGGCCCGCGAGCAGGTGGAGGAATGGCCGGCCGTGCAGCACGATCAGCTTCGCCTGACTCGCCGCCTGCGCGAGAAGCAGGGGGACAGCCAGCAGTTTTTCGCCGGCGCTGCCGCGCGGTGGGACAAGCTGCGGGGGGAATTGTATGGCGAGGGGTTCAACCAGGCGGCCATGTTGGCCCTGCTGCCGAAGGAAACTGTGGTGGCCGACCTGGGGTGCGGCACCGGCAAGATGGCCGCGGCGCTGGCGCCGTTCGTGAAGAAGGTGATCGCGGTGGACAATTCGCCCGCGATGCTGAAGGCCGCCCAGCGGCGGACGGCCGATTTCGCCAACGTCGAGCTGAAGCGCGGCGATCTCGAGCACCTGCCGCTGGAGGATGATGCCTGCGATGCCGCCATGCTGCTGCTGGCCCTAACCTACGTGGCCGAGCCGGCCGCCGCGATCCAGGAGATGGCCCGCATCCTCCGCCCCGGCGGCAAGGCGATCGTGGTCGATCTATTGCCGCACGACCGCGATGATTTTCGCAGGCAGATGGAACAGCAATGGATGGGATTTCCGAAAGAAGAGCTCGAGCGCATAATGCAGGAGGCGGGGCTGACGGAGATAAGGTGGCAGGAGCTGCCCCCAGAGGAAGGAGCCAAGGGACCGGGATTGTTTTTGGCGGTGGGAGCGGTGAAATAGGAACCGCATGCTGAAAGCTGCAACACTGGGACATTTGAAACGTGCAGGAGAAAGTGAATGAGCACGACGCTGTACATCGAATTCGAGAAACGCGTAGACGGCGTCGATCCGAACACATCGGATCGGGTTTGCATGGCACGTTGGTTCGAGGAATTGGATGCACTGGCGACGGAACTCGGGTTGAGGACCTTCAGCAGCTTTTTTAGTTATGATATTGAATCATTCAAGGGGATGTTTGGGGGCGAGGATGAATTCGAGGCGGCGAAACAGTCCGCGCGTCCAATTGAGTATTTTGATGTTCGCGAGGCACTGAAAACAGTGCGTGCATTACGGCAGGAACTCGGCGCGAATCCTCCGCGGTTTGCGCAGCACCGAGGAAAAGACCAGTCGGAGAGATTGTTGACAGAATTGGCGGAGTGTGAAGAAGTCTTGCAGGCCGGTGAGAAGGCGGACACGGGAGTACGGTTTTGGGTGGGTGAGTAGTCGATGAGTTGCACAGACTGCCACAAAGGGATTTGAGTCATGGCAATTGTTACGCGAGGCAAGGCGGACAAAGTGATAAAGGCCGTGAAAAAAGCGCTGGAAGAGTACGAGCAGGAACATCCGACAGCGCGGGTAGACCTGTATCGACAGAATAACGTTTCGATTCGGATCCGTATCGTCGATCCGGCATTCAAGCGAATCTCGAAAGGCGACCGGCATGACCGGGTGTGGGCTTTTCTGGCCGAGCGGCTGGATGATCGGGCGTTGGCAGAGCTTTCTGTACTGCTTCTTCTCACCCCCGCGGAGCAGGCGAATTCGTTCATGAATTCCGAGTTTGAAGATCCCATCAAGTCGAGTTTTTGACGTGTAAGCGTAGAACTTGTTTTCATAACAACGGAGATATGTGATGACCGAGACATTGACCAAGCCGAAGAAGACCGCCACCAAGCCCGCCGCGGGCGCGGGCGCGGGCGGAATTGAATACAAAGTCGCCGACCTTTCCCTCGCCGAATGGGGACGCAAGGAGATCATGCTGGCCGAGCAGGAGATGCCCGGCCTCATGTCCGTCCGCGCGGAATATTCCAGGCAGCAGCCATTGAAGGGGCTGCGCATCATGGGCTCGCTGCACATGACGATTCAGACGGCGGTGCTGATCGAGACGCTGTCGGCGCTGGGGGCGAACGTGCGCTGGTGCTCGTGCAACATCTTCAGCACCCAGGACCACGCCGCCGCGGCCGTCGCCGTCGGGCCCAAGGGGACGGTGGAGAAGCCCGCGGGCGTGCCGGTGTTCGCCTGGAAGGGCGAGACGCTGGACGAATATTGGTGGTGTACCGAGCGCGCCCTGGATTTCGGCAACGGCAAAGGGCCTCAGCAGATTGTCGATGATGGCGGCGACGCCACGCTATTGATTCACAAGGGCGTGGAGTTCGAAAAGACCGGGAAGGTGCCCTCTCCCGACTCCACCGACAACGAAGAGTTCAAGGTGATCCTGCAACTGCTGGCCAAAACTGTGAAGCAGACGCCCAATCGCTGGACGGGCGTGGCGAAGGAGATGCAGGGCGTCAGCGAAGAAACCACCACCGGCGTGCATCGGTTGTATGAGATGCAGAAGGCCGGCACGCTGCTCTTCCCGGCCATCAACGTCAACGACTCGGTCACCAAGAGCAAGTTCGACAACCTCTACGGCTGCCGCCATTCGCTGGTGGATGGGCTGATGCGGGCCACCGATGTGATGCTCAGCGGCAAGGTGGCAGTGGTCTGCGGCTACGGCGATGTGGGCAAGGGCTGCGCCCAGTCGCTCAAAGGCCAGGGGGCGCGGGTGATCATCACCGAGATTGATCCGATCTGCGCCCTGCAGGCCGCGATGGAAGGGTACCAGGTGCTGACCATCGAAGACACGCTCCCCTACGCCGACGTGTTCATCACGACGACGGGAAATCTGCGGATCATCAGCGCCGAGCACATGGCCAAGATGAAAGACAAGGCGATCGTCGGCAACATCGGCCACTTCGACAACGAGATCGACATGGCCGGCCTGAAGAAAATCAAGGGCATCAAAAAGCTGAACATCAAGCCGCAGTACGACATGTGGACGTTCCCCGACGGCCACAGCGTGATGATCCTGGCCGAAGGCCGGCTGCTGAATCTCGGCTGCGCCACCGGCCACCCCAGCTTTGTGATGTCCAACAGCTTCACCAACCAGACCATCGCCCAGATCGAGCTGGCCACCAACAAAGGCAAGTACGAAAAGAAAGTCTACGTCCTCCCCAAGCACCTCGACGAAAAGGTCGCCAGGCTTCACTTGGAAAAACTGGGCGTAAAGCTGACCAAGCTAAGCAAAGAACAAGCCGACTACATCGGCGTGCCCGTGGAAGGGCCGTATAAGAGCGATCAGTATCGGTATTGATGCAGAGATGCGGAGAAATCTGCGGTGATGGCACGGTGCGCAGGCCTGATGAAGAGCTACTCGCCTTCGAGGACGGCCAGCAATCTGTCCAGTACCTGTTGCACCACCTGTGGTGGAGCGGCTGAAACATAGGTGACTTCGCGCTCGCGGTAGTCCACCTGTCTTACAGCGTCTGAGATGATGACACCGTTTACCGGTCCGACGCCCTTCTTCTCGGGCAGGAGGCCGCTGGGAACGCGCACCTCGAAGGGGCCGCCGCGGATGGTGCTGGTGATGGCGCACACAATTGCCATGCCGCTCTTGCGGTTATAGGTGAGTGGGCTGAGTACAAGCGCGTAATGACGGTCCGCCATCTCGTGGCCGGCGGAGGGGGAGAAATTCATGTGGACCAAATCGCCGCGCCTGGGGTGATAGGTTCGGAAGCTCATAAGAGCTCACCACCGCGCGGGCCGCTCTTGTCCAATTCGCCACGACGGTGCCGAGGTTTCATCTGGGCCAGCAGGTCGGCAAGTTTGTACTTTCGGCGCGACGGCTGAGGACGAATGGTCAGCATTCCCTTGGCCGCTTCAAATTGGACGGAGGTTCCTTCCTCCAATTCCACCTGCTGGGCGATTGCCTTCGGAATCCTGATCCCGAGGCTGTTCCCCCATTTTTGTACTGTAGCTGCCATCGCGTTCTCCCGTTGAAGCTCATCGCTTGTCTATACGATGAGTATACGTTCAACTGACGGGACGGGTCAAACGGAAGGGTGCCAACTCCCTTCTATTTGGCAATCCGCTCGGGATGAAGATGGCGCCGTAGTCAAAACTTCACCCCCAGCTTGATCCCGCTGGCGGGGTTGGTGATGACGCGGGGGTATTCTTCGAGGACATTGTCGAAGGGGACGATGGGGGTGACGATGTCAGTGCCGGAGAGCCGGCCATCGCTGAGCAGTTGCCAGCAGGTGGCGAAGATGCGGTTGTTGTCCCAGCGCGGGTGGTCGCGGCCGGGGTCGGAGCAGGCGCGGGAAAAGATGATGTTGGGGCGGTTGAAGTGGGCTTCAGCGCCGAAATCCAGGCCGGCATCGTAGGGGGGCGGGAAGGCGCCGCAGACGACGTTGCCGCCGAAGGCGATTCCGCGCAGGGCGGCCTGCAGGCCGGGGCGCGATCCGGAATATTCGATGGCCACATCCGCGCCGCGCCCGCCGGTGGCCTTGCGGATTTCCAAGCCGGCATCGCACTTGGTGGGATCGAGGGTCAGCGTGGCGCCAAGCTTGGTGGCCACCGCGCGGCGGTTTTCCAGCGGGTCGAGGGCGATGATCGTCGTCGCTCCCGAAAGCCGGGCAAGCTGCACGGCCATCAGCCCGATCGCGCCCAGGCCGAAGATGGCCACGGCGTCGCCCACGCGCACCTGGCCATCGCGCACCGCGCCCATGGCGAATTCCGCTGGATCGAGACAGACGGCGTTCTGCCACGGCATCTCCTTGGTCATTTTCCAGGACCAATCTTCGCCGCTTGTCGAACTCGGACGAAACGGGCCAAAGGAACAGGCGCGGTCGCCGACTTTGAATTTCGTCACGTCCTTGCCGATCTCGGTGACCGTGCCGACGAACATGTTGCCGATGGAATAGGGCGGCGGGGCGGTGTTCTTGCTGGGCGGGCCGAAGCAGCCTGCTTTGCCGTCAAAGTCACCGCGGTCGAAGAAATAGCCCTTGAAATAGGCCATCTCCGTGCCGTGCTTGGCGGCCGCGAATTGCGGCGTGATGCGAATTTCCTTCGGCCCCAGCGGCTTATCTTCGTAGTTCTTCCATTCCAGTTTTCCGGGAGTGACGCCAATAACTTCCTTAGGCATAACGTTCCTTTCGTGGTTGAGATCATTCAACCTCGTAGCACGGGCGTCCCGCCCGTGCTACGAGGATATCGAATCTCCCGTTTGGGAGTTTGCACAATGATAGCAATTGGAGTTGCGTCTACAATCCCAACGCCAATGCGAAGGAAGCGACATGGATGAAGGATTCGATCTGTTGGTGATTGGCGCCGGGCCGGGCGGATACGTCGCGGCGATTCGGGCGGCGCAGCTCGGCATGAAGGTGGCCTGCGTGGAGAAGGAATATCTGGGCGGAACCTGCCTGAACGTCGGCTGCATTCCGAGCAAGGCGCTGCTGGATTCAACGCACAAACTGCTGGAGGCGAAGCAAGGTCTGTCGAAGCATGGCATCAAGGTTACGGGCGTCGAGGTCGACCTGGCGGCGATGATGGGGCGCAAGGATCGGGTGGTCAAAGCGCTGACCGATGGGGTAGGTTTTCTCTTCAAGAAGAACAAGATCGAGCACGTGCGCGGTTCCGCGCGGATCGCGGCCGCCGGGAAGGTGGAGGTGTCGGGACAGACGCCGCGCACATTGGAAGCCAAACACATCTTGATCGCCACCGGCAGCGCCGCGGCGGAGCTGCCAGCGCTGAAGATTGATGAGAAAGTCATTCTCTCCAGCACTGGTGCGCTGGCGCTGCGGCAGATTCCCAAGAGGATTGTGATCGTCGGGGCGGGGGCGATCGGGCTGGAATTGGGGTCAGTCTGGCGGAGGCTGGGCACCGAGGTGCTGGTGCTGGAATTCATGGACCGCATCCTGCCGGGCATGGATCGGGAGATGGCGGGGCAGCTCCAGAAGCTACTGGAGAAACAGGGGATTCGCTTCAAGCTGAAGGCGTCGGCCCAGTCGGCGAAGGTCGAGAATGGCCGGGTGCAGGTGACCTGGGGGAACGGTGAGGATCGCGGCGTCGAGGAGGCGGATCACGTGCTGGTCGCGGTCGGGCGCAGGCCGTACACGGAAGGGCTTGGGCTGAAGGGAGTCGGCGTTGAGATTGATCGCAAGGGGTATGTTCAGGTGAACGATCGCTTCGAGACGAAAATTCCGGGCATCTATGCCATCGGCGACGTCATCGGCGGCCTGATGCTGGCGCACAAAGCCGAAGAGGAAGGGGTGGCCGCGGTGCAGATCATGGCCGGCCAGGCCGGGCACGTGAATTATCACGCCTGCCCGAACGTCGTGTACACGCACCCGGAGCTGGCCCAGGTCGGCTTCACCGAAGAGGACGCCCGGGAGGCGAAAGGAGAAATCAAGATCGGCAAGTTTCCCCTTCTGGCCAATGGCCGGGCGCGCTGCATGGATGAGACCGAGGGACTGGTGAAGGTGATCGGGGACGCAAAAACCGACCGCCTGCTAGGTGTACACATCCTCGCCCCGCACGCATCCGATCTGATCGGCGAGGCCGCGGTGGCGATCGAGTTTGCCGCCAGCGTCGAAGACCTCGCCCGCAGTTTCCACGCCCATCCCACGCTGCCGGAGGCGATCAAGGAAGCGGCCCTGGCCGCGGACAAGCGGGCGATTCACATCCAAGGAAAGTGAAAACTACCGGGCTGATCCCGGCATCACCATCGTCGGCGTGCCGGCTTGCCCATCCGGGCAGGCGACCTGCATAATGGCCGCGCCTTGAGGCGTTGAGATGGGCACCCACTCATTGAGATCGCGCGATACTTCTGACATCGCGCCGCCGGGCTGTGCCCCCATGTGAGGCGCCTGGTCGACCATCGCCTGCGACTGCGGGTTGTAGCGTTCGTAGTACGCGGTGAACTGCTTGGACTTGTCGCCGCAGGTGTACACGTGCGCCAGAATAAGCATGTGCCCTTCGGGGGTCTTGAAAGACACCGGTGGGCCCGACGGCTTCACCACGAGTTGTTTGCTTGTGATGTCATAGTAGAACCAATTGGAAACGACCGGCGGCGCGTTTTGGGTGCGCATCTGTCGCCAGATGAACACACCGGCGACGGCCAAAATTACCACCAGCAGGCCCACTCCCAGCGCCGGCTCTTGATTGATGGTCTCGCGAATGCTCATAGATATTCCTGTCCCGTGCCATCAATCGCGTGGTTAGAGTCCGAAACGAGCTTTGAATCCCGCAAAACCATTTTTCGGCGGGTATACCACCCCGTCGTACGTGCGATAGTCAACGTTTGCAACATAGGGAGACTGCGGCGTGGCGTACATGCTGAATTCATGGGGCGGACTGTTTGACGCCGCCACGTGTCCATCAAAGTAGAGATAGTTGAGATTTCCTCCAGGATGACCGAAGGCGCGCATAACTGTATCGGGGGTCGCGTATTTTCTCCCAAGGTTGGCCAGTTCCTGTTCAGGACAACTGGACTTCGAGAAAGTGAACTGGCGGCCTCCGCCTTCGCAGAGGAAGACCATTTCCGCGCTGCGTTTCACCCTGCCAAAATTATGGAAGGCGCCGCCCAGAACGGTTGTGGTGGCTTTGGGTCCGCCGGAGGAGCAGTAGTAGGATGCGACGGCGTCAGGGATGGCGTAATCAGACATCCAGACCGAGGGATACATGCTGTTGCCGAACCAGTTGTCGGTCATTGGCTCAGATCCAGTTCCTTCAGGGCAGATGAGCCAGCGGGTCGAGTTGGCGAAGTCCTGGTAAGTATTTCGCTGCCACCGCTCCAAAACGGTGCTCCCGTAGCGACGGATACCCATGGAGTAGGCGAGGCAGTCTGCCCATTGGATATCGGAATTCCAATATGCATAGACGGCACCGTTTGTTCCAGGCGGTGTGCCGCCGGGCGCATTCACATAACCGGGATCGCCTGGATTCAGCGCCGGCTGATCGTAATATCCAAAGCTCGACGCCCAGATATGCCCTTTCCATTCATTTAGGTACATCTGCAGCGCCTGGCCGCACTGGCGCAGGTTGGATTCGCACTGGGCGGTCTTTGCCGAGCGCCGGGCTTTGTTCAAGGCCGGCAGCAGGATGGAGATCAGCAGGGCAATAATGCCGATGACGACGAGAAGTTCGACCAGCGTGAATCCGCGACGACGGGCAAAGGCGGCAGGGGGGGTGCGAGACATGAGAGCCTCCGAAAAATCTCTTCGCCAGCGGATTCCAGAAGATGGGATTGCGAACGCGCGGGCGCTACAACGGAACGTGTCAGGCGAATTGTAGATCGGGCGGATGAATAAAGCACTGGGAATCCTTTTTTCGCAACAGCATTAGCCAACACCTCGGATTTGCAGAAGCTTGCCACGCCACGACTGTCGTGGCAATATATTGCCATGCGGCCTTGGGCGTTCGGCAAAATCGCACCTCCGTACAAGGAGTCGCTCCTATTCAACCTGCGTCAGGCCCCCGGGCGATTGCGCGGCGCGGTGGATGGCCTGAGCGATGAGGAGATGGCCCAGGCCCCCGTCCCCGGCAAATGGTCCACGCGGCGATGCGTTGAGCACATCGTGCAGGCCAACCTGGGCTGGACCGATATCCTGTACGAAGCGGTTTGCCCGTACCACCCGGATCTCAAGCAGCATGTCCCCGGATGGCAGCAAGCGCCGATGGGGCGAATAACCGAATCGGTCGCCAGCGCCCTGCAGGTCATGCGCCTAAATCATGCTGAAGTGATCGCATTTCTGGAACACTTGCCCGAAGACTCCTTCGTATTTGAGCACCCGCCGGTGCAGTGGCTCGTGCAGGCCGGCATTCCGTTCGTCATCAAGGAAAGCGTGAACTGGGGCCTCAGCGTCCACGTCGACCACCACCTGATCCACATCCACGCCAAGCGCGTCGCCCTCGGCAAGGGGCTGGACTGGATGGCAGCAATTCGGACGGAGTGACCGCGGGAAGTCCGGCGGTTTCGCCGAATACTCGATACAATCCGCCGGATAGCGATGGAATCGGAACACGAACAACAGCAGTGGCTTCGGATGATCGGCGGCCTGCGGGCGGGGGATGAGGCGGCCGTGCGCGAATTCTGCCAGACCTACGCCGCCGCCCTGCACCGGCTGGCCGACCGGCATCTGCCGCAGGGGCTGCGCAGACGGCTGGGCGCCGAGGATGTGGTGCAGTCGGCCTACCGGACGTTTTTCCGGCGGGTGAAAGGCGGGGAATTGCAATTCGGCGAAGGCCAGGACCTCTGGCGGCTGCTCTGCGCCATCACCCTGACCAAAGTTCACGAGCAAGCCCGCTTTCACCTGCGCAAGAAGCGCGGGCTGAACCGCGAGGTCCACGCCGCCGACGACAGCTCGGCCGGCGGAGAAATGCACGCTGCCCCCGACACCAGCCCCTCGCCGGCGCAGGCGGCGGAATTTCAAGATCAGTTCGAGCGCCTGCTGCAAGGGCTGTCGGCCGAGGAACGCAAGATCGTGGAGCTGCGTCTGGCCGACTGCGACAATCTGGAGGTCGCCGAACGCCTGGGATGTTCCGAACGCACCGTTCGCCGCATGATGAAAAAACTTCAGGAAAAGCTGACGAAATCGCTGGAAAGCGGTGGGGGGGAAGTTAGAAGTTAGAAGTTAGAAGCTAGAAGCTAGAAGTCAGAAGAAAAGAAAGTGACCTTCCCCACGAACGGTGGGCGCGCCGCGGGGATTAATTGAGGCTTGC
>DAIOHQ010000144.1:0-12353 GCA_036744635.1 Tepidisphaeraceae bacterium | reverse complement strand
GTACGTGGGCGAGGGGACCGGGAGTGGCATCGCCAAAAATGAGCGCTACACCCGCCCGATGCGCCTGATTCCGCGGGCGCTTGAACAATTTCCTGGGTCCGGTACACTAAAGCCTTCCCGGGAGATTGGGCAGGTGGTATCGGCGTGGGCTGATTGCCGCGGTCCATGCCCGCAATCAGACAGATGGACCATCGAAAGGACAGCGCATGATCAAGGTGAAAGCCCGCGGCAACGAGACCGCGGAGCAGATGTTGCGGCGGTTTAAGAAGATGTGTGAGAAGGAAGGTCTCACCAAGGACATCAAGCGGGTGGCTTATTACGAGAAGCCCAGCGAGAAGCGCCGCCGCAGCAAGCGCAAGCCCCTCAAGCCGAAGATGGTGCGCTAGGCGCGGGTTTTTGCAGTCTGCCGGCCGATTGCGTATGGATAACGGCGCAGCGCCTGCCGCCTTCGCAGAATGACGACGGTTTTCGCCCCTCTGATCCCCCGTCCCCTCGCGGATGCACAAACGATCATGAGCTTACTGAACGACCATGCCGTCCACACCGAAGGCCTGACCAAGATCTACAAGGACTTCTGGGGCCGGCCCAAAGTCACCGCGCTGGACAATCTGGACCTGACAATCCATCGCGGCGAGGTGTTCGGCCTGCTGGGGCCCAACGGCTCGGGCAAGAGCACGACCATCAAGCTGCTGCTGGGATTGATCTTCCCCTCCCGCGGCGCTGCCACCGTGCTCGGCCACCCCGCCGACAGCAACATCACGAAACAGAAAATCGGCTTCCTGCCGGAAGAGTCCTACCTGTACCGTTTTCTCAACGGCGAGGAGACGCTCCGCTTTTACGGCCGACTCTTCGGCATGGACCGCCGCACCCTCAACCGCCGCGTGCCGGAGCTGCTGGACATCGTCGGCCTCGATGAGAAAAGCCGCAAGCGCAAGCTGCGCGAGTATTCCAAGGGAATGGCCAGGCGCATCGGCCTGGCCCAGGCGCTGATCAATGATCCGGACCTGATCCTGCTGGATGAGCCGACCACCGGCCTGGACCCCATCGGCACCCGCGAGATGAAAGACCTCATCCTGTCGCTCAAGGCGCAGGGCAAGACCGTGCTGCTGTGCAGCCACCTGCTGGCCGATGTGCAGGATGTCTGCGACCGCATCACCATCCTCTTCCGCGGGAAGATGCAGAAGCTCTCCGGCGGCACCGAAGGCGCGGCCTCGGTGCGGGATGTGCTGCAGATTCGGGATATCACCCAGGTGGAGGCCCGCGGCCTGACGCCCCAGCAGATCGAGCAGGTCCGCGCCTTCATCGCCCAGCTTGGCGCTGACGCCTCCATCACCCACCCCACCACCACCCTGGAAGACCTATTCGTTCGCGTGGTAAGGGAAAATACGCCGGGGGCGAAAATTTAACGGGCAGGCGGCCGCGTAAGTCGTGGAATTCCGGGCGGCAAAGCGGATACAATGAAACCATGACCTATCGCGGACAGGTAAAACACGGCGTGGTGGTGCTCGACGGCGATCCGCCGCTGGAGGAGGGGACGATTGTAAGCGTTGAGCCGATGGAGCCGGGTTCGCAGCGCGGCACCGCCGCGGCGATTCTCAAGCACGCGGGCATATGGGAGTCGTGCAAGGACGAAGTGGAGGAGCAGTTGGCCATCCTGCGGCAGATGAAGCAGGATGAACTGAAGGCGCAGCTCGCGGAACCGGAACCTGAGCTATGACATTCTATTTGCTTGACACCAACCATGTCAGTGCAGCGCTCAACAACAATGCAAGTTTGATAGCTCGAATGGCGGCGATGGTTGATGCCAGCTTTGGTGTGTCGCTTCCCTGTGTTGGCGAACTCTGGTCTATGGTCTTCAACAGCAGAAGGATCGCCGAGAATACCGGCGACCTCAATCGTCAACTGGTGGACTTCAGATTCTGGGAGTTCGATGAGTTGGCAGCTCAGGAGTTCGGTCGAATCAAAGCCGAACTCCGACGGTTGGGGCGGCCAATTCCTGATGTGGATGCACAGACTGCAGCGATCGCCCGCCTGCACAGGCTCACCGTGTTGACCGCGGACAAACATTTTTCAGAAATCCACGACCTTACGGTAGAGAACTGGTTGATCTGAAGCGGCGTCAGGCAATGATGTGCCGCCTGTAGGAACGTATCGCCGTCCTTTTGGACTCATTTATGCAACTCTTCGGTCCCATTGCCGCCGCAATTCCCGATCACGCCGAATGGTACGTGGCCGGGCTGATCGTGGTGATCGGACTGTTCGTGATCGGGATTCAGGACCTCGTGCGCTTCAGTTGGCGGCGGGCCTGGGCGATCTCCAGCGTGTCGTTTGCCGAATCGCTGCGGCGGCGGGTGCTGTGGATCACGCCATTGGCGATCCTCGGCGTCATTCTGGTATCCCAACTGCAAAAACCGCTGGATGAGCAGGATGCCATCCGCCAGACCACCAAATTCTGCCTGTTCGCGACCGGGCTGCTGGTGGTGGTGGTCGCGATCATCCTCGCCTGCACCAATCTTCCCAAGGAAATCGAAAGCCGGGTGATCTTCACCATCGTCACCAAGCCCACCACCCGGTTGGAGTTGGTGCTGGGGAAGGTGATCGGGTTCGCCCGCGTTTCCGCCGCCATTCTGCTGATCATGGGCTTGTTCACGTTTACTTACCTGCACCTGCGGGCGTGGAGTCTGCGCAACGCGGTGGCCGAGCGGCTGGCGACGCCCGGCGGGGTGGAGGAGACGCTGCGCCCGACGCTGGAACACTACAAACAGGCCGGGCTGCTCTCGGCCAAGCAATATGTTTTCCCCGCGGATCTGAACGTCTATGCCCGCGTGCCCGAGCCGGGCGCGCATGAACGCTGGATCGTCGGCAATGGCGAGCAGGATATCCTTGTGCCCTTTGAGGTGACGCCCGAGGAATTGACGCCGATCGTGCCCGGCATGGAAGGTGCGCCGCCGGGCAGCGCCGGGCTGGTGGTGTTGATGAACATCAGATGGAAGCAGCGCCCGCTGACCACACAGGAGACCGAGGCGTTGCCCGAGGCGCCGGCGGAAGTGCCGGCCAGCCCGATGGGACCGACGCTTCCGCAGACCCAGCCGGCTACCTCTCCGGTTGCCAAGAAAGTGCGTCCCAAGCCGTCCGTCACCGTGGACTTTCTCAACAGCGAGTTTTTCAGCATGATCGGCGCGAATCACTTTAACAGCGGCCGGCCGATCGTCTTGCCAGAGTCCGGCGAGGGGATCGTGCAGGTGGTGCTGCCGGCCGACGCCCTCTCGCAACTGGACTTCAGCAAGCCGCTGCGCTTTTATCTGCAGATCATCGGCCAGGGCCCGGGCGTTGAATACGGCGTGGACGATCTGCCGGCGCAGATCGGCGTCACCGGCCATCCAGGCAATATTCAGCTGGCGGGCAAGCCGATCTTCCGCGGGCGGGAAGCCAATTACGCCCAGCAGCTTCGCGGCAGCATGGATCCCGGCGACAGCGTGCCGGTGGCGGTTTTCCATTTCGAGCACGTCCGCCCGGAGAATGCAGCGGGCGAAGTGCCCTTTGAGTTGCGGGCGCAGATCGAGCGCAGCGGCGCCGACGTGGACGCCGGCAGTGATGATCCCACCCACGTTGTCATGCGCTTCCGCGACAATGCGACCGGCAAGATCTCCGAGCCGATTGAGTTGAAGCCCGAATCCAAACGCACCGCTTATTTCACCGTCCCGGCCGCGGCGCTGGGCGGTGGCAGTTTCGACGTCCTCGTGCAATGCCGCACCAACGGCCACTGGCTCAATTTGCGCCCGCAATCGCTCACCATCGCCCTGGCCAGCCAGAGCTTCGCGTTCAACCTCTTCAAAAGCCTGCTGATCATGTGGCTGATGGCGATCCTGGTGGTGATCATCTCGGTCTTCTGCAGCACATTTTTGTCCTGGCCGATCGCGGTGGTGCTGACGCTGGTGATTCTGCTGGGACATTGGGGAGTCGATCAGCTTGGCGATGCCACCGGGCCGGGATTATCGCGAATGTTCATTACGGACGTAGGCATCAAGGATCCCGCGCTGGCGAAAACATTATCCACCTCAATTGATGCCCTGACCAAGGGCCTGCGGATTCTGACTCCGGTATTGCCGGATATCTCGCAGTTCTCCGCCACCGAGGAAATCGAGCGCGGCGTGGCCATCCCCAACGTGCGCCTCGCCGATGCCCTGCAGGTGCTCGGGCTGTTCGGCGTGTCGCTGCTGGTGCTTTCCTACGTGTTCATGAAGTATAAAGAGGTCGCGCCATGACCACCCTCGCCGACGCTGATCGTCCCCCCCGCAGCTCATCCAATTCCCCCCTGCGCGCCGGCGGCGGGGCCCGTCTGGCCGTCATCGTCATGCTGATCGTCTCGCTGCTGTGTACGGCCGGGGCGCAGCATTGGGCGCAGTGCGTGCGCGACAAGGCCATCTGGGGCGAGCGCGGCCGGCCGGAATCTACTTCCGGTTCGCGCCTCGGCGGCATGAACAGCTTCGCCCTCGCCCTGCTCCTCGGCGGCCTGCGCGGGCCGCTGGTGATGATCCTCTGGACCAGCAGCGAATCGCAGAAGAACGACAAGAACCTCGAAGATTTCGACACCAAGGTCGAGTGGATCCGCCTGCTCCAGCCCGAATTCGACACCGTCCATCTCTTTCAGATCTGGAATAAGGCCTACAACATCTCGGTGCAGATGGCCAGCCTGTCCAACAAGTACATCACCATCCTCGACGCCCTGGAATACGCCCGGAGCGTCGATGAAGAGCGGCCGGACGACATCAACATCATGGCCGCGATCGCGGGAATCTACTTCGATAAATTCGGCACCAGCTCGGAAAAGGATTACTATCGCCCGCGCGTGCGCGCGGAGACGATGCCGCACGTGTCCCGCCAGAAGCTGCGCCGGGATGATCCCGGCTGGCGGCGGCTGGAGCTCGATCCCCTGCTGGATGCGCAGGGCAACATCCTGCCGCAATACCTGACCCCAACCCATCGCCGCCCGGCCAATGTCTCATCCAATGAGCCCTTCTACGACGGCTCGGAACTGCAATACCTGCGCGACTTACAGCCCTTCCCCTACGGCGTCTCGGCGTTCGCCCTGGCGTACAACTACCACCAGCGCGCCCAGGTCCTGCAGAACGTGAACGGGCAAAAGCACATCCAGCAGTCTTCGCTAGTGATCGACAGCCGGCCGGCGCTGGCGCTGAAAAACTGGGATGAAGAGGAATGGGAAATCGGCCGGCGCAAGGAGCTGCAGGCCCTTGGCATGTCTTTCAAGGGAGAGCGCCCGACGCTCGAGCTCTCGGCGGCATCCGTGCCGCTGGACACGCCGATCGTCAACCAGGCGGCGTATCAGGAGGCGATTTTCTCCTACGGCCGCACGGCGCAGCTCTGCGACAGAGCGGTCGAGGAATACTTGCGTCATCTGAAGAACTTCGCCACCAACTACGGCACGTACGTCTCGCACATGGACCAGGTGAAGGTGACCAAGGCGATGGCGATGGCGGACAAGGACTATCTGTTGGCGATGACCAAACAGGGCGATGACCGCCGCGGCCTCACCCAGTCCGCCCGCACCCTCTATTCCAAAGCCGCGGTGATGAATCAGCAGATCATGCTGAAATATTTCGTCGATGAAGAACTGGTGAAAAAGGCGGCGGGGCCGGTGCTGGCCAAGCAGCTCGGCAACATGCTCGGCGGCCTCAAGCAGAACATCGAGGCCATCCCCGAAAACCAGCTCCCCCAGATATTGGATGAAGTCCGCCGCATCATCAAGGATGAGCGCCACGGCTTCGACTCCAACCAGGAAGACCGCGGCGAATACGAGCGCTACGAAGCCCGCTGCCGCCTGCGCCTGCAACAGCTCAATAAGTGAAACGCCTCCCCGGCGCTTGGCCAACTGGGACGCGCGCTTCCTCAGGCAGATCTTGCTGACGTGACGTTTTCGCCGCTCCCCGTAGCACGGGTTTTCCTGAACCCGTGCTTCCGCGGTATGCCGCGGAGGTCCCAACTGCGAGCGCACATGCACGGGTTCAGGAAAACCCGTGCCACGATAAAGCCCACGATATTTTTTTCTTGTCACAAACGGCGGGGCGCGGCGATACTGTCGGCAGCGGACTCCGGCATTGCAAATCGGACAGCGTCGTCCATAATATTTCGGCCAGGAGATCGCAGTGCATCGGAGCGATTGTGCCGCCCCGGCGGTGGAATGCTCATGTCTGTTTTTCGAGGAACCGTCATGATGGACCATCTGCGGCGCGCGCTTCGACAGGGGAAAATCAAAACCACCTATCTCATATTACTTGCGTTCATTTTCGGCACCGCCTATTTCTTCCGGCCGGCGCTGGGCGAAAACGGCCTCACTCTCAAGCCCGCCGCCGAACTCACCAACACCGTCGCCCCTTCCGGCGGCCAAGCCACCTTCACTTACTTCTCCTTCCTCCAGCCCGGCTCGATGTTCAGCAAAGGCGAACGCGCCGCCCTTTTCGCCTCGCTGCTGGTGGCGCTGGCGGCGCTGGCGTATGCCGGCATGTTGGTGCGCCAAGTCGTCGGCGCCGACCAGGGAACCAAGAAGATGCAGGATATCGCGGCCGCCGTCCGCGAAGGGGCCAACGCCTACCTCACCCGCCAATTGCGCGTCGTCGGCGTGCTGATCGCCGTGCTGGTCTTCGTGCTCTTCTTCAGCAAATACCTCTCGGGAGGCAACTTCGCCAAGGAATATGCCATCGGCCGGGCCTGGGCGTTCCTGATGGGCGCCCTCTTCTCCGCCACCGTCGGCTTCGTCGGCATGCGCATGGCCACCATCGGCAACCTGCGCGTCGCCGCCGCCGCTCCACGCGGCTTCGGCCGGGCTTTGATGCTCGGCTATCGCTCCGGCACCATCACTGGCATGATGACCGACGGCCTGGGCCTGCTCGGCGGCACCATTATCTTCATGATGTACGGTGAGCACGCCTACGAAGCCCTGCTCGGCTTCGGCTTCGGCGGCACCCTGCTGGCGCTGTTCATGCGCGTTGGCGGCGGCATCTACACCAAGGCCGCCGACGTCGGCGCTGATCTGGTCGGCAAGATCGAAAAGGATATTCCGGAGGATGACCCCCGTAACGCCGCCACCATCGCCGACAACGTCGGCGACAACGTCGGCGACTGCGCCGGCATGGCCGCCGACATCTTCGAAAGCTACGAGGTCACCATCGTCGCCGCCATGATCCTGGGCTGGGCGAGCTTCGGCCACAAAGGCGTGATGTTCCCCATCCTGGTCCGCGCCATCGGCGTGCTCGGCTCGATCATCTCCACCTACACCGTCCGCGCCGGCGACAAGGGTGATGTCGCCCAGGCGATGAAGCAGATCAACAAGGGCTTCATGATCGGCTCGGCCATCTCTGTCATCGGCTTCATCATTCTCGGCTGGTTCTATCTCCGCTTCTCCCCGGAAAATCTGCCCGGCCGCGCCGACGTGTGGGCCAACATCCAGTCCCTCCCCCGCTGGTGCAACTTCGGCCAGATTGGCCTCGACATGCGCCCTGCCTGGACCTGCCTGATCGGCATCATCCTCTGCATCACCCTCAACCGCGTCACCGAATATTTCACCGGCACCGAATACAACCCGGTCAAGGGCATCAAGCGCTCCACCGAAACCGGCCACGGCACCACCATCATCGAAGGCTTCGCCGTCGGCTATGAATCCGCCGTCTGGACCGCCCTCGTTCTGTGCGCCGCCATCTTCGCCTCCGTGCTGATCTACAGCACCACCATGGACGTCCCCAACCCGATCTTCATCGCCTATGGCGTGGCCATGTGCGGCATCGGCATGTTGACGCTCACCGGCAACACCGTCTCGATGGACGTCTTCGGCCCCATCGCCGACAACGCCAACGGCATCGCCGAAATGGGCTACGAGGAAGATGGCGTGCTGATCAAGAGTCCCCAGCACCTCAAGGAATCCCGCCAGATCCTGGCCGACCTCGATGCCGTCGGCAATACCACCAAGGCCGTCACCAAGGGCGTCGCCATCGGCTCGGCGGTCATCGCGGCGGTCTCCCTGTTCGCCTCCTTCATCACTGTGATCGGCTCCGGCGGCGGCGGCGAGGAAAAACCCGTCCCCATCGCCATCTTCAACAAGGTCGCCGGGTTGCTCAACGTCTCCAGCCCCAAGCTGCTGATCGGCATGTTGATCGGCGGCGCCGTGCCGTTTCTCTTTAGCTCGATGCTGATCCGCGCCGTCGGCCGGGCGGCGTTCCTAATCGTCAAGGAATGCCGCGTGCAGTTTCGCGACAAGGCGATCTGGGCCGGCACCAAGAAGCCCGACTACGCCCGCGTGGTCGATATCTGCACCGGCTCAGCGCAAAAGGAACTCATCGGCCCGGCCGTCCTCGGCGTCTTCGCCCCGATCCTCGTCGGCTATTTCCTCGGCCCGATCGGCCTCGCCGGCTTCCTCGCCGGCTCGATCGTCGCCGGCCAGCTTCTCGCCAGCTTCATGTGCAACGCCGGCGGCGCCTGGGACAACGCCAAGAAGATGGTCGAGGATGAGCCCCGCAATCTCGAAGCCAACACCGGCAAAGGCTCGGAAAAGCACAAGGCCTCCGTCACCGGCGACACCGTCGGCGACCCCCTCAAAGACACCGCCGGCCCGGCCGTCAACCCCCTGCTCAAGGTGATGAACATGGTCGGCGTGCTGACCGTCCCCCTGATGATCGCCTACGACAAGACCGTGGTGAACACGGTCAACAACGCCGCCGACGAGGCCAACTATCACCTCAGCAAACCCCTCACCTACACCGGCACCGACGCCGTGCGGGTGGTGGTGATCCTGGTGACGCTCATCCTCATCGCCTGGGCCATCTGGCAATCCAAGCGCGCCACCGGCAGCATGGTCAGCGACGACTCCGAAACCCCAGGCGGCAAGGGCGAACGCGAAAAGGAAATGGTGGGAGCGAAGTAACCCAATGCAAGACACAAAACTCCACTGCCCTTCTTGCGGCTACAACCTGACTGCCCTTACGACAACGCAATGTCCCGAGTGCGGGAAACACTTCGCTCTTAGCAACCCTATCGGCTCCAGCAGACCGCAGTGGCTCAAATGGCTGCTCTTTGCAGGCGCGATCATTATGTCAATTGGCTCTTTCGCCACCCAAAGTTATGGTCTCAATGCTATGGCCGGAAATAGCGCTGGCGGCGCCGCTTGCGGTCTGTGGATCGCGTTCGCCATCCTCCACGTCTGGGGAAGGCCAAAGGCATAAGGGACCGAGGCTTGGCCGCCTTCACCGCAGGGCGAACTCCATCCGCTTCCCCAGCAGGTGCGCCACCTTCGCCATCGTGTTGAGCGTGATCGAGGTGTTGTCGGGATCGAGCAGGCGATCCACGCCGGTGCGGCTGGTTTTCAATTGCTTGGCGATTTCAGCTTTGCTGAGGTTGCGTTCGCTCATGGCCTTCTCCAGCTCGTGGGCGAGTTTGAACTTGATCGCCGCCGCCCGGCACACCTCCAGAATGCCCTCCTCGGCCAGAAAATCCTCGAATTTGGAACCCAAATGCTTTCGCTTCATGTCGCCACCTACCTTAATTGGTTCATCCGCTTGATCGCCAGGTCAAGTTCATGCCTGGGCGTCTTCTGCGCTTTTTTGATGAATCCGTGCAACAGCACCATCGTCTGACCCTCCACGCAAAACATCACCCTGGCGATCCGCTCCCCCAGACGCGACCGCACTTCCCACAGACCGCTGCCCAGGTTCCCTGCTAGCGGTTTGCCAATGGGCCAACAATACTGCACCTTCAGCACATCATCACCCACGGTCTTTCGCTCGTCCTTGGCCAGTGTCAACAACCACTCGCGAACCGGCTCGTTGCCGTTATCGGTTCTGAAAAACACGACATCGAGCTTTCGTTCCATCCCATTCATAGTGTACCAAAAATTATGCACCTGTCAATCGCGCCTGCGACCAAGGAGATTGCGTTACTCCGACAAGCACGCGACCCAAAACTTCGCCCATCAGATTTCCTAAGCTGAATTTCCCCCCCTTTTCGCCTACACTCTCCGGTACGGACAATACATCAACCGGAGGTTCGCATCGCCACCCAGACCCCTCAATTGGATCAGACCGCCCGCGCCGCCGCGGCCAGGCAGTTCGCCATCGACATCGCCCGCCACGCCGCCAACACCCGCTGCAACAGCGTGGTGGTGCTCGATGTCAGTGCCCTGTCGCCCGTGACCGACTTTTACGTCATCGCCACCGGCACCAGCCCCCGGCAGATGCGCACCGTCTGCGAGGAATCCGGCGAACTCGGCGAAGGGCGCGACTATCCCCCCCTTTCCCAGGCCGGCCTCGAAGGTGAATCCTGGATGCTGGTGGACTTCGTGGACGTCATCCTCCACGTCTTCTCCCCCGACGCCCGTCTCTACTACGACCTGGACAATCTCTGGGGCGACGCCAGGAAAGTACAATGGCAAACCGAAGCGGAGCTAGCCGCCGAGCAGGCCCGCCAGGAAACGCAACCCTGAATCGCCCCATTGCTGACCGGGTGCCCGCGTCCCCGCGTGCGGGCGGCTGCCCACCGCCGACTACTAAAAATTCGCCGGAATAAACATATCCCCGCTCACCTGCGGCAACGCCAGCCACTGCGCCGCCGTCAGCCGCCCCGCCGATCCAAATCCCACGTACATCGGCACCGTTGAGCTCAGCAGCGGCCAGATGTTCCCGCTGATCTGGTCGAACGCGCTCAAGTCCGACTGATCCACGTACACCACGGCATTGCCATTCCCCGGCGGCGTCAGATACGGCGACATATAGATATTGGTGTTCATCGTCAGATGAAACGCCAGCCCATACAGGTGCAGGAAATTCCCGTTCACCGAATTATTGACGCCGATGTTGCCGATGATGCTGGTGTTGGCCACCCCGCGCTTGTAGGTCTTGTCATACCCCTGCACCGGGATCTGCACGATGTTGTTCGAATAGACGGTGTTATAGCGCACCGTGCAGTTTTCCGTGCCGTGGTTGATCACCAACTGCGTGTTCTTCGCCGTGTTATATTCCACCACGCACCAGCGCGTCCGCTGCGTCAGATAATCCCCCTTCAGTCCATCCGTCCCCCCCAGCGGCCCCAGCCCGATCGGCCCATCCTGCACCGTGTTCCGCGCCACGTACACGTAATCGGCGTTGTGCACCACGATCGTCCCCTTGGAAAAATCATTCGGATCGCCCGGCCGAAGATCCAGATTCGCAAAGTTGTTGTTCAACACCGCCACCCGCTGCACGCCGGTCATGCGGATGTCGTGCTCGCGGGTCGAGTTGGCCACCGTGTTGTTCAACACCACGTAATCCGTCCCCTGCATCCACGCGAAATATCCGCGGATCCCCGTCACCAGCGGCGCCTGGTTGTCCACCAGGAAAACCCCCTGCGGCTGGCCGCTGCCGTTGTAGGCGTACCCCACGTTCAAAAACGTATTATTGCGAACCGTGATCTCGGAACTGGAATTCCAGACCGCATACGGCGGCCCCTCATCGGTATTCGATGTCCAGATCGTGTCAAACGTCAGATTGTCAACCAGCAGGTTCCGCGCGGTGATCGTCGGGATGATCATGCCCTGGGAGCCGAATGCCTTGGACATCAAGATCGGCGCCCCTCCCTCCCCATACGCGCCAACCTCCACATTCTGATTGGCCACCGTCAGCCCGGTCGTGAACGTAAACGTATCGCCGCGGTTGAACAGCACCCGCGTGTTGTCCGCCAGCAGCGCCTGCGCCCGCGACAGGCTCTGCACCGGCTGATCCGGCGCCAACCCGCTGTTGCCATCATCTCCCCCGGCCGCGACATAAATCGTCCGCCGCGCATCGGGCGCCACCGCCACCTGCGTACTGACGCTCGACACCGTTCCATCCGAGCTGTTGATGGTCAGCGTGATCGTGTAGGTGCCGGGCTGGTCATAGGCATGGGCCGCGTTGTAAGCATCCAGCTCGTTGAACTCCCCGGCCGGATCGCCGAAATTCCAGTGAAACCGCGCAGTCAGCGGGTTATCTCCCCCCAACCCGGATTCAAGGGCATTGACGAAAACCGTCTCCCCCGCCAGCCCCGATCCTTCGATCTTCTCAATCAGCGGCGTGACCGGCCCGCCCAGCGAAACCGGCAGCGGCGGCGCAATCGGCGCGCTCGGCCTGGTCTGCCTCACGTGCTTCGCCCAGGTGGCCGGCGTATACCCCGCCGGCGGCGTGGTGTCGGCCGCGCCAACAGGAAACGCATCATTCAGCAGCTCGAACGCGGACTGGTTGCGGGTATCGGTGACCGAATGCTTCGTGGCGTTCTGCGGGCTGAAGTACCCCCCCGATTTCAACACTCCGTTCGCCACCTCCCCCAGCCCCCCCCCACCC
>DAIOHQ010000143.1:0-12430 GCA_036744635.1 Tepidisphaeraceae bacterium | reverse complement strand
ACTCCCGCCGATTATCCCATTCTACTCCATCTCCCGGATTTGTGGACGCACCCTACAAGAGAATGCACTGGCGGATGAAACACAGATCGCGTAAAGGATGGGGGAGTGGGATCGGCATGACACAGCCAATTTTGGAATATCAGACGCCAATCAAGCCAGTGGGGTGGCGGCCGTTTGGGGTGTTGGAAAATATCGCACACGTGGCCTTTGGCGTTTTGCTGCCGATGATTTGTTTCATCATCGCCGCGGAGAAGCATCCGCTGGCGGCAGAATATCAGTCGGGGGCGTGGCATGACTACGTGAGCCTGATTCCGAGCGCAACGGTGAGCTGGCCGTTCTTTCCGCTGATGGCATTGGCGATGGCATGCCTGCTATGGACGGCGTTCACGAAAGGCCGGGCGGCGGAGAATCTCTGGGTCCGCATCGGATTGTATGGCGGAGTGGTCATAGCGGTTCAATACACGCTGATTCAGGCAATTGTATTGGCAAAGCCATCGTCGCCTCTCTCGATGGGGATGCTGCAGACGCTCGGCGGCGCTGTGCTGGCAATCGGGCTGGCGGTGATCGTGCAGCGCATTTGGTCGCATTGGTATTACGCGACGCCGGTTCTGCGCACGCTGGCGATATGCCTGTTTGTCTCCTGTGGCCTCGCCCTTGCGCTGAGCAACATCGCACGGGCAGCTGCGGAATTTGGCGCCCTCGCCGGAGCTCCGGCGCTGGCCGCTGCAAGTTATCTGATCGCATCCGTGCGGGTGTTTGGCATCGCTTCAAAGTCTGTTGGCGGCCGCAACACATTGGCGCAGGTCCTCACGTGGCTGGCATGGTTGCTGCTCTACGGCGGAGCATGGCGCGAGACGGTGCGCGGGGCGCTGGTGGAATATGCGGCGCTGCCCAAGACGCAGCCCGACAATTGTTATGTCGGCACCGCAGCATCGCAGGGGCATGAGCGGGTGGTGGGAGCGTATGCGGAGGTAGCGGGGGATGGGAGTTTGTTTCAGACCAATCGGCAGGTGCGGCGCTTGAAGGAATTCGAGATCGCCCTGCGGGCGCTGTCGCCGGCGGGGCAGCGGAGGATGAGAGCGTTCTACGATCGCGTCGGCCCGGTTTTGGCGCGGGGGCTGAGACATGCGGCGCTGGCGGATGCGGCGTATCTGATGCTGAAGCCGGCCGAGTGGGTGGCGGGGGCGATGGTGTGGTTTTGTTCGTGAGCGGGTTAAGGCGGCGGCCGTGGGGATCAGAGGGCGCAGAATTTCTGCCGCGCCAGCCAATTGCCGCATAGCGTCGGCCAGGTGCGCAGAAAAGGGTTGTCGGGAGCGAGGCCGACGCCGTGTTGGCCGGATTCGTAGAGGTGCATTTCAAACGGAACGCCGGCGGCGCGGAGGGCGGCGGCGAATGCCAGGGAATTTTCCACCGGCACGGCTTCGTCATCGACGGTGTGGAAGAGGAAGATGGGGGGTGTCTGCGGCGTCACGCGGCGGTCGCTGCTGAGCGACTCGGCCAGCGCGTCATCGGCCTCCATTCCCAGCAGGTTTTCCCGCGATCCCCAGTGGGCGAAAGGCTTGAGCAGGGTGATGACGGGATAGAGCAGGATGGCCAGATCCGGCCGGCTGGAAACGCGCTCGACCGGGTCGGCCGCGGCCGCGTTTCCGGCATCGAACTGCGTGGCCGTGGTGGAGGCCAGGTGGCCGCCAGCGCTGGAGCCGAGGATGCCGATCCTGGCCGGGTCAATTTTGAGTTCCCCGGCGCGGGCCCGCGCCCGCAGGGTACGAATCGCCCACTGGGCATCGGCCAGCGGCACCGGATGCCGATAGCGCGGCGCGTGCCGATACTTCAACACCACCGCCAGGATCCCCAGCGAATTCAGCCACCGCGCCACCGGCGCCCCCTCATGATCGGCCAGGCCGCCATATCCGCCGCCGGGACAGACGATCACCGCGCCGCCGACTGGAATTGCCGGGAAAAAATAGGTGAGCGTAGGCACATCGGCCGGCTCTTCGCCGACGGAATAGGGAACCGCGTCGTTGTACAGCGGCAAAGTTGTCGATTGCGGCGGCATGTTCGTCGAACAATAACGAGGGTTACGGTGATATCAGACGAGATTTGATCGGGCGCGCCTTCGCAACATCAGCAGCGCCGGGATCGCCAGCAGGCTTAGGGTGGCCGGTTCCGGCGTGACGGTGAGCGTGAAAGTTGCTGGAGTTGCGAAGTTGGTGATGGTGCCGTTGGCGTTGGTCATTTCCTGGCCGGTGGGCGTGAAGATGACGGTGTTGCCGGCGGTCAGAGTTGAGGTGTTGATGTGGTAGGTGACGATGGCGTTGTTGACGGCGGGATAATCGCCGGCGGTGCTCTTGAAAAGCGCCGTGGTGCCGCCGGTTTGCTGCACGGTGGCATTCGCGGCCGGCTGGCTGGAGACGTCGCTGGCGGTGAACGGATTATTGAGCATCGTCAGCGGGGTGGCGGTGTAATTCACCACGCCCGCGGGGTTGGTGGAAATGTAATACTGCAAGCCGCTGACCGTGAAACCGGAACTATTGAAAAGAAGATCCACATCGTAGGTTGCCGTCCCCTGTGAGATGCTGTCGCTTGTGGCCGCCGAACCGCTCTTCACCAGACCGAGCGACGGCAAGACCGCCGCCAGTGACGGCGTGACCAAGGCCAAAACCGCCAGCAACCCGCCGGCCGACATGCCCAAACCGTTTTTCATAGCAACTCCTCAACTTGATAGATATTCTGCCCTCGGACGACGCGGCATCCTACGCTTTCCGCCACTTCCACACAAGGACGGCATGACGAAGATCGGGCCTCTTTCGTAGCACGGGTTTTCAACCCGTGCCGGGGTGCGCCGATCTGCCACGCCCTTCGCAATACCGAGCTTCCAGGCACGGGTTGAAAACCCGTGCTGCGGGCAGACTTGGCCACCAATTCCTATGCGACGCCGTTCAGCAGGTGATTCTTCACCTCCTGCAGGTCGGAAACGCTGATGCCGCCGCTGACGTTTACGTCAAACAGGAAATTGCCGGCCGTCACATCCTCCAGCAGGTGGTTTTTCACGCCCTGCAGATCGCTGACGGATACGCTGGTGGTCTGATTTACATCGCCGTCCAGTACACGCAAGTAAACGACAGTCGTGCCGGCCAGCGCATTGCCGGCGACATCAAACAGCCCATTCAGCCCAACGCTTACCACCGACGCATCGGTGGCGGAGTTGAGCGTAAGCGTCAACACGCCGGCGCTGGTTGCGGCCGCGGTGAACGCGGCATTTGTTGCGGGAAATTGCATGGCCGACACGGTGCCGGCGCTGCCGGTGATGCTTTCACTGAAGTTGAAGACCAGCAGATCGCCGGCGGCGTTGCGGCGCGGCTCGACGGTGGCGGTGGTGGCATCGCCGAGATTCAGCGCCAGATCGAACGTCCCGGCCGAGCCGTGGGTCTTGCGGCTGGCGGCGGAGAGAAGCGTCGGGGCGACGGTGTCGATGGCAACGGCCAGCGCCGGGCCGGCGGCCGATTCGTTTCCTGCGGCATCGACGAAGCTTTCCTGGTAGCTCCAGGCGCCGTCGGTCTGGCCGGCGGCGGTGTAAGTCGTGCCGGTGAGATAGTCGGCGATCTTCGTGCCGCCGCGATAGAAGCGGTGATAGTTGGCGCCGGGACTGGCCAGCGTGAAGACCGGGCTGGTGATGTTGGTGATGTTGTCGGTGCTGCTGGCGCCGGAATCACTGGCGCCCTGCAGGTCGGGGGCCACCGTCGGCGCGGCCGGGGCGATGGTGTCGATGGTGAGACTGACGGCCGGACTGGCGGCCGAGGCGTTGCCGGCGGCATCCACCGCGGCCACGGTGAAGGTATATGCCCCATCGGTGAGTGCGGAACTGGTGTAGGCCGTTCCGCCCTCGAAATTCTGGCTGACCAGCGTGCCGCCGCGGAAGATGCGGAAATAAGGCCCGCCGGCCACGTCGAACGCCGGCGTGGTGATATTCGTGATGCGGTCGCTGCTGCTGATGCCGCTGTCGCTGGCGGCCTGCAGCTTCGGCGCAATCGGCGCCGCCGGAGCAGTGGTGTCGATGGTGACGGGCGTGGCGGCGCTGGCGGTCGATGCGTTGCCCGCGGCGTCCACCGCGGCAATGGTCATGTTATACGCGCCATCGGCCTGCGCTGGCATGGTGTAACTCGTCCCCACCTCATACAGCCCGCTGACCAACCCTCCATCGCGATACAAGCGGAAGTATGGCGCGGCGTTCACATCAAAAGCGGGCGCGGCGATGTTGGTGATGCGGTCGCTGTTGCTTATCCCCGAGTCGCTGGCGGCCTGCAGCGCTGGGGCAGTCGGCGTCGCCGGCGCAACCGTGTCGATGGTGACGGAAAGTCCGGTTCCCAGCGCCGATTCGTTCCCCGCCGCGTCCACCGCGCCGGCGGCATAGCTGTAAACCCCATCCGCCTGCGTCGTGGTGGTGAACGTGCCGGACTCATAATCTCCGCTGATCTTCACGGCATCGCGATAGAGCCGGAAATAGGGATTGCCGGTGACGGCGAAGGTGGGCGTGGTGATGTTGGTGATGTTGTCGATCGTGCTGGTCCCGCTGTCGGTGGCATCGGAAAGATCCGGCATGGCCGGCGCCGCCGGCGCGGCGGTGTCGATGGTAACCGTCAGCGGCAGCGAATCGGGAGATTCATTGCCGCCGATGGTCTGCCGCGCGGTGATGGTGTGGGCGCCATCGAGCAGCGCGCCCGCGGCGTCGGTGGTGATGATCGTGCCCGCGCCGTTGCCGCTGGGGGCGGAGCCGATGGCCACGCCGTCGGCGTAGATCGTCACCGTCGCATTGGCCGCGGCATTGGCCACCGAAAACTGCAGCGCCTTTCCTGCCGCGTTGTTGTAATTGGTCAGATCATCGCTGCCGGAAGCGCCGCTGTCGGTGACCGCCAACAGATCCGGCGCGGCCGGCGCGGGACTTCCGCTCGATGCAATCCGCACAACATAATCTCCCCCGATTCCCCCCACCGGCACCAGCCGCAGCTTATAGCTGCCGCCGCCGGCCGTCGTGTAATTAAGCAGGGCGTTGCGTCCATCGGCCGCGGAATTGTCATCCGATGCGACCAGATTCCCGCCGGCATCGTACAGTTCGACCGACGGATTCAGCGGGTTGTAATATTCTCCCGCGCCGTCGGCAGGCGTCGCGGTGGAAATGCTCAGCGCCGCCCCGGCCGCCGCCTGGAAGCTGAAATAATCATTCCCCGGCGCCGGCACCAGTATCGCGACATCGTCATACCCGCGCCCGTCGCTGGTCAGGGCGAAGTTGTCGAACTGCTGGAAGCGGATGAGGAAATTGTTCCCCAGCGTCATCCCCGCCTCGGCCGCCTTCGCGACCAGGTCGAACGAATAGGTCTGCCACTGCCCGGTGATCTGATCGGCGGCATCCCAGATCGGGTGCCAGGTGATTCCATCAGCGCTGATGGCCACGCCATCCGCGTTGTAATGCCCGGAAAAATCGCCGGCGAAAGAAGTCTCTTCATCGTTGAAATCGGCGGCCGCGAAGGTCAGCGTGGCGCTGCTTTGCCCGGCGAGATTGACCGTCCACTGCGCCTCGTTCAGCGTGTCCACGCCGTCGTTGGAGCCGTTGTCCATCAGCATGGCATAGGCGCCCGAGGCCGCTCCCTGCGCGTTGGTGATGCGCACGCGCCCGCCGGTGCGCGACGCGTAGGTGCTCCACAGCGGCCCGAGGCTGCCGGTTTCAAAGCCGTCGGAGTACAGGTTGCTGGTCGTTCCGGAAGCCGCCAGACTGCCGAACGCCACGCCGGAATTTCCCAGCGCCTGCGCCCCGGCCAGCGCGTCATTCGGTTCGGCATCGAAGGCTGCGTTTCTGCTCACCAGCAGCGTATAGCCGATCCCGCCGCCGGCCACCGCTGCGTAATACGTGCCGCCCGTCGCGGCGGTGTAGGAGGCGATCCAGGAATTGAGGTTGGTCGCGGTCCCGGTGCCACTGGCGAGAATATTGTTGGAGCCATCGCGCAGCGTCACCGACAGCGTGCCCGCGCTGTATCCCGCCACGCCCAGCGCTGCGCTGTCTCCCGCGCCCAGCGTGAAGGCATAATAATCCGCCGTCGCCGCGGGAGCGGGCGGCGTGGTGTTGGTGGATAAATAAATGTCCGCGTTGTACGTCCCGGTTCCCGTATAAGGCTGCACCTGCAGGTAATACGTCCCCGATGCCGGAATCACGTATCCGTACAGCAGCGAATCCAGCCCCGGCCCGTTGGATGTTCCATCCTCGGATGCGATCACCGTTCCCGCCGAATTCAGCAGCGATACCTTCACATCCGCGCTCGACGTCGAATCAGCATTGACCGTGATCAAATCGCCGCCGAAGAAGGTGTACTGAAATACATCCACATCCCCCGCCGTGACCTGCGCGCCCGTGCGCGAAAGATACTGCGCGCCACGCCAACTGCTCGACAGATCGTTGGCCGCCGCCTGCGTGTTGTTCGATTCGGTCTCGGTCGTGCGCGTGCCGCCGGTGCTCGGCGCCGTGCTGACATTTTCCAGGAACGCCCCAAGCTGATACGTGCCGGTGTCGGTCGATCCGAAGCCCTTGGCGCGGATGTAGTAGGTGTCGGCCGTCGCCACGGGAAAGCGATAGATCAGCGAGTCGAGCAGAGACCCGTCGTCGTCGCTGCTGGCCACCGCCGTGCTGCTGCCGGCGCGGTAAAGCTCGACATACGCATCGTTCAACGTGCCCCGCGCCCCGCCGGCGCCCGCCAGGCTGACGGTGATGACATCGCCCACCTGCATGGCGCCGATGTTGAACCAGTCCGCATCGCCGCCGGTGATGTTGCCGCTCAGGCCGATCTGGTAAATCGACCCGGTGTATGCCGAGAAATTCGCCGCCGCGTTGTTGGCCGTCGCCGTGGTGTTGTTTGCCTCCACCTCATTGGGCAGCACGCCGCCGCTCGGGTCGCTCGTCCCCACCACCGCCGACCGGCTGGAATTCCCGCCCAGCGACAGAAAGCTGCCATCGATGTTCTGCGCGGCCGCCACCGAATTGTTGGCCGCCCCATCGTGGCTCTCATTCTCCAGCGCTGCGTTCAGCGTCAAGCCCACGTTGGCTGCGCCGACCGAATTGCCGGCGCCGCCGACGGTGACCGTGTAGACGCCCGCGCCCGCCACCGCCGCCGATTGCAGTACCACATCTTTCCCCACCCCAGGCGACGTCACCGTCCCCAGCAACGCCCCACTGGGCGCCTGCAGCGAAATCGTCGGCTGCAGCGTCGCTCCCGCATCCGCCAGCACCGTCAGCGCCTGCCCGGCGTCCAGGTTGATCGTGAACGCGTCGGTATCCCCCGCGAAGCTGATCACCGTCGTCGCCGTGCCGTCATACACCAGCGACCCAAGCGGCGTCTTGGGCTGCAGCGAAACCGGAAACACGCTCGACGTCGCGTCCATCGGGAAATTGACGAAGAAATTTCCGCCGGCCGTCCCGTTGCCCGAGCGGTTGGGCGGCATCGGCCAGACCGGCTCGCCATCCAGCGCATTGCCCACCAAATCCTCAAACCGCGTCGAGCCCGCCAGCAGCGTCAGCGTGTACTTGTCATCCGGCAATCCCGTCCAGTTCAACGTCAGGGTCGTCGCCGGCGCATCAAACGCCAGGCTCGCCGCGACATAACTGGTGGCCCGGTAAACCCCGGCCAGCGTGAAATCAGTGGCATCCAGGTTCGCCGCGGCCATCGCCTCGCTAAACTGAATCGTCGCCGTCAACGCTCCGACCCCGCGCGCATCCCCTTCGGCAATCGACGATGCGATCACCCGCGGCGCGGTGAGATCGAGCGTGAAGCTGCCGGCCACCGCCGCGAGCGCCGTCCCCTGAATGTCGCTGATCGCCCCGGCCGCGAGCGCCAGATTATGCGTCCCCTCCGCGATATTCGTCGGCAGCGTGAAGTTGATCGAGTTCGACCCCTGCACGCTGAACGCGGTTGCGGCCACGCCGTCCACCGTCAAATCCCCCGCCGACACGCTGCCCAGCAGCACGCTGTCATTGAACGATACCGTCACCGTCGTCGGCGCGGTCTTCACCTTCGCCCCGCTGGCCGGCGAGGTAATCGTGCCGGTAAACGGCGGCAGCGCCGTCGAAGCCCCGCCAATCGTCAGCACGTAATCGCCGAGCGTGCTCGATGTGGTCGTGCTGGAGACCTCGACGAAATATTTCCCCGCCGTCCCCGCCGTATACGACAGAACCGCATTGCGCCCATCCGCCGCCGAATTGTCGTCGGAGGTGATCATGGTCCCGGCGGAATCCAGCAATCGCAGCCGCGGATTGAAGGCATTCAGCGGCTCGCCAGCCCCATCTCCCGGCGTGCTCGTCGCCGCCGTCAAGTGCGCCCCCGCCGCCAATGTGACCGCGTACAGGTCGATGTTGCCGGTGTCGATCCGCCCCACCGCCGTCTGCGTCCCCGCGCTCTGCTTGCTCAGCACCCAAGGCGCCGTGGCCGTTGTGTCGTTCGATTCGGTATCAAACTCCCCGTTCTTCGTCAGCGCCAGGTTATAGGTTGACGTCGTGCTGCCAAACACCTTCAGGTAATAGGCGCCGCCGGCCGGCGCGATGAAATCGCTGATGATCCGATCCACGTTGCTCGGCCCGGTCGT
This sequence comes from Tepidisphaeraceae bacterium, assembly GCA_036744635.1. Lineage (GTDB taxonomy): Bacteria > Planctomycetota > Phycisphaerae > Tepidisphaerales > Tepidisphaeraceae > DAIOHQ01. The sequence continues at coordinate 3,808 of DAIOHQ010000143.1, read as the reverse complement.
GTCATAACTGAGCGTGGCGCCACCGCTGTCCAGCAGGTACACATCCGCGATGCTCCCGCTCACCGCTTTCGTCACCGCCGTCAGCGAGTCACCCCCGTTGAGCGCAATCGCGAACAAATCCGCCGTATCCGTGCTCGACAGCGTCCCCACCACCGCCGCCCGCGCCGCCGAGGCATTGATCGCGCCAAACGCGCTCGCCAGATCCTGCGCCGTCCCCGTGGTGTTGTTGCTCGCCCCATCGTGGGCCTCCCCTTCCAGCGCCGCGTTCAGCGTCAGCCCCACGGCATAGCTCCCCGTCGTGCTGGCATTCCCGCTGATGGTGATCGTATAAGCGCCCCCAGCCGCCGCCGCATAATTCTGTATCACCGCATCCCTATTGGCCGCCGCCGCGGTGGCGCTTCCCACCAGCGTCCCCCCGCCATTCCGCAGCTCGATCGTCGGCCGCAGCGTCGTCCCCGGGTCGGCCAGCGCCGTGATCGTCTGCCCTGCATCGACCGTGAACGTGAAGGAATCCGTATCCCCGGCGTACCCCACCGTGCCGCTGGCGCTCCCGTCAAACACCCCCGCACCCAGCGGGTTCTTCCCCGCCAGCGCCGGAAACGCCACCGTTCCCACATCTGTTGTGAAGCTGCCGCCATAGGCATTCGATGGATTGCCATCCAGATCCCCCAGCGCCCCCGCCGCCATCGACACCGTCAGCGTCCCCTCGCTGGCGATTCCGCTCAGGCCGTACCGCACTGTGGTTGTATCTACTACGGTTGCGCTGATAACGCTTCCCTGGCTGAGCGTCAGGTCGGCGGTGCCGATCGTGGCCGGGTCGTACGGCTCGTTGAATTTCACATCCACCGTCGTCATCGGCAGCGTCACCACGGATGCGTTGGCAGGCGTCGTCGAGGCGACCGCCAGCGGCAGCGAGTCATATCCGAAGCGCGCGGTGTATTGATCCCCCGGCATCTCCCCGGCCACATCGTTCTGATTCTGGTCCATCGCCGAACCGTCATCGGCCGCCAGAATGTTCGGGCCTACCGTCAGCGCATACTGCCCGTCGGTGTTCTGTGCCGCGAACGAAATCCGCAGCGTCTGGTTGCTGTTCAACCAGGAAAAACCCGAGATTTGCCCGAGAAGATTCATCCCGCCCGGCCCGGTAAAGCTCGTGACGTCATCTGACACGACGAAGCTCGCCGGGTTCATTGCCTTGTTGAACGCCAGATCGACCGATGAAACCGCGCTGCTCTGCGTCCCGCTCGGCGTCGATGAAAGCACCCGCGGCTTCTGCAGGGACACGGGGATATCAAACGCCTGGGTGATACTGCTGGATGTCGACCCCGCGGTCGTCGAGCTGAAGCCAAGCCCGCGCCGGGCGAACGCCTGCCAGATCTGCAGCTTGTCCGCCCCGCCGTTGAGATTCTGGTCCGCCGTCAAGATCGCATCCCGCGCGTTCAGAAATGATGGATTCACCGGCTGCAGCTTCAGCGCATCCATCACAAGCTGCAAACCCAGCTCGTTGCCCCCGTTGCTGCCGGCCACATTCGCGTTGTATCCGCCCGCGATGTTGGCGCCGAAGCCATACTTATTGATCAGCAGCCAGTTCATATCCCACAGCGCAGAGCACCAGATTTCCCCGGTGTTGTGTACTTCCTGCGTGCTGTTGAAGGCCGACGCCGTCAGCGCGTCGATCGACATGTCATAGCTGTAAGGCTCGCGGCGAATGCCCGTGCCGCTCGCGGGCTGGCCAAGCAGATACGTGCCAATCCCATACCCCCCGTTCTGCGCATCGGTTGACTTCTGCAGGAGCATCAAGCTCCACCAGTCGCTCCATCCTTCCCCCATTCCCGCGCTCTGCGTCGCCCCCAGCGCCCCCACGTTGGATGGCCCGCCGGTCAGCCGATTGGAAATGCCGTGCCCATACTCATGAATGATGACCTGCGCATCCAGGTCCGCATCGCGCTGCGGGCTGGTGGAGGTGAAGTTGAACATCTGCATTCGCGGCGAGCTGCCATCCGGCGGCGTCGCGAAGCTGGCGTTGTTCGAGCTCGATCCATCCTGGGCATCAGCGTACACCGGATCGCCGCCAACTCCCTGCCCGGAATAATCCGTGAGCTGAAAATTCCCCGCCGCCTCGGTAAACCCGTAGCGGGCATGCACATCGTGCAGCAGATTGGTCCAGTAAAACAGGTTTGTAATCGCCGCCGGCTGATAGGCCGCCGGGGCTTGCGTCAGATCCAGCGGAAAATCAAACCTCAGCCCCGCCCCGCCATCCGGCCGAAATCCCCCGCTGTTGTCGGCATTGCCATCCTCCTGGGCGAAAACGTTGTTCCCGCGCGTGTCGGTGAATTCCGCCCCCGCGGTCCCGTTTGTGTCGTGCCAGCCATAAGGCGATGCCACCGGATCGTTCGGATCGTTCACCACCTGCCGCGGGCCATCATTTGGGTCGCGATCCGGCGTCGGAAAAACGTCATAGCTCGCTTGATCCACCCAGTCCGCCTGCGCCAGCGTAGTCCCGCTGGCCGCGTCCACGCTGATGTCGTACCAATGCTCCCCATCCGGCGTGCGCATGGTCACATCCCACGCCAGCTTCACCCCATTGGCCGTCGCCAGATAGTGCAGCTCGGCCGGCACCGGATCAACCGACACATCGCTGATAAACGTTGTCTGCCGCGACAGATTCTGCTCGCGCTTCAGCAGGCGCACCGACTTGGGCTGCAGACCCACCTTTCCCGCCGCAGTGTTCACCGCGCCCGCGGCCGACAGTCTCGGACTGCCGATCGCGCTGCTCGAAGGCCTCGGGCTCAGCCCCTTCACGAACCCGCCGCCCACGCTCAGCAGCCGCCCATCCTTGTCGATATTCACCACGATGTTCGCATTGGAAACCTCCAGCCCGTTGTACCGCTGGCGGAGATAAATATGCGTCACCCCGCCCGGCTCGTCGGTGTATTCATCGGTCACCGCCGCCCCGTTCACATCGGCCGGACTCATTCCCAGTTGCCGGGAGTTGGCCGCCAGGAATTTGCGCGCGATGTCCAGCGGATTGCTGTTCGACGGCGCGGTCAGGTAGCCATTTGGGTTGAAGAGATCAAATTGTTTCGGCAGATAGACCTGATCCGCCCCCCCTGCCCCCGCCGCCAACCCCGCCAGCAAGACGCGCGGCTCCAACGATTCCAGAAGATAACCCTGCGCGGCATCAGCCTTCAACGCCACGCCCGCCTGTGTAGATTTTCCGCCAATTTTCCCCATGCCAACAACTCCGCCGGAAAATCCGCCGCCAGCCAGGAAACGCGCCCGCCGGCGCGCACAATCGCACCAGCCGGCCGATGAACGTGAATCAGTACAAACGCGAACAGCGCCGCGGCATCCTTCGCAGCGCCAAGATAAGCCCTCTTTCCCTTGCAAGCTTGCGTCATCCGGTAGGATAGCAGGTTCTCCACCAAACTCAATGGAGCCCGGTGATTAGGCAATGGGTCAGTTTGAAATTTCCGGTGCCACAGGTCGCGGTACCCCGAGTCCTGTGCCGCGTAGCGACGCGGTAAGACACAGGTCTGCCGGGTGCCACAGGTCGCGGTACCCCGCTCGTTGTTCCACACATCTTTTGGAATGGCCTTGGAACCAATCCAGACACGGTTGAGCCCGCTGCTTTCTCGGCTCCCAAACCGCGTTTTTGGTAGCGCCAAGGCCGGTTTGAAAGATGTGTGGAAGAGCGAGGCGAGTACGCCGACCTGTGGCACCCAAACTGACCCACTGCTTTACCCTGCCCGCCTGTAGGGTCCGCTTCACACGATTTTGCATGAAGCCTCAAGCGGCGACGCTTTCT
>DAIOHQ010000142.1:3592-12446 GCA_036744635.1 Tepidisphaeraceae bacterium | reverse complement strand
CAATTCATCCCGCCCACTCCGCGCTCCCCATTCATCATTCAGCACTCATCATTCATCCTTCCAATGTCCCACCTGCCCACAAATTACCTAAATACCCACAAGTCCACAACTGCCGCAATGTCAATGACTAACGCGCGTCCAATGTCCCAAAATGTCCCAGAATGTCCCACATCTCAAAATGCACTTTCTGCACCAATCCTCAGCGGAGCTACCTCAAAGTTCCCCGCTCGTGCCGCTTCCCGATCCCGCGCCTTGCCCGTAAACTACCGGCCAACTCACGAAGGACCCGCAACCATGATCGAAAAAATCTTCAAGGCCTACGATGTTCGCGCCACCTATCCATCTCCGCTGAATGAGGACGCCGCCTGGCGCGTCGGACACGCAACCGCGCAGTTTCTCAAGCGCAGCCGCCAGGGTGCGACGGCCGAGCAGAAGGTCAAGATGGAAGACACCATCGTGGTCGGCCGGGATATGCGGCCGCACTCGCCGTCGCTGGCCAAGGCGCTGTCAGATGGCATCCGCTCGACCGGCATGAACGTCATCGACATCGGCATGATCGACACCGCCATGATCTATTTCGCCATCAATCACCTCGATTGCGTCGGCGGCATCATGACCACGGCCAGCCACAATCCCGTGCAGTACAACGGCTTCAAGATCTCCGGTCCCAAGGCCAAGCCGATCGGGGCGGCATCGGGCCTGGACGACATCAAGCGCATCGCCGCCGGCCTGCACGTCGGCAAGACCGGCCTGCTGGGCAAACTCGAAGAGCGCGACCTCTGGCCCGACTACCAGCGCCACGTGTTGCAGTTCCTCGACCTCAAACGCAAGCTCACCGTCGTCGTCGACGCCTCCAACGGCATGGCCGGGAAAATGGTGCCGGCCATCTTCGGCGATCAGATCAACCTGGAGATCGTGCCGATTCTCTTTGAGATCACCGGCAGCTTCGTACACGAGCCCAATCCGCTGGTGGAGTCGAACCTGCAGATGCTCAAGGACAGGATGGCGGAGGTGAAGCCGGACCTCGGCGTCTGCTTCGACGGCGACGCCGACCGCTGCATCTTTCTCGATGAAAGCGGCAAAATGATCGGATCCGACCTGATCACCGCGATCATCGCCCGCGATTTTCTCCAGCGCCCGCAGAACAAGGGCTCGACCATCGTCTATGACCTGCGCTCCAGCCACGTGGTCGCCGATGAGGTGAAGGCCGCCGGCGGCGTGCCCAAGCGCGACCGTGTCGGCCACGCGTTCATCAAGAAGACGATGGCCGACACCAAGGCCGTCTTCGGCGGCGAACTATCCGGGCATCTCTATTTCCGCGACAACTTTTTCGCCGACTCCGCCGCCATCGCCTTCGCGCGGATGCTCTCGATCATTTCCGCCCAGCCGGCGCCGCTGAGCGCGCTGGTCAAGCCGCTGCACCGCTACAGCCAGAGCGGCGAGGTGAACTTCCAGGTGGAAGACAAGGAGGGAAAAATCCGCGAGCTGGCCGACCATTACAAGAAAGGGCAGACCGACTATCTGGACGGCATCACCATCGACATGGGCGACTGGTGGTTCAACGTCCGCAAGAGCAACACCGAGCCGCTCCTGCGCTTGAACCTGGAGGCCAAGACCCCGGAGCTGCGCGATGAGAAGTTTGCGGAGTTAAAGAAGATCCTGGGGGAGCCGGTGCATGGGCATTAGGGCGGGAAATACATGATTCACCGCGGAGGCGCAGAGGACGCAGAGAAGGCACGCTTTGGAGTTATTGTATCTCCTCCGACCAGATGCTCAACTCACATAACCGGGTAGCACATGGATGCAAAAGCAAAGACTGTTCGGGACATTCTATATTCTGGCGATCAGTTTTTGATCCCGTTTTTTCAGCGACATTACTCTTGGAAACTCAAGCACTGGCTTACGCTCTGGGAGGACCTGACCAGCCTTGTCGATGACGCTCACCCGCGGATGCACTTCATGGGACCGCTGGTTTGCACTCCCGTCAATCACATGCCCGGTGACCTGCCCGTGTACCAGCTGATTGATGGTCAGCAGCGGTTGACAACCATCACCATATTGCTGGCGGTACTGCGGGACCTGGCTCATGAGCATGATCTGCAGGAGTTGGCCGAGGATATCACTGAACGCTACCTGATCCAGAAGCGGGAAAAGGGTCTGAATCGGTACAAGGTTGTGCCGCGCGTGGGCGATCGCGAGGTTCTGTTTGCGGTCATAGACGGGAAGGCCGCTGATCACTCGCGTCGGGATGGAATCATCCGGGCGCAGCGGTTCTTCAAGGCCGCCGTGCAGCAGTACATCAAGAACGACATGGAGAAGGCGCTGCGTCAGCTGGCTACCGCTGTCACCGCATGGCTGTCGCTGGTCGTAATCAGCATCGAGGGAGAGAACCCATATGAGATCTTCGAAAGCCTGAACTCCACTGGCTTGCCGCTGGAAGAATCTGACTTGATCCGCAACTTCGTGTTTATGAAGGTGCCGTTGTCTGAGCAGGAGGATTTCCACCGCCTGCACTGGCAACCGCTGGAGGCAATGTTCGAAGGCACGGATGATGAGGACAGAATGGACATGACTGTCTTCTACCGCGACTACCTTATGCGCAATGGGGAATATTCCCGCAAGAAAGCCACATTTGTCGACTTCAAGGACCATTTGAAGGGACGAGATATCACTCCGGTGGCATTGATTCAGGAACTTCGCAAGTTTGCTCGATTTGAGCTTGCGCTGCGTCTTCCCAGCACATCCGAAGATTCACGCCTGAAGAGCGCCTTGGAGTGCATTAACGCGCTTGAGGTAACCACTGCCTATCCACTTCTAACGCACTTGTTGGCTCGTCACTCCGACGGCGGTCTGTCAAAGGATGAACTCCTGCAATGCATTGCCGATCTTGAAAGTTTCGTGATCCGCCGATCGATCTGCGGCGAGTCCACCCGCAGCTACAATGAATTGTTTCCGGCGGCGATTAGATCGATCGCTGGCTCCCCGTGCGAGGACTTGCGGCGATTTTGGACAGCGAGGGGCTGGCCTAACGATGAAGCCTTCACCGCATCTCTCCTTAACTTCGCCCTGTATCGTCGCGAGCCGAAGAAATGCCAGCTGATCTTGGAACAGCTGGAGGCGTCATTCGGGCACAAGGAAGGCCCGAAGCTGAAAGCGCTGACGATCGAGCACGTCATGCCGCAGTCGATTATCAAAGGACAGGCCGGCCAGAGCTGGCAGGGGATGCTGGGGAACAAATGGTCGACGTTGCACGAAGAGTGGTTGCACACGTTGGGGAATCTGACGCTCACAGGCTACAATCCGAAGCTGTCCAACGACTCGTTTGAGAGGAAAAAGGCGGTGTATAAGAAGAGTAATGTGCAGCTCAATGCTCACTTTCACAAGATAAGCACTTGGGACGCGACCGCCATCAGAGCGCGCGGCAAGCGGCTGGCCAGCCAGGTGGCCGAGCGCTGGCCGAGTTTCGGCGCGTACGTCCGCCAGCCGGCGGTGCATGAGGTCACGGCGAACTTGGAAGGTCGGGGCGAGGCCCGAAAACTCCGGGCGGATTACTGGCAGGCGTTTCGGAAGGTGCTGGGCGAGATTGCTCCCACTCTGGAGCCCAAGAAGCAGCCGGAGGATCGGCCCTCTCTCAGTTTTCTCGGCACGAGCGGTTGGTTTGCGGCGGCCTTGGACACCGACGAGGCCTGCGTCAGCGTCGAGTTGTGCTTCCGCGACCAGTTTGCAGGCTCTCAACTGGACGTGCTTCGCCAAGACGAGTTGGCCATTGAGGCCGAGCTGGGTGAGCAGGTCGAATGGGAGGCCGAAGAAAATACAAAAAAGGCGGCATTATATTTGGATTCGGCCCAGCCGGGAGACAGAGCTGATTGGCCCCGCCAACATCGGTGGCTGGCGCAGAAACTTAAGCAGCTCATCGATGTGCTGGGACCGCGCATTCATACGCCGCAGCCGCCCAACGCTGGGAAGCTGCTGCTGGCGTTCTGGACCGGCCTGGATCAGCATTTACTCGCAGCTGGAAATCATTGGGCGATGCTCAAAGCTCAAGGCGAGCAGTGGCGGGACGTGGACTTGGAGCCCGGTGTGGGAATCTGGCTCCGATTCGACCCGGAGGAACATTGGGTAGGAACCGGTCTGATTTTCAAGCCTGACGGTGACGAGAGGCAATGGGAGGCGGCAAGTGCCGACGCGGAGCAATTGCGCACCTTGGTGCAAACACCCGTGTGGCCGGAGATCGAGGGCAAGACGCGGTATCTTGCCATGTACCACCGTGCGAAGCTCGACGATAACTCGAACTGGCCAGAATTGTACCGATGGGTAGCGAATAAAATGGATACTTGTCGGGTGTTTCAGAAACGACTCGCTGGTTCTCCACTAGCTCAGCAGGCACTGTGACGCAGGAGAGAGGGAGCCGAGAGGGTAAGGAGCCATTCCCTAGGCTTGTCCGCCTCAGTGGATTGCTGCTCGGAACGGTCCTGACGTTCCCCGCCTGCGCCGATGGTGAAGATTACCGGCGGCTCACTGCGCTCCGTTGCCGCGGTCCTACCCATCTCTCACGTTCCGTTCCGCGATAGCTTAGGTTTCGCCCAGACTGACGCGCATCTTGACGCCGACGGCCTCGGCATAACGCAACAGCGTGTCGAGCGTTGGATTGGGAGTTGGGTCATTCTCCAGGCGGGACAGATTGGCCTTGCCGATGCCCGATCGCTCCCCAACTTCCCCCAGGCTCAGGTCCTTCGCCAGGCGAGCCTCCTTCAAGGATGCGATCAGTTGCCTCACCGTCCCGTGCCGCAACAGGATTGATCTTCCGGCGGCCTTGAGTTCCGGGGCTTCTTCGCGGTCAATCTTCCCGGCCAGCGCATTGAGCGCGGCCAGGCGTTTGGGCGTCAGGGCGGGATGGCTCTTGCGGGTGATGGTTGCCATGTCAATCCTCCAGAAAATAGGCGGTGATCGGGTAAACCGTGATCGCGTCGATTTCTTCGTAAACGACCAGAATTCCGCGGCCGCCGGGCGCGTATCCGACGACGAATGGCCGGCCGCTGGAACGGCTCACGCCGCCGCCGACCGAATGATGGATCACGTGCTCCACATCGGCCATGCTCATGCCGCCGTCGATGATATGGGCCTCGTTTTCGTCGGTCCAAATGATATCGATCCATGGCATCCGGCCGCCTCGGTTGTTGTCATATAATACAACGGTGTCGAGCCTTCGTCAAATTATAAAACGTGGGACAAAATCGAAGCAGCCGAGAGGGAGCAGCCGAGAGGGTCAAGAGCATGCCGGACCCCTCAACCGCCGGACCCTCCAGCGTGGGTGTGCCGAAGGGTCCGGTGAAGGAAGTTGTGCTGGTTTGTTTCAGAGGGTGGCCGTCTTGCTCATGCGCACGGGAATGTGGCTGCAGTTGGGTTCCTCGGCGAGATAGTCGTGGGTGGTCCCGTAGGCCCGCGCCCGGCAGCCCATGCAGACGTTATTGAACTCGCACAGGCCGCATTTGCCGGACAGATTGGATGAGTCGCGCAAGTCCGCGAAGATATTGCTGGTGCGCCAGATTTCCGGCAGAGGATTATCCTTCACGTTTCCCGAACTCACCGGCAGATAGCCGCAGGGGAAAACTTCGCCGGTATGGCTAACGAAGCAGACCGCCTGCCCGGCCAGGCATCCCTTGGTCATGGCGGTCATGTCGCCATGGCCGGCTGCCCCACCGGGGTGGCCGGCGGCTTTGTCAGCGGGATGGCCCATGCTGCGGTGTGGGTGGGACGCCGCCGGCATGGGCTTTCCATCCGCTTTGGCTCGTTGCCGCATCACGCGGAAATAATGAGGCGCGCACGTCGCCTTCAAGTGGATGCGGCCTTCGAGGCTGCGATCGTAGACCCAGTTCAGCGCGTTCTCGTACTCCTCCGGATTCAGCATGATGTTCTTGTCGAGCGTCATGCCGCAGCCGACCGGCACGAGCATGAAGATGTGCAGGGCGTCCGCCCCCATCTCCAGCGCGAAGCGGTAGGTCTCATCCAGCTTCTTATAATTGTGTTTCGCCACCGTGGTATTGATCTGCACCGACATGCCGACCTTGCGCAACGCTTTCATCCCCGCGACCGACTTGTCGAACGCGCCCGGCCCGCGGAAACGGTCGTGGGTCGGCGCATCGGGCCCGTCAAAGCTGATCGAGACGCGGCGGAAGCCGGCATCGACGATCTTCCTGGCCAGCAGGTCATCAATCATCGTGCCGTTGGTCGCAAGAGCCGTAGTCAACCCGACGCGCGAAGCTTCCTCGGCCAGCTCAAAGATGTCCGGCCGCATCAGCGGCTCACCACCAGAGAAGACGAGGATGGGGTTGCCGGTTTCCGGCAGCGAGCGGATGAATTTCTTCGATTGCTCCGTGCTGAGATCGAATTTGCTCAGCGCCGCGGAAACTTCCAGGCGGCGGCAGTGAATGCACGCCAGATTGCACCCGGTCGTGGTTTCCCAGAAGACCAGCCGCAGTGGCGGCGCGGCGGGCAGAGCTTTCGGAAATTCGGTGTTCAGGACCTGCAGATTCATGTCATGCTCCTCGTGGTGATGCGATATCAAAAACAATCGGCGTGCCGGCTGAGACATGTAAAAAAAGGCGAAATAGCACAGAAAAGCGGCATGAAACCGCGCTTCCCCGGTCCGCATTCTTACATACGGGAAAACCCCTCGCCCGAGGCTTCTCAATTCAGGTGCGGATTCCAAGGTACAGTGGGCAAGTCCATCCACCCGTGATACCCCGTCTTGGACGGCGCCAGGTTCAAAAGAGGAGATGGAAGAGGTAGTCGAGCCGCCCGGAGAGGAGCATCTTCTTGCCGGAATATTTCATCACCTCGCGGATCTGGGCGCGATAGGTGGGATGATAACAATGTACCGGGCAGTGTTTGCACTGTGGTTTGGGGTCCATCGGACAGGTAGACCGCTTGACGAAGGCGTGGGTCAACAGCTTCTGACAGCCAGGGCAGAGGCAGACGTTGCGCCCGGTGATCTCCTTGACATCGTGGGTCTTCAAAACCACCGGCAGCCGCTCGGCGTCGGCGTGGCGATACTTGCAGTACAAATCGATGAACAGGCCGAGCGTGCGAAGATCTTTTCTCAGTTCTTTTTCCATAGCCGACTGAATTAGTGCATTTTTGGTGCCAGAGATCAAGCGGCCGCCATCCGTGGTTCCATACGCCGTATTTGGCCTGCGGTTTGTTCTGGGAAGGGTGTACTTAGCCAGAATCATCGTTCAAACGGGGAATTCAGGCCATGCGTGCAGTTCGCGTCATCCTGGCCGTCTCATTTGTGGGATTGCTCACAGGCGTGCTTCTTTGGCTTGGGAAAACGGACCATTGACGGTGAGGTTCGCATGTTAAGACGAAAACTGCTCTTCATCCTCGGCCCGCTGGTGGCGCTCATCATGGGAACCGCGCTGGTCTCGCTCTGGCTGCTGCAGGAAGTGCTGCAGGATTTGAATCACGTCGACGGCCAGGCCTGGGTGACGGTGGATCAGGTCAACGACCTGAGCACGACCATCAATGCCATCGAATCTGACCTGTATGAGCTTCGGCTCGGGCGCACGCAACGACTGGATGCGTTGATCGATTCCGTGGACCAGGGCAGCCGGCTGCTGGAAAGCATCGGCGAGTCGTCCATCATCCGTCGGCCGGAAAATGAGTCGATCTATCTCAACATCCGCGCCGCCTATCCCGCCTTCAAGAGCGACGTGGGCGCGCTCGCGACCACACCCGATGAGCAGCTCGTAAAATTGCACACCGAATCGGCGCTGCAGGCGGCGGTGAAAATGCGGGTTGGCACCCTGCCCCTCAGCCGGCAGGTGCGCGACTACGCCCGTCTGGAGCAGGAGGCCATCGCCGCCCGCTTCCGCTGGGTTGTGCTGGGGCTGGGACTGGTCTTTCTGCTGGTGATCAACGTCTCGGTCATGGTGCTGATCCGCGTGGCGGGGATGGTGCTGCGGCCGGTGGATCGGCTGGTTGAGGCCACCCGTGAGCTGGCCAGGGAGCGCTTTGACTATCGCGTGGAACTGGAAGGAAAGGATGAATTCTGCCAACTGGCGGCCGCTTATAACCACCTCGCCGAGCAACTGCAGGCCAATGAACAGCGCAAGATCGAGATGGTCGGCCAGGTGGCGCTGGCGCTGAACCATGAGCTGAACAATGTGATCTCGATCATCGATTTACAACTGCGCCTGCTGAGTCGGCGGGTGGGCGGTGAGCACGCACCCGAGCAATACCTCATGCAGATCGCCCAGAGCCTGCAGCGCATGACCCGCACCGTCGAGGCGCTCAAGCACGTACGGCGGATTGTGCTGACCGACTACATTTCTGGTATAAAAATGCTCGATCTGGAAAAGTCGACCGAGGAGGAGGAAGCGCATCCGAGCATGATTTCAGCATTGCACAGGAACGCCGCCGTATGAGCAAATCGACCCAGGCGGAGCGCGCCCGCCCGCTGCTGGTTGAGCTGCGCCGTTTCGTGAATTTGCGCTGGTGTGCGGCCGCCGGAATCCTGCTGGGCGCGCTGATCGACCGCCACTGGCTGAACTGGTACGGCCACACCGGCGGCATGTTGGCGCTGGGGGTGACGGTCGCCGCCTACAACGTCCTGCTGTTCGTGCTGACCCATCGGCTGGCCAAAAAACGCCGCAAGCATGACCTGCTCTTCACCGCATCGATCCAGATCCTGCTGGACCTGAGCTGCCTCACCTTCCTGGCCGCATGGACGCGCGGGCTGAGCAGTCCGATTCTCGGCTTCTTCGTGTTTCACATGGTCTTCGCCAGCCTGCTGCTGCCGCGCCTGCTCGCCTTCGGCAGCGCCGCCGCGGCCATTGTCCTGCTCATGGCGGGG
>DAIOHQ010000142.1:0-3582 GCA_036744635.1 Tepidisphaeraceae bacterium | reverse complement strand
ACCCGCCAGTTGCCCCGCGACCCCCGGGAATGGCTGATCTTCACCGGCGAAGCGGTAACGCTGGTGCTGAGCGTCGCCCTCGCCAGCCGGATCACCAAGGACCTGCGCCGCCAGCGCGGCATGTTGGTGCGGCGTAATCGCCGCATCCGCGGCATGACCAAGCGGCTGCGCCACCAGCAGCGCGCCATGGTGCAGCATGAAAAAATGGTGGCGGTCGGCCAGATGGCGGCCGGGGTGGCCCACGAAATCGCCAATCCCCTGGCCAGCATGGACAGCCTGCTGCAGCTCCTGCAGCGCAAGCCGGAGAAACTCGGCCCGGACAAACTGGTCACGTTGCGCGAGCAGGTGGAGCGGATTCATCAGATCATCCAGCAGATGAAAGTGTTCGCCCATCCCAACGAAGGCAACTGGCAGACCGTGCCCCTGAACGACCTGGTCGAGCAGGCAATCAACATGGTGCGCTTCGATCTGCGCCTGAAAACATTGCAGGTGGTGCGCGAGTTCACGCCCGACGCCGGCAGCATCACCGTTCTTCCCCAGGCGATCCACCAGGTATTGGTGAACCTGATCATCAACGCCCTGGATGCGATGGCGGATGTGGAACAGCCGCGTCTTACGGTGCGAACGGCGCGGCGCGAAGGTTGGTGCGCGATCAAGGTGGAAGACAACGGCAGCGGCATCCAGCCCGAGCACATGAACCGCCTCTTCGAGCCCTTCTTCACCACCAAGCCGGTCGGCCGCGGCACAGGCCTGGGGCTTTCCATCAGCTACAGCCTGATCCGCAAACAGGGCGGCAAGATTGAGGTAAACAGCGAGGTCGGCCGCGGTGCGATCTTCACGATCTCGCTACCCATCGACGGGCGCCAGGCGGCACAGAGCGTTGTGAACACGCGCTGAGTCAGCGGCCTGAACCATTTCGCTTTTTCAATCTCGACCAATCGCTCGGCCGGAACCTATCCTGCCGTGCATGTCCATCCGTCAGATAACCTATCGCAATCCTGTCTATCCCCACTATTTCGCCGACCCTTTTGTGCTGAAAGTGGGCGGGGAATACTTCGCCTATGGCACGGCGCCGGCAGCGGAAAATGGCATGCAGTTTCCGGTGTTGCGCTCAAGAGACCTGTCGCGATGGGAATATGTCGCCCACGCACTCCGTCCGCTTGAAAACCCTCGCGCCTTCACCTACTGGGCGCCGGAAGTGGCGCAGAAGGACGGCCGCTTCTTGCTCTACTACTCGGCCACGACCAGCGAATCCGATGAGCACCATCGCCTGCGGGTGGCGACATCTGAAACCCCCGCCGGCCCTTTCATCGACAGTGGCCGGGAGCTGATGCCTGATGCCGGCTTCTCCATTGATGCCCACCCCTTCCACGACCCCAGGTCGGGCAGGTGGTATCTGTTTTTTGCCGCCGACTATACCGGCGAAGAACCCTACGGCACCGGCCTGGCGGCGGTGGCGCTGGCCGATGACCTGACGACCGTCGCCGGCGAACCCCGGGCCATTCTCCGCGCCAGTGATGCCTGGCAAATCTACCAGCGCAACCGCAACTACAAGAGCCGCATCTGGCCGGCCTGGAATTGCGTCGAAGGTCCATTCGTTCTGTTCCACGAAGGCAAATATTACTGCCTCTATTCCGGCGGCGCCTGGAACAGCGAGAACTACGGCATCGGCTTCGCTGTCGCCGACGATGTGCTGGGCCCCTACCGCGACGTGATGGGGCGGCACGGGCCGACGGTGCTGAAAGGCACCCCGAATGAAAGCATCGGACCGGGACACAATTCGGTGGTCATCGGGCCGGACGACAAGACGTTCTTCCTGGTCTATCACGCATGGGATGTCGGCCACACCGCCCGCAGAATGTGCATCGACCCGCTGCGCTGGACCGCGGCCGGTCCCAAGTGCGATGGACCAACTATCGTGGAGAGAACAATCCAGTTCTGATCAAACCACCTTCGGAAACAGCGGCTGACCTTCGCTGACGCGATGCCCGGCGGGAATCTGATGCGCCAGCAGTTCGCCCAGCGGCCGATCCGCCGCGACATTCAATTGCGCCAGCCCCGCCGCCGCTTTTTCCGGAAGAATCGGCAGCAGCGCCAACAGCGCGCGGGAAATCGCCTGCGCGGAAAGGTTCAACACAGTATCCAGCCGCCCCGCCTTGGCCGGGTCCTTCGCCAGCGAAAATGGCGCGGTGGCGTCGATGTAGCCATTGGTGGCGCGGGCCAGTTCCACCGGCAGCATGGCGCATTCCTGCAGCGCGAGCCGGTCATAGGCGTCGGCAAGTTTTGCGCCGATCTCCCGCGTGCGGGCGATCAGGTTGCGGTCGATCTCATCCAGTTCCGCGCCCGCCGCCGGCACCACGCCATCGCGGTACTTGTTGATCATCTTCAGCGTGCGATTGAGACAATTCCCCAGCACGTTGGCCAGCTCGTTAAAGCTCTTGTTAAAATCGCCATCGCTCCAGTCCAAGTCGCTGCCGAAGGGTGCTGCCCGCAACAGGTAATAGCGCAACGCATCCAGCCCGCTGGCGGCGATGACGCTGCGAAGTTTCGGCAGGCCGATGAAGTTGCCAAGCGTCTTGCTCATTTTGCGCCCCTCGGCCGTCCACCAGCCAT
Organism: Tepidisphaeraceae bacterium; assembly: GCA_036744635.1. Lineage (GTDB taxonomy): Bacteria > Planctomycetota > Phycisphaerae > Tepidisphaerales > Tepidisphaeraceae > DAIOHQ01. The sequence continues at coordinate 969 of DAIOHQ010000142.1, read as the reverse complement.
GGGCATACACCTGCTTGGGCAGCGGCTCACCGAGCGCAAAGAGCATCGCCGGCCAGTACACCGTGTGAAACCACAGGATCTCCTTGCCGATCACGTGTACGCCTGGCCAATACTTGCGATATTTCGAATCATCCGCCTGCCCATATCCCAAGGCGGTGATGTAATTGCTCAGCGCATCGATCCACACGTACACCACGTGCTCCGGATCGTGCGGCAGCGGAATCCCCCACTTCAACGTCGCCCGGCTGATCGAAAGGTCATCCACGCCTGCCTTCAACTTGCTCAACACTTCGTTGCGCCGGGAATCCGGCTGGATGAAGTGCGGATTGGCGTTGATGTATTCCAAAACCCGCGGGGCATACTTCGTCAGCCGAAAGAAATAGCTCGACTCCGAATACCGCACCAACGCCCGCCCGCTCACCACTGACTTGTATTCGTTCGTCTTCGCCTCGGTCTCGGTAACGAATTCCTCCTGCCCCTCATCGTACCAGCCGGAATAACTGCCCAGATAAATGTCCCCCTTCTCCACCAGCCGGCGGACGATCTCCTGCACCCCCTGCTTGTGCCGATCGCTGCTGGTGCGAATGAAATCATCGTTGGTGATCTTCAATTCCGGCCAAAGCGCCTGAAACACCGCCACATTCCGATCCGCCAGCTCGCGCGGCGTGATCTTCTCCGCCTCGGCCGTCTTTACCATCTTGATCCCGTGCTCATCGCTGCCGGTCAGAAACCAGGTGTCATTGCCGATCAGCCGGTGATAGCGGGCCACGACATCGCTGCAGATGGTCGTGTAGACATGGCCAAGGTGCGGCTCGCCGTTGGGATAATAGATGGGAGTGGTGATGTAGAAGGTGCTCATGGGAATGCTCGATTATCGCGGAATGCGCAGAGCATGGTCAAGGCGGGGGGATTTGGTTAGTGGGTCAGTTTGGGTGCCACAGGTCGGCGTACTCGCCTCGTTGTTCCACA
>DAIOHQ010000141.1:0-12459 GCA_036744635.1 Tepidisphaeraceae bacterium | reverse complement strand
CAGCAACTCGCCAGCGCCAATGCCGGCGATGTATCGATCTACTTTGACGATGCCAGGCGCATCGCCGAGCTGGTTGCCGGCAAGATGCAGCAGCCGGACTACAAGCAGCTCAACTGGGATGCCCCCCGCGTCTTCGGTCTGGACCCCAAAAAATTCGCGGTGTTCAGCGGCAAGGACAATGTCGATGCGGCCAACAAGCTCGCCGACGCTTTCAAGGCCAGGGGCATGACAGTCAGCGTCAACCCCGAATTCAAGACCGTGCCGTTCCAGCGCGAGCCCGACCGCGGGGGCGCCGCCGGCCAGGCCGGCAACTACGAGACCATCTTCGCCAACGCCATCGTGCTGCCCGGCAGCCCGCTCGTCGACAGCAGCATGAATCGCGGCTATCTCAATCGTGTCGTCACCGACAACTTCCCCGGCGCCGGCCGAGCTTACGTGCAGTGGGGATCGAGCTGCTTTCAGGCGGGATGGCAGGATGTCTTCATCCTCGGCGACACCGATGCCGGCGTGCGCTGGCTGCTCGAACGCATCACCACCCCCCCTGGCGCCGCCCCGGACGCTCCGGCAGCCGCCCCTGCCGGCCCGGCGCTGAATGTGGCGGTGGCGGCGAGGGGGGGACCGCAACTGCACAAGTCGGAGTTGCCTCGCACCCTCACCGTCTCCCATGAAGTGAAGACCTACGACACGCCGGTCGGCATCGGCGCCAGTCCCGACGGCAAGATCACCTACATCGCACTGTACGATGGCTCGGTCATCGCCTCGGATGCGGCCGGCAAGCAACTGTGGAGCACGCCGGCAGGGGGGGCCCTGCTTGAAGGTTCCGCACTCGCCGTCAGCCCCAAGGGCGACCGCCTCGCCGTCGCCGGTTACCCCGGCATCCTCGTGCTCGACACCGCCGACGGAAAGGTGCTCGACGGCTATCGCGCCAAGCCGGTGGCCATCGGCAATCCGGTGCTGGCCAACCTGATGACCAGCGTCGCCTGGAACGACGCCGGCACGCACGTGGCCGGCGGGTGGGTCAACAACACCTACGCCGGCCTGTCCACCGATCCCCACGATGTCATCATCCTCGACGCCAATGGCAAACCGGTCGCCTCCGCGAAGGTCGCGGGCAACGTGTTTGGCGTGGCCTTCGTGCCGGGAACGGACACGCTCCTGATCGGCGCCGACCAGCTCACCGCCGTCAACGCCGCCGATGGGTCGGTGCTGTGGAGCAACCCGATCCGCGGCGCCCAGGCATTCGCCTTCAGCGCTGATGGCAAGACCGCCGCCGCCGGTGGCTGGGGTCAAACCGCGGCCCAGCCAAAGATCCCGGTCGGCGTGTTCAATCTCAGCGACGGCAAGGTCACCACCACCGCCACCTTCGACAGCGTAATCGGCGGCCTCGCCTTCACGCCAGGGAGGGCTGGGGGGGCGGATAACCAGTTGATCGTCGCCGTCTGGGGCGGCACCCATCCGCTCTACGTCGTTGCCGAAGACCAACCCCAAGCCAAGGCCCCAGCCGCGGGTCCGGTTACCAACGCCAAGCCTTTCTTCTCCTCGCGCTTCGGCTTTCAGGATGTGCGCTGGTCGCCAGCGCTGAAAAGTCTGGTGGCCACCGAGCAGGGTGGCCGACTCTGGCTCCTGGGCGCCGACGGCAAGCCGGCGGCCATGCTCGATGACACTGCCGGCACAACCGTCTATCGCCTCAGCGAAACCCCCGCAGGCCTGCTGCTCGCCCGAATGAATCGCGTCGTCCAAACCGTACAGGCGGGGACGGCGAAATAAATTGCCTGCGTTCGTTCGACAACTAGCAACCAGCAACTTCAGCCACCATGAACACACCAGCGCCCATTGGAGCAACCCAGCGGTACCGGACGGGCAGGCCCATCCGCGTGGCCCTGATCTCGCCCAAGGGGCCGCTCTATCGCCACCGCCGCGGCATTTTCCGCAAGTCGCTGCGCTACCAGCCGCTCACGCTGACGACCCTCGCCGCCCTGGTTCCGCGGGAGTTGGATATCGAGTTGGTGCTCATCGATGAAGGCATCGCCGATGTGCCGGATGATCTGCAGGCGGATATCGTCGGCCTGACCGTCATCACCGGCACCGCCCCGCGCGCCTATGCCCTGGCCGATCGCTTCCGCGCCAAGGGAATGACGGTCGTTCTCGGCGGCCCGCACGTGACGCTGATTCCCGACGATGCTCAGCCGCACGCTGACGCGGTCGTCGTGGGCTATGCCGAGGACACCTGGCCGCAGCTTCTCCGTGACTTCGCGGCAGGGGGGGCGGGTGCGCTGCAGACTCGTTACAACCAGTCGCCGGACCTCGACCTGGCCAACCGCCCATTCCCCCGCCGCGACCTGCTGCCGGGCCGGCGCTATCTCACCAACAACGTCTTCGAGGCCACCCGCGGCTGCATCCACAACTGCGACTTCTGCGTCGTTCCCGCCGCCTGGGGCCGCAAGCCATTGCAGAAGCCGGTCGAGGATGTCGTCGAGGACATCCGCCGCCACAGGGGGGGCGGGGTCAGGAAGCTGATCTTCGTCGACCTCAATCTGATCTCCGACCGCGAATACGCGCTGCGCCTCTTCGCGGCGCTGGTTCCGCTCAAGGTGCAATGGTACGGCCTGTCCACCGTGCTGCTGGCCGACGATCTTCCACTGCTGGAGATGGCCGCCAAAAGCGGCTGCCGGGGCCTGTTGATGGGCCTGGAATCGATTTCCCCGGAGAATCTCCGCGGCAGCCGCAAAGGCTTCAACTCCCCTGAGCACACCTGCGGTGAGCACTACGCCCGCGTCGTGCAATTGCTCCACCAGCACGGCATCGCCCTGCAGGGGTGTTTCGTCTTCGGCCTCGACCACGATGACGCCGACGTCTTCCTGAAAACCGCGCAGTTCGCCGTCGATGCCAAAATCGACCTCCCGCGCTTCGCCATCGTCACCCCCTTTCCCAACACCGCCTTGTACAAGCGGCTGGACAGCGAGGGGCGCCTCCTGACCCGCAACTGGGAGTTGTACGACGGCCAGCACGTTGTCTTTCAGCCGGCGCGGATGAGTGTCGATGAACTGCAGCAGGGAACCGAGATCGCCTGGAAGCACGCCTACAGCCTGCGCTCCATCGCCCGGCGAATCCGCCACTCGCCGGCGCCCTGGCCGGTGCGCCTCGGCACCAACTTCGGCTACCGCTTTTACGCCAACCATCTCAGCCGCTTCTATAATTGTGATTGGATGATCGGGCGCGCGCATGGCGACGGAACGCGGAGTGACGCAAGCAACCCGACCGCGCCCGTGCAGGTTGTCGCAACGGTGGGGCGGCCATGAGGGTGACGATTATTCATCCCTGCATCGGCCGGCCCGCGCGGGGGCCAACCCAGAAGTACATCCGCACCTGGCAGATGGAATCCCTGCCCGCCGCCACGCTGGCGGGATTGACACCGAAAGACATCGACATCCGCTTCTATGACGACCGCATGGAGCAGATTCCCTTCGATGAGCCGACCGATCTCGTCGCCATCAGCGTCGAGACCTACACCGCCAGGCGCGCCTACCAGATCGCCAGCGAATATCGCAAACGCCGCGTGCCGGTGGTGATGGGCGGTTTTCATGCCACCCTCATGCCGGATGAAGTGGCGAAGTATGCCGAGGCGGTCGTTGTGGGTGAGGCCGAGAGTCTCTGGCCGCTCGTCCTCGACGATGCCCGCCACTGCAAGCTGCAGAAGTTCTACCGCTCACACGACCGGCCGTCTCTCGCCAACCTGCGTCCCGACAGAAGCATCTTTCGCGGCAAGCGCTATCTCCCCATCGGCCTGGTCGAGGCCGGCCGCGGCTGTCATTTCAAGTGCGAGTTTTGCGCCGTCCAGACCATCTTCAACGCCACGCAGACGCGCCGGCCGATCGACCGCATCATCGCGGAAGTCGAGGCCACAAAGGCCGAAAAGAACCTCTTCTTCTTCGTCGATGACAACATCACCTCCAACCTCGAGCAGGCCAAGGAATTTTTCCGCGCCCTGATTCCCTGCAACATCCGCTGGGTCAGCCAGGCGAGCATCAACGCCGCCCACGATGAAGAGTTCCTCGACCTGCTCACCCGCAGCGGCTGCAAGGGCGTGCTGATCGGCTTCGAGAGCCTCAACCCCGCAAATCTCAAGGAGATGAACAAATCCTTCAACACCATGCGCGGCGGGTTCGAGAAGGCCATGGCCAACCTCCGCCGCCACCGCGTGCGCGTCTACGGCACTTTCATCTTTGGCTACGATGCGGACACTCCCCAGAGCTTTGGCCCGACGGTGGAATTCGCCAACGAGCACGCCATGTACATCACCGCCTTCAACCACCTCACTCCGTTCCCGGGAACGCCGCTCTATGCCCGGCTGCTGCGCGAGGGCCGGATGCGCTACGAGGCGTGGTGGCTCGATGGGCGCTACAGCTACAACCAGATTCCCTTCACCCCGAGAGGAATGGATCCCGAAACCCTTCGCCGCGGATGCCTGGAGGCGCGGCGGCAGTTCTATTCCTGGCCGAACATTCTGCGCCGAGGCTGCGACCGCGTGAACCGCAGCGACTTTTTCATGTGGCGAAACTTTTTTCTCATCAATGCCCTGCATCGCGGCGATGTCAGCGCCCGCGATCACTATCCGCTGGGGGACATGACATGGCAGGGCGAACTGCTTCAAGCCAACTGATGAGTGCTCCCGCCGGCGAAATCCGCTTCGAGCTGGCCGGCGAACGGCACGATGCGGGGGAGGGGGGGATTCGCGCCCTGCTCCGCGAGACCGCGATGGAAGGCGATATCGCGCTCTCGCTGCAGCGCGAGCCCAGCTATTTCGCCGCCGCCCGCCAGGAAGGCGGAGAACACCGCGCCATCGTCGCCGTCGACTCCTCAGGGCGCGTGATCTGCGCCGGCGGCATCTCCATCCGCCAGCGCTTCTACAACGGCGCGCTTTGCCGTGTCGGATATCTCGGCCAACTGCGCCTGGCCCGTTCCCACGCCGGCCGATTCGACATCCTCCGCCGCGGCTATGCGTCCTTCCACGACCTCCACCCGTCGCTCGATCTGGAGGCGTGCTTCACCGCCATCGCCACCGACAACATCCGCGCCCGCCGCCTCCTCGAACGCGGCATTTCCGGCCTCCCTCGCTACGATCTCGCCGGCGAACTGGTGACGCTGCTGATCCCAACCCGATCCGTAGCACGGGCGTCCCGCCCGTGTCCGCGCATCAACAACACCGGCGAGACGCCCGTGCTACAGGATTTTCCAAGTATTCAAAACGGAATTGACGACTTGGCCGCGGTCTGGGCCCTCCTCCGCCGCAACGCCGCAGAATTTCAATTCGCGCCTTCCTGGGATGAGCCCGAACTCTCCCGTCTCCTCTCCACCGGCGGTTTACGAAAAGACAGTTTCCGCATCCTCTCCAACTCCACCGGCCCCGTCGCCTACGCCGCCCTCTGGGACCAGCGCCCATTCAAGCAAGCCGTCGTCGCCCATTACTCCCGCCGCCTCTCCCTGCTTCGCCCCTTCTACAACCTCTTCGCCGCCTTCACCGGCCGCGTCCCGCTTCCCCCTCCCCACCAGACAATCGCTCAAGCCTTCGTCTCGCCGCTTGCCGTGCCGCTCGACCGACCGCAATGGCTCATTCAACTGCTGCTCCTGCTCACCGCCAGCGCCCGCACCCTGGGCATGACGGCGATGACCCTCGCCCTCGATGCCCGTGATCCGCGCCTCCCAAGTCTTCTCCAGCGATTCCGTCCGCACCTCTATCGCACCCGGCTCTACACGGTAAGCTGGCCGGATGAGCCGCCGCGAGTCGAGCCGCCCGACGGCCGGCTGCTCTACCCGGAGGTGGCCCTGCTATGACTGGCTCGCTGGTCCAACGTGAGGCGCTGACCGCTTCCGACCGCGCGGCGATGTTCGCCCTGCTCGACGCCCATTTCCAAGGCGTCTCTTTCGAGCAATTCACCCGCGACCTGGAGTCAAAAAACTTCGTCGTCCTCGTTGAGCGCGATGGCCGGCTGGTCGGCTTCTCCACCATCCTCGTTTACGAAGCCGAGGTCGCCGCCGAACTTCTCACGGTCATCTATTCCGGCGACACCATCATCTCCCCGGAGGCCTGGGGCTCGCCCGCCTTCCCCCGCGCCTGGATTCACTCCATCTACGAACTCCGCCGCGATCACTATCGCCGCGGCCGGCTCATCTGGCTGCTGCTTACCTCCGGCTTCCGCACCTATCGGCTGCTGTCGGTCTTCTGGCGCGAGTTCTATCCCCACGCCGGCATCCCGACTCCGCCCCAATGGCAGCGCATCCTCGACACCCTCGCCCGCGATCAATTCGGTGATGGCTTCGATGCCGCCGCCGGCATCGTCCGCCTCGAGCATCCGCAGCAACTCCGTGGCTGGCTGCGCGATGTGCCTTGCGGCCGGGAACGCGACGCCCACGTGGCCTTCTTTCTTTCGTGCAACCCCGGCCACGCCCGCGGCGATGAGCTGGTTTGCATCTCCCACCTCGGTCCCGACAACCTCACCCCCGCCGGCCGGCGCATGGTCTAGGGAACTTCCAAATGACCGTCAGCCCCCCCTGCCCCCTCGCCTTCGCCGCCAATTCCGCCTGGGCGCTCGGCAACCTGCCCGCATGGTCGGCCTTCCGCCGCGCCCTGGCCAATCCCGCCGCCGCCCAGGCCACGCTGCTTCAGTCGATCATCTCCCGCGCCGCCAATACCGCCTTCGGCCGAGCCCACCATTTCGACCGCATCCGAAGCTACGATGACTTTCGGCAGCAGGTCCCCTTGTGCGACTATGCGGATGTCGAACCCTGGATCGAGCGCATCCGCCGCGGCGAACGCCGCACCCTCACCGCCGACCCCGTCCGCCATCTCGCCACCACCAGCGGTACCACCGGAGGGCGCAAACTCATCCCCCACACCGCCGGCCTGCAGGTGGAATTCAACCGCGCGGTGGGACCGTGGATCGTTGACCTGTTTCTTTCCAGGCCGTCGCTGCTGGCCGGCCCCGCCTATTGGTCCATCAGCCCTGTCGCCCGCCAGCCGCAACAGGATACCTCCGTCGTGCCCATCGGCTTCGAGGAAGACAGCGCCTATCTCGGCGGAATCGCACGCCATCTCGTCAACGCCGTCATGGCCGTCCCCGCCAGCGTGCGCCATGCCCCCACCATGGATGAATGGCTGCGGCTGACGGTGCATCATCTCTCCCGCCGCCGTGACCTGCGCCTGATCTCGGTCTGGCACCCATCCTTCCTCTCGCTTCTGCTGCCCCATCTCCCCGCCCCGCCGCGCCAGCTCTGGCCCAACTTGAAAGTCATAAGCTGCTGGACCGATGGCCACGCCAGCCTGGCCGCCCAGACCCTCGCCGCCCAGCTTCCCGGCGTGACCATCCAACCCAAAGGCCTGATCGCCACCGAGTGCATTATCTCCATTCCCTTCGCCGGCGGCTGGCCGCTGGCCATCCGCTCCCACTTTTTCGAGTTTCTCGCCGAAGATGGGACAGTGCTCCGCGCCGATGAGCTGCGGCAAGACGGCACCTACGAGGCGGTGGTGACCACCGCCGGTGGCCTCTACCGCTATCGCATGCACGACCTCGTCCGCGTCGAAGGATTCGTCGGCCGCACGCCATCGATCCGCTTCGTCGGCAAGTCCGGCCACGTATCGGATCTCTTTGGCGAGAAACTGAGCGAGGCGTTCGTCGGCCAGACCCTTCGATACCTTCAGCAACAAACCGGCGTCGCCTGGTCCTTCGCCATGCTCGCGCCCGATCGGCAGTATTACATTCTGTTCATTGAAGGCGATATTTCCCCCGGCCTGGCGGCCGCCCTCGACCTCTCCCTCCGCGCCAACCCCCAATACGCCTATTGCCGCGATCTCGGCCAACTCCTCCACCCCAGAGTCTTCCACATCGCCGCCGGAGCCGCGTTCACCTACGCCGCCAGGCTCAGCTCCGCCCACCAGCGCCTCGGCGACGTAAAACCCACCGCCCTAAGCCTGTTGCCAAACTGGCACCAGCATTTCACAGGGGAGTTCCTCGCCGAGTGATTCATGCGTACCAATTTGGTGGGGCACACATTTTGGTTGCCGTGCGAAAAGTGTTCCTGCCGCTGGTCAGAAGCGAGCAAAAAAGCCACTTGCATCATTAACTTTACACTGTAAAGTAAGTTGCAAAGGAGTCCAATGTCCCATCCCTTCATCCCCCGCGAGCTTCGCATCGCCCCTCGTCTCAGCTCGCGCATCGATGCTCCCCGGATCGCCCAGCGCTGCGCCCTGCTCATCAACCCGTTTTATCCCAAAGACCCCCACGCCAGTTTTGGCAAGCACGTTCTCACGCCGACCCTCGCCCTCACCAGCATCGCGGCCGCCACACCGCCGCATTGGACCGTATCTTACTGGGATGAAAATCTTCTGCAGGGCCCTCCGCCGGCCGAGCCTTTTCCCCAGGTCGTCGGCATCACCGTTCACCTGACCTTCGCACTGCGGGCTTTCGCCCTGGCCGATTGGTATCGCCAGCGCGGATCGATCATCATCCTCGGCGGCTTGCACGTGCTCTCATGCCCCCAGGAATGCGCCCCCCACGCCGACGCCCTGGCAATCGGCGAAGGAGTCCAGGCCTGGCGGAAGATTCTGCACGACATCGACAGCAAAATTCTCTGCCCGCTACGCCACGACGCACACGAAGCTGCCAGTTGCCCCCAACCGCCGTCTCCGCGAATCTATCGCGGCAGCTATCTTTCACCGTACCGCGCTGATCCCGCTCCGCGCCGAGCTATTCTCCCTGCGCGCAGCTTTCTCACCCGCGCCAGCCTGATCGCCACGCGCGGATGTCACAACCGCTGCGGGTTCTGCTATCTCTCCACCGAAGGCCTGCACCAGCCCTATCAGATGCGCGACCCCGAACAGGTCGCCCAGGAGTTTCTCTCCACCGGCGAGCCCTACGCCGTCTTCACCGACAACAATCTCGGCTCCCGGCCGCAATATCTCCGAACCCTGTGCCGTACCCTGCGCCCTTTGCAGAAAATCTGGTCGGCCGCCGTCTCCATCGACGTCACCGACGACCCTTCGCTAATCCGCGAGATGGCCCTCGCCGGCTGCACCGGCGTGTTCATCGGGTTTGAGTCGCTGCAGAACCAGAACCTCGCCGACGCCCGCAAGAAAACTCCGCGCACCGAAGACTACGCCCGCCGCGTGCGCATCCTCCATGACAATGGAATTCAGGTGAATGCCAGCTTCGTGCTCGGCTTTGACCACGATGACCCCGGCGTCTTTGCCCGCACCGTCGAGTGGATCGAAGCCAATCGGTTGGAATGCTCCACCTTTCACATCCTCACGCCCTATCCGGGAACGCCGCTGTTCCGCCAGTTCCAGTCCGAAGGCCGGCTCCTGCACACCCGCTGGAACCTCTACGATACTTCCCACGTGGTGTTTCGCCCCAAGCTCATGACCGAGCAGCAGCTTTTTGATGGATATGCCTGGTGCTACCGACGGCTTTTTTCCCACCGCTCGATCTGGCGCCGCCGCCCGCGCGACTTCCGCGCCGTCCCCCCTTACCTGGCGATGAGCTACCTGTACAAGCGCTCCAACCGCATCTGGCACTTGCTCATCCGCCATCGCCTGGTCTCCACTGCCTGGCGGCCCCTGGTGGAGTGGACCCGCCGCCGTCACCTCCACTTCCGCTACCAACTCGAGGGACGCACCCTTGCGGTCCCTGATAGCGCACCCCAATCGCCTATCCCCGGCATGGTGCTGTCACCCGGGGTTTGATCACTGGCAGGGGGACCATGTCTTCATGTTTCTTCTGGCGGGTAACCGATTCTTGCGGCCCATCCCAAGATTTTCTCCAACTCCTGCGGCCTTTGCTCCGATAACAGCTATTGGACGGACGGGGCGAGGCGAGTTTACGGGAGTTGACGTGGCCATGATGCTGCTTTGTGAAACGGAAGTGACAGGGCGGGCAGGGGGGGAGCGCGAGCCCAGGGGCTCGTCGCCGAAGGCGACGGCGGGGATCGAGCGCCGCCGCGGGCTGCGCATCCGGCAGAATCGGCCGATCAAAATCTACGAGCCCTCCGCTGGCCGCTATCTCGCCGGCCAGACCCGCGACGTCAGCTCCACCGGCCTGCAAATTGAGCTCCCCGCCAGTGCCCCGGTCTGCCCCGGCAACACCCTCAGCATCCACGTCGGCCTGAGCCACAAAGGCGAATCCCTCGCCAACCGCCGCCAGATGATGCCGGCCAAGATCGTCTGGGTCGACCGCACCCATCGTACCACCGGCAAGCTCAGCGCCGGCGTGGAATTTCTCGCCAGCATCGCCGCCCACCTCGACGCCGCGTGAAACACTGGCCCACCCTCCACGGCGGCAACTGGTGTCTACCCATCACCCCGGCTCTTCTGGTCATCCTTTGCTTTTGGCACGCAACGTGCCATCCTATGCTGTTGAGACGGAATCGTTTCCGCATGGCTACGATAAATATCGCACGTTGACACATTGAACGGACAGGCATGGAAGAGGCAGCACGCCGATACGCTCGTCGCATCCTGATGATTCACCTGCTCCTGCTCGGGCTGGTGGTCCTGGTGGTGATTGCCGCCTCCCGTGATGTCTATCAAAAAGCCCGCGACCAGGCCCTGGATCAGGCCAGGATCCACCAGAAACTCCTCGTCACCCAAAGCGCCCGCGGCATCGAAAGCTATTACCACTCCATCCTCAATGATCTGGATCTGCTGAAAATGTCCGAGGATGACGCCGTCATCCGCGGCGGCGCCAACCTCCCCGCCACCGCCTCCTTCCGCGCCTTCCGGCTCGGGCCGGTCCTTTGGGCCCAACTGCGCGGGCGCATCTCGCACCTGCTCGCCGTCGACCGCCAGCGCCGCACCATTGTCCAGAGCTTCGCCAACGAAGGGCAGATTTCCTCCGAAGAAGTCGTCAAAGAAACCGGCGAATGGCTTTCCACCGTCACGGAAAAAACCATCAGCCCCCTGGTGCGCATCGGCGCCCTCCGCGCCAATCTGCTTGTCGAACCCGTTGGCCCCGAAGGCAGGCTCCTGTTGGTCGCCGTCGTACCCGTCGATGCCATCAAAGCCCGCTTCCTGAATGAAATCAACAACCCACAAGCCACGCTGTCGGCCATGCTCACCGACGAAAACGGCATGATTCTCGCCCACCCGCAGTCAAGGCTCGAAGGCATCAACCTCGCCAACGGCGCCGCCAACGCGCAGCTTCGCGCCGTCGCCCTGCAATATCTCGCCAGCGGCAAGGCCGGCAGCGAAATCTTTGAGCAGGCCAACATGGTCGGTGGTGTCGAATTCAAGCCCGCCATCGTGTCCGTCCAGCCCATCGAACTGGTCGGCAAGAAGTGGTGGCTGGTGATTTCTTCCGGCATCGCCGACGTCGACACCGTCGTCATCCGCATGTTCCACGGCGCCCTCGTCTGGGCCGGCTTCGTGATCGTCTCGGTCACCGCGATTCTCGTCTCCACCAGCATGCAGATGATCCGCGGCCGCTCCCGCCTCGAGCGCATCCAGCACGAAATCCTGCAAAAAGAGCTTTCCCAGGCCCGCGAGATCCAGCTTGCCTGGCTTCCCGCGCAAAACCAGATCTTCAAGACCATCGACATCGCCGCCATCAACCATCCCGCCAGCCATATCAGCGGCGATTTCTACAATTGGTTCGAGCTCGACGACGGCCGCCTGGTCGTAACCATCGGTGACGTCACCGGCCACGGCATGGCCGCCGCCTTTCTCATGGCCACCACCCAGCTCTTCGTCCGCACCACCATGCTCCGCGTCAAAGACCCGGGCCTCTGCCTCGAAGAAGTCAACCGATCCCTCTGCAGCCAGATCTTCAACGGCCAGTTCGTGACCATGCTGATCGTCATCCTCGACGTCGACAACGGCACCATGGAAGTCGCCACCGCCGGCCATTCTCCGCCCCTGGTGGCCGATGGCGGAGAATTCAAACCCCTGGGAATGTCGCCGCAACTCGTGCTGGGAATCGAAAACGACGCCCACTTCGAAACCGAAAAATTCGCGCTTCCCGCCGCCGCCAGCGTCCTGCTTTACACCGATGGCGTCACCGACGTCGTCGCTGCCAACGGCGAACGCTTCAGCGCCGAGAGCCTGCAGCGCGGCCTCTCTGGCCGTTTTGACTCTGCGCAGGCCATCATCGGCACCGTCGTCACCGCCGTCACCGAATTCCGCGGCGCCCGCGAGCTCCCCGACGACCTGACCATGGTCGCCATCCAACTCCAACCGGTCACCGCAACCCCGCAGCCCGAGCCGCTCAGCGCGTGAGGCGCGCACAATGTGCGTGGCGGGCTGGTGGGACTGCTGAGGCGGACGTTTCTATGTCCATCCTTTTGGTGGGGCAGATCATTCCTGCCTGCTTCCTGTAGGGTGGGCGTACTCGCCCACCGTCTGCGACATGCGGTGGGTGCTGGTGGGGCGGACATTCTTGTCTGCCATGGCTGGATGAGCGGCAGGTGTACTCA
>DAIOHQ010000140.1:0-12475 GCA_036744635.1 Tepidisphaeraceae bacterium | reverse complement strand
TTCTCCGGTGCCAACTGCGGAAGTCGGGCTAACAGTGTGCGAACGGGCACGTTGGGATGTTGACTATCTTCGTAGCACGGGCGTCTCGCCCGTGTTTGTGGCAGAACACGGGCGAGACGCCCGTGCTACATGCTACGGTCAAAAATTCTGATCGAGGGTGCCGAAGGCGCGGCGGACGATGGCGCGCGAGTCAACCAGGAATCCTTTGGCCTCGGGCTGCAGGGGCAGGCCGGCGGCGTGGAGCGACTTGGCTACGGCCAGGTGCAGTTGCCAGGTGAAATCCTCCACCACCGGCGGTCGGGCGGTGGGGCCGGTTTCGGCGGTGACCTCGGTCGGCGTCACCAGGTTTTTGTGAATCATCGTGCGGGAATTGGGGGCGGGAGTGGAGAGCAGCCGGCGCAGAATTTCCACGATCACATTCTTCTCCTGCTCCGACAACTTCAGCCGCTGCGCCAGCGACTCACAGGTGATTCCAATAGCGGTGCGCTGGTTCAGCAGCAGCGTGGCATCTCCCGACAGCTCGAACAACGGCTGCAGGCACGCGGCCGTGCCGCAACGGCGCAGGAGGTTGACCGCGACCAGCCAGTTGGGCGCTGCCCGCGTCCATTGTTCCGGTTTCTCCTCGGGCTTGGTGGCTTCATCGTATCCATATTCGCGGGCGCGGATCGCCTCGATCAGCCGGGGCTCGGCCCGCGGATCGGACCAGATCGCCAGCACCGTCGCCGCCTTCCAGGTGACAGCGTTTTTCGGCGACTGGAGCAGCGCCTCAACCTGCGGGCGGCAGGCACGTTCGTGCCGATACAGATGCCAGAGGAACGCGCCGGGCGGGCTGTTTTCCATCTCGGCCAGCCAGGCTTTCATCTGCTCATCGGATACCGCGGCCACGGCTCCTTCATGCACGCTGTCCATCAGCGTGTTGGGCCCGAACTGATCGGTGGCTTCACTGGCTTTGTGGGAGATGGCGCCGGTCTCGATGAGCTTTTCGCGCAGCTTCGGGAAGGGAATGCGGCGGCTCTCGCCATGCACGGGCACCGAAAGCGCCGCCGCGATGCCGGCAACCTCGCCGACGCGCTGCATGTCGCGCTGCATGCGGAAGGAGTGGTGGGCATCGACGCTCACACCCAGAGCCCGGCAGGCCATCCAGACGTTGGCCAGGCCTTTGGGAAGCAACATGCGATAGGGAAATTCGCAGGCCGTGCGTCCCCACCACTGGCGGCACACCCAGACCCAGAACATCGCCTCATCGCTTTCAAATTCGTAGTCGCCGGCGTGGTTGTCGTAGTGACAGCCAGTGAGGCCGACAGAATCGGGGAAGGTGCGGCGCTCGATCAGGTCGGAGAGCTGCAGCAGGTAGTCGGTCTCGACGTGGCGGCCCTGGCGCAGGCCCAGGGCGAAGGCGATGTAGGTGGGATGCTCGATCTCGGTGAAATCTTCCTGAACATATTGCCCGATGCCGGTGAGGCGGGCGCGGGTGAGGTCTTCAACATCGGTGGGGTCAACGAAGCCGGAGTCGTAGTTGAAGAAAGTCAATTTCGATTGATCCTTCTCGACGATACCGCGCCCGGAGGATTGGGTGTAGGCGTGGAACATGCCATCGCCCTGGCGCCCGAGGGAATAGGCCTTGTTAGCGCTGCCGAGATCGCCATCGCCGGTGGAGTCGATCCAGGCGTCGGCGGAAAGGCGCAGCGGCCCGCGCGCCGTCGCCAGCACGGTGCTGGCGACGCGCTGCAAGGCAGGATCGTTGCTTGGCGCCAGCTCCACATCGACCAGCATCGCGCCGGGAATGTCGCGCACGCCGGCTTCCTGAAACATCTGATCGAGCACGCACTTTTTGGCATCGGGGTGGAAGCCGGCCACCTGCTGCATCTTCCCAAACAGCGGGGTGATGGCGCGGATGCGGTCGTCGATCTCTTCCTGCAGGCCGCCTTTGACGCCGTAGTAATACCAGTGAATTCCGCCGCCCGCGCCGATGCCACCGGCAAAGGGGAGGGGATCGAAGGCGACCACATCCACCCCGCCGCGGCCGGCGGCGATGGCGGCCACCGCCCCACCGGTGCCGACGCCGGCCACCGCCACCTGCGCCTTCTCCGCGGGGAAGTCGAACTTGTGCAAATCGATGGGAGCGGCAAACGTGCCGAGCCTTCCCGCCGCCCGCGGGCGCTGCGGCAGCGATCGGGCGGCGGCGGTGCCGAGATCGAATCGATTCGCCAGCGTCTCAACCCGCTGGCCAGAGAGCGCGGGCACAGCTACGGCAACATTGGCGGGGAAAGCCGCGGCGGCCGGTGCTGCATCAGTGTCTGGAGCATACAGGTCGAACGGCAGCACGCTGCCGTGGGTGAGGACAGCGCCTTCCATGTCCTGTGGAAATTGCCCGTGCAGCGCTGTCAGGGCTGGAATCCAGGCACTGCGCGGCCGGGCAAAATCTCCGGGAAGCTCGATGCGCAGCCGCCGCTCACTGGGCCAGAGGGTTGGTTCCAGCACGAGCGTGGTATTCGGCAATTCCGCGCACTGCACCAAATGACTGGTGCTGTCCGGCCATTTCAGGCTGCGAAAATAGAGGTTCAGGACGCGCCTGCGCGGCGAGGGCAGCGCGGTGGCATCGCGCAGGAGATTGGCAAGCTCGCCGGTTTCTGTCGCATCGATCCACTGCCGCGCCGCCAGCCGGCGCGGCCCGGATTTCGTGCCGAGGATCACCGCATCGAGCAGGGCAGATTCGCGCTCGGCCGCGATGGGGGCGGCATAATAGAGCACGGCCAGGCGATGATCGATCAGCATCTTGCTGGCCAGCACCTCACTGACGGCGCCGTCGATGGATTTGCCATCTCCGCCATGGCGCTGCGCAAGCACCTCCACCCACTCCTGCCAGAGCGGATGAGCGGAACTCCCGGCGTCGGCGGCGAATGCCCATCCCCCTTCCCAGAGAATCGCGGCCTGCCGCTCCACCAGCAGGACCTTGCGCCCAAGGCGATGCAGCTTCACCGCGGCGGCAAAGCCCGCGTAGCCGCCGCCAAAGACCACGACATCCCAACTCTCCCGAAAGACTGACACGAACGGCATCGCAGACATCCAATTCTTCATAAACTTTCCCCTCAATTGGCGGCCATTTCTCCCGCATGATAGCGGAGGGATACCCGGAGCACGACCGAGACCAGCGCGATCTTTGCCATTTCGCGCAATTTTTGCATTTTTTGTCGAAATATCTCTTGCTTTTCTATAAACCTGCGGCACACTACCGCCGTCGAATGGGCCGAGGGCGGCTGACGGTTTCGATCAGGCCTTCGGATTTCGCCGATGGGCGGTGACGCGATCACCCCCGGGGACAACATGGATGCCGGTTGGAAAACGGCACAAATCTCTTGCACGGAGGCACTTCATGCCACGCTTGTATCAATGGGTTTCTCTGGCGGTTCTCAGTTTTTCACTGACCGGTTGCGTTGCGCAGGAAAAGTACAACGCCCTCAAGATGGAGCGCGACCGCTATGCGGCGCAGCTCGCGGAGGCGGCGCGGGATGCTTCCTCAGCGCGCTCCGAGTCCGAAGCGTATCAGAAGCAGCTTCGCGCCATCATGGACAAGGGCGGCAACTCCGAGGCGATGATCCTCAATCTCACCCAGCAGAACGGCGAGCTGCAGAAGGCGCTGGATGACATGCAGCGCAAGTATGCCGATGCGCTCAACAGCCGCCCGATGGGCGAAGGGCCATTGCCCGCGGTATTGAGTGACGCCCTGGAGCGCTTCGCGCAGGCGAACCCGAACCTGGTCGAGTTTGACCGCGCCCGCGGCATCGTGAAGTTCAAGAGCGATGTCACCTTCGCCCGCGGCAGCGCCGAGCTGACCGCCAATGCCAAGCAGGCGATCGACCAGTTCGCCACCATCCTCAACGGCGGCGCCAGCGGCTATGAGCTGATGGTCGCCGGCCACACCGATAACACCCGCGTGGTGAATCCGGAAACCATCGCCGCCGGCCACAAGGACAACTGGTATCTCTCCGCCCACCGCGGCATCAGCGTCGCCCAGGAGCTGATGCACAACAACGTCGGCGCCCAGCGGATCGGCGTGGCCGGATATGCCGAGCAGCGGCCGGTCGCCGCCAATGACTCCGAAGCGAACCGCGCCAAGAACCGCCGCGTCGAGGTGTTGATTCTGCCGACCACCTCGAAGGGACCGGCCATCACCAGCAGCGGGATCGCCCCGCACCGGGCTACGGCCGTCCCGGCCGCCAACCGCATGAACAAGGACACCGTTCCCGAAATCCAGCGTCCCCGCATGGACAAGTAGGCCGGCTGTCAACAATCCTTACGCCCCGTCCGACCGACGGGGCGTTTTTCATGCGCCCCGCCATCCAGTAAGATTGGGTGACAGAAAATTCCGGAGACTGCAATGCCCGTCACCCAATCCAGCTTTGGCAGCACGAAAGATGGCGCCGCCGTCGCCCTGTTCACCCTGACCAGTCCGGCCGGCCTGACCGCGAAAATCACCAACTACGGGGGAATCCTGACCGAGCTGCACGCACCAGACAAGGCAGGCAACCTCGCCGACATCGTGCTTGGCTTCGATAAACTCGAGCAATATCTCGCCCGCCACCCGTTCTTCGGCGCGACTGTGGGCCGATTCGCCAACCGTATCGCCCGCGGGAAATTCACGCTCGATGGAAAGGAATACACCCTTCCCATCAACAACGGTCCCAACAGCCTGCATGGGGGAAATCGCGGCTTCGACAAGGTGGTGTGGCAGGCGGAGACCCTGGCCAACGGCGTGAAGTTCAATTATCTCAGCCGCGACGGCGAAGAAGGATTTCCCGGCAATCTGTCGGCCACGGTCATCTTCACGCTCGAAGAAAACGATCTCACCATCGATTACACCGCCACCGCCGATAAACCCACGCCGGTGAACCTGACCAACCACAGTTATTTCAACCTCGCCGGCGCGGGCAATGGCCAGATTCTCGGCCACGAGATGATGATCAACGCAGACACATTCACGCCGGTGGATGACACGCAAATTCCGACGGGAAAGATCGAAGCGGTAAGAGACACTCCGATGGATTTCACCACGCCCCATCGCATCGGCGCCCGGATCGGTCAGGTGAAGGGTGGGTACGATCACAACTACGTGCTGAACGGCGCAGCCGGAAAATTGGCGCTGGCCGCCGCCGCCCGCGATCCCAGTTCCGGTCGGGTGTTTGTGACATACACGACGCAGCCCGGCGTGCAATTTTACACCGCCAACTTCCTCGACGGCTCGATAGCCGGCATCGGCGGCGTCTACGGCAAACACGCGGGTTTCTGCCTGGAAACCCAGCACTTTCCCGATTCGGTCAACCATGCCAATTTTCCCAGCACCATCCTTCGTCCCGGGCAGGTTTATCACCAGACCACCGTCTACCGTTTCACCACAACCAAACCCGGCGCCTCGCTATAAAGACAGGAATTTCTCATGCGACTTGTCCAAGTTTCCCCGGATCACTGGAACTTTGAGCTGGAAGGCACCGGCGAGTGCATCACCCCGCTGGGCGGCAACATGCTCAACGATGAGCATCCCGGCAGCGGCACGCTCTTTCGCCGCTTCGACGCCAACGATGTCGACTACCGCTTTGGCGTCATGCAGGACCTGGGCCTGAACTGCCTGCGCCAGGCAATCGGCGTCAATGAAGTTTTCGATCCGCGGGGTGGATTGAAAGCGGAGGGTTTGAAGAACTGGGACACCTTCATCCGCCTGGCCGAGAAACACGGGATTTATTTGATGCCGGTGGGCGGATATATCGGCAGCAACGACTGGTTTGACGTGGAGAAGCTGGCCGACTCCGGCCAATCGCTCGATGAATCCTGCGCCTTCTGGGCCGCGTTCGTCGAGCACTATTCCGGCCATCCCGCGATCTGGTCGTGGGACCTGCGCAATGAGCTGCTCTACTGGACGCGCCCGCACATGGTCACTCCCGGCAGCGCCGATGAGCAGCGCATCGAGGCGATGCTCAAGAACGGCTGGCCAAAGTGGCTGGAAATCCGCTACGGCAGCGTGGCCGCGATGAACAAGGCGTATGGCAATACGCGATATGGATCGTTCAGCGACGTTCCCGGCTCCGTCGGTTTCGTCGAGAAGCCGTTTGACTTATCCGCCTGCGACTTTCGCAATTACCTCAACGACCGCGGGTACGATTGGTGCAAGCGGCAGTGCGAGGTGATTCGCGCTGCCAGTCCGCGGCACATGATTGTCTCGGGCAACAACGCCTGGCTTTCGCCCGACCAGGATCTATGGCTTGCCAACGGTTTTCACAACCGGGCCGTGCATGAGCTGTTCGATTTCGTCACCCACCATCCCTATCCCGCCTGGGAAACGGTCCCCGGCGGGCGGGGCGATCCGCTGGATGGTGGCGAGCCGCTGCAATACTGGCTTGGCGCGTGCATCGGCATGTCGCGCCTCGACTATTACAACAAGCCGGTGGTGATCCAGGAATTCGGCTGGTACGGCGGCGGCGCCTCGCGCTTCCTCAGCGAGTTGCCTTATCGCTCGGAAAAAGAGCACACCGACTACACCCGCACCCTCTGCCAGGCGCTGATCCCGCACGTCAACGGTTTCGTGAACTGGCCGACGATGGACATGCCCGCCGCCAACGATATCTCCAACCATGGCGGCATCTTCACCCACGACGGCCAGCGCAAGGAGTTGGCGAACGTGTACGCCGAGCTGGCCGCGCAGCTCAACCACAAGCGCCACACCCGCGCCCGCGCCAACACCACGCTCACCTATTCCCTGCTCGGCCTCTACACCTGCCGGTCGTATCAGGATCGCATGTGGGATGAGGTGCATGAAGTGATCAAGGCCCGACAGATTCCGGATTTCCGGTTCATCTGAAGAACTATTCAACGCGGAGGATGGAAACTTGTAGGGTGGGTGTACTCGCCCACCGCGGGTCCCAGACGGTGGGCGAGTACGCCCACCCTACAGGACTCACGTTTCACGTTTCACGTTTTCACCGCGAGCGAATGAGCTGCCCATCGGTGATCCCCAGCTCATGGCGCTTGGCGTCGATGTCCTTCAAAAAGCGCACGCCATCCCCGTAATACCCGGCCGTCGGCTCGATTTCCGGCAGATGTTCCTTCCAGAACGCGTTGAACCGCCGCATCAGCGCCTCGCGCAGATATTTGCTCAACATCGACGCCAGCGCCACCGGCATGCACTGCGCCTCCGCCTTCTCGCAGAAAATCAGCCGCACCGTCCGGCCGGCATTCTGCAATCGATACTCGCTCCGTCCATCCTGCTCGGAAACGATCTCCAGCGCCCATTGCTCGAACATCAGCCGCAGCGAAGGCCCGTAAAAATCCCGCCCGCCCTGTCGGTCGCAGAAGATCACCAGTTGCCGGTCGGCGTATGTCCGCAGCAGGTGATCGAGGTGCATGGCCGAGACCGAAAAGAGCACGTTGGATTTGTTCCTCATCGCCTCCAGCATGCGATTGAGCTGGCGCTCGAACACCACCCGCGCCCCCAGGTAGATGCAGCGCGTCGCCGACCGCTCCATCTCCTGGCGCAGCGCCTTGGCGAAAAGCTGGATGGCCAGCGCCTCCTGATCCAGTGGAAACCGTTCCTGCGCGGCCGGACGATACCACGCATATCCATCGAGGTCGGCCAACGCGTGACTGGCGGTGTGCCCCAGCAGGCCGAGCAGACCCCCCCTGTCCTCCCCGGCATGATCGGATGCGAACGCCATCGCCAGCACCGAGCGCTCCAGCTCCTTGAGGCCGATCCCGGGGTTGTACACCTGCTTGCTGTCGTTGACGTGAATTTTCTTGCCCGAGCGCAGGCGGTTCTTGCTCACCAATTTGCGCAGCCGCTTCCACAGGCATGGCAGCTCCCCATCGGGATCGCCCTCCACCTCAAAGGCGCAGCACCCCACCACCAGCGGCCCAAGCAGCGGCCCATATCCTGCCTCATCAATCCCTGCCAAGATCATGGGGCGCGAGTATACGCCCGAAGCTGTCTTTGTCACTCTCCTGTCTTTGTCACTCCTTGACATCTGGCTACCCCGGAATACATTATTTGGAAGAAAGGGGTCAGGAACCTTTTGCCGGAACGGCCCCGCGGGTGCTTCGCACAAAAGGTTCCTGACCCCTTCGACGGCCCAAAAGGTTCCTGACCCCTTCGACGGCCACTGGAAAAAGATGAAATTGTTCCGCCGCTTGGGACCGGCGGAAAAGCGATTTTGAAATGTGGGACATTTGGGGACATTTTGGGACATTGGTTCGACGTTAGTTATTGATGCTGCTGTGGTTGTGGAATTGTGTGAACTTAGGCAATTTGCTGGGGAGTGGGACATTTCGAGCGAAAGTGCAGCGTGCAAAGTGCAGAGTGGGGAGCGCGGAGTGGGCGGGATGAGGCGACTGCGGGAAACTCGGGATGTCGGCAGCGGCATTGGAAGCCCCCTTTGGTTTGAATGGCCGAGGATGATGATGCTGGAGGTATGTTAGGGTTTTGTTTGAGAAAAGTCAACATGTCAAGAGAAATTTCCACAATTTGGCCGAAGTTTTGATGGATATGAGGGGATGATTTACGAGCCTTGCTGGGCCGACAAGAAGCTGGCTTATGCCACACCGTCGGGAGTCCGCAAGCACAGCGGCACTTGACCTCGATTTGGCAATCGACGTGCGTCACCTTAAATTTTTCCGTCACCTTAAATTTTTCACTGATGGACGAAGTGCGTTGGCGAAAATACAATACCCGCCGAAATGTACCTTTCGGATGCCTCGCCACCGGAAATTCATGCGGCTCGTGCTTTGGATCATCTTTGCGGGGTCGATCGGGTTCGCCGCCTTCTTTGGCGTGCGGCATCTGATATGGGCCCGCATTGGTACGCTTCCATTGACGCCGCGTCAGATTGTGTTCGTAGACACCACCGCCGGCGTCAACCTTGTTGCGGCGGGCGTGTGCCTCACGATTTCTGCACTCTGTCTGGCGGCGCTGTTCATCCTGTCCCGTCGCTCCCCGCGTGCCGGTTTTGAGGTCAAGCCGGTGAGCGACCACAACGCAGGATAACCCGCTGCTGGAGCGGACCGTGGCGGCGGTATACTTCCTTTCCGCGGGGCGGAAGGGGTCCGGTACATCCCGCGAAATCGCGGCCAGTCCTGCAGCGAATCCCAATCCGCCAGCCAGGCGGACGCCCCCCCTAAGCCGCCACCGCCCGACGGGCCGTCCACGCACCGGTCCGAGCGACAACCTTCCCTGATGGACGAAGTGCGTTGGCAAAAATACAATCTCCGCCGAAGTCGACATTGGCCATTTCGTGCGCTCCAGTTTGTTGTTCGGCACGTTCGGTGACAAGAAATGCAGCACTCAGATTCTTTGAGTTACTTGGGGGGTTGGCGCTGTACTTCCACCGTCGAGGAATTGAGCGATCGCCATCTCCTTGTATCCGTTGAACTGGTTGCGTCAGCGGGAGCGGTTGCACCCGAGCAGATCAGTGTGGAGCTTGACGTCGTTGAGGCTGTTGCGCGGCGACCTTCGGGTGTGACGCAGCTGAGCGGAAGTCGAGGGCGAGGAAATAGTATACTTGTGGTGGCTCACTTCAATGCAATCGAGCGTGCTGAAGCACGCGCCGTGATATTGCGGATCGGCCAGCTGACTGGTCGACTCAGTCTCTGCTAGACGGAGTGGATTGGCGAAAATACAATACCCGCCGAAATGAACCCGACCCTTTCGGACACTCTTGGGAGGGCTGCGGTCGCTGATATGTCATTGTTGGGAAAGACCATGGCAGACGTTTTAGAGATGGTATCGGAGGCGGCGCGGCGCTTGTCTCTCACAGTCGAGCCGGGAACCGACTGGAATGTGTTTATCTCCGGCTAAAATAAAGGTGACGCGAACCATTAGTTCACCTAGGCATGGCAGAGAGTGTACCCGATCATCCATTCCTGTGTAAAGGCTCGCGTCACCTTTATTTATTCCCGTACCGAGGAATGCGGCGGCGGAAAGCATGCGGCGCTCTTCCAGGGTTTCCATGATTGCGCGATTGAGCGGCGCTGTGGAATTTGCGCGGTCCTTGCCCTTGCGATTTTGGCGAGAGGATAACGACATGGTGGCTCCCTGTATTGTGAGTGCATGGTGAGCTTCCCTGGTGTGATGCACTCCCATTTCCCAAAGCGAACCATACTTGGATCACAGGGGAATACAAGATAGAATAATATTTTTGTTTTGATGAAGGCGAACGGGTGCCGGGGGTGCCATTTGTCACACCCCATCCGCGTCTTTACCATGCTTCGATGGCCACCGAGACACTTCGGGATTTTATTGAGATGTTGGATCGCAGCGGGGAGCTGATGCGGGTGTCGGCGCGGGTGTCACCGATTCTGGAAATTTCCGAGATCGCGGATCGGGTTTCCAAGTCTTCGGCGCCGCATGGGCACAAGGAACTCGATCGCAATCGAGCGGCCAATCTCGGAGGGCGGGCGCTGCTCTTTGAAAACGTCGAAGGCTCGGATATTCCAGTCGCGATCAACACGTTCGGAAGCTATTGGCGGGTGAATCAGGCGCTGGGACTGGCGGCGGCGGAGAATCTGGAGACGCTGGCCGGGCGGGTGCAGCAATTGGTCAAGCCGGAGATTCCCACCACGCTGATTGAGAAGATGAAGAAGCTGCCGGAGCTGATCAAGATGGGGAGCTATCCGCCGAAGATCGTCCGCAGTGGGATTTGCCAGCAGGTGATACACGAGGGGGCGGATGTGGACCTGACGCGGCTGCCGATCATTCAGTGTTGGCCGCTGGATGGGAATCTGGATTCGGGGCAGGTGTTCGACAAGTCGGCGGCCGCGGGCGTCAACGAGCGCGGAACCGGCAGGTATATCACGCTCGGAGGCATCTACACCAAGAATCCGGAGAATGGTGACCGCAACATCGGGATGTACCGCGTGCAGCAGTTCACCAGGAACAAGTGCGCCGTTCACTGGCACATGCACCACGACGGCGCCCGGCACTATCGGCTGTGGCAGAAGCGCGGACAGAAAATGCCGATGGCGGTGGCGCTGGGGGGCGAGTCGGTGCTGCCCTACGCGGCCACCGCGCCGCTGCCGCCGGGGATCGATGAGACGCTGTTCGCGGGATTCCTGAATGGCACGGGGATCGAGCTGGTGCAGTGCAAGACCATCGACATGCAGGTGCCGGCCAATTCCGAGATCGTCATCGAGGGGTACGTCGATCCGGCCGAGCGGCTGATGGAAGGCCCGTTCGGCGACCACACCGGGTTTTATTCGCTGGCCGACTGGTATTACGCGTTTCACGTGACGGCGATCACCCACCGCAAGGACCCGATCTATCCCACGACGATCGTGGGAAAGCCGCCGATGGAGGATTACTTTTTAGGGAAGGCCACCGAGCGGATTTTCCTGCCCCTGCTGCGCATGCTGATTCCCGACATCGTGGATTATTCGCTGCCGATCTCCGGCGTGTTTCACAACTGCGCGTTCGTGAAGATTCGCAAGGAATATCCCTATCAGGCGCGGCGGGTGATGCACGCGATCTGGGGGGCGGGGCAGATGGCGTTCACCAAGTTCATCGTGGTCGTGGATGAGCACGTGAACGTCCACGATGAGCAGGATGTGCTGTTTCACCTGTTCAGCAACTGCGACCCGCAGCGGGATACGGAGATCGTGCACGGCCCGGTGGATATCCTGGACCATGCCTCGCCGGATTTGGGAGCGGGGAGCAAGATGGGGTTTGACGCGACGGTGAAACTCGCGGCCGAGGGAAAGGTGCGGACCTGGCCGAAGGAATTGGAGATGGACCAGAAGACGCGGGAGCTGGTGACGCGGCGGTGGAAGGAATATGGGTTTTGATGACCGATGGGTTTCTCATCATTGGGGTAATGCTGGCATTGGCGGCGCTGTCGGTGGTGTGGCAATATTCCAAGTCGAGTTCGCTGTTGACCGGCTGGGCGGCGGAGAACAATCTGCAGATCCTGCGCCGGCAGCGGCGGACGTTTTTCAAGGGGCCGTTTTTCTGGACGAGCGGCAAAGGCCAGCAGGTGTTCTACGTGACGGTGCAGGATGGAGAGGGGCGAACGCGGCGGGCGTGGGTGCGCTGTGGCGGGCGCATGCTGGGGATGTTTTCGAATAACGTGGATGTGCGCTGGGATGAGAAGACGGGCGGGGAAGGCGATGCGTTGGAAAATAGAAACCGCGGAGGACGGGGAGAATAACTGATACGCGTCCCGAAGGGGCGTACCACGGGCATCGGCCCGTGACAGCTCGGCCGGCGAAGCGACATTCATTCGCAGACACGAAACACTTCGCGATCGAACCTCTCGGCGTCCTCCGCGGCTCAAATTCTCTAACGCGGGTCATTAGAGCAATCCGCACCAAAAGAGTCGTTCATCTTTTCGGACCGGCGAAATTTGAACATTTGCCTTGTTTCCTGCCATCCAAATGGACAAGATTGATTGAGCGGGGTGTAACTCTTGTTTGTGGCGGCCCCACCTTTTACCCCCTCTCCCGG
>DAIOHQ010000139.1:0-12574 GCA_036744635.1 Tepidisphaeraceae bacterium | reverse complement strand
ACTGCGTCGCTACGCGGCACAGGTCTCGGAGTACCGCGACCTGTGGCACCCGGCAGCGTTCCCCTTCGAACTCATGCTCGACGCAGGGAATTGCTCAGTTGCCCGCACGCGGCGTCCGCATCATCTCCCCGCGTGTGCCGGAAATGGGCCACGACGCCGCGATCGCGCAAAATCGTCACGAAGCGATCCAGTCGCTGCTCGTCGGGGCGCTGATACACCATTCCGCTCAGACCGCTGCCAATCGCGTTGTACGGAATCAGGTTCACGTGCGCCCGGAAATCGTCGAGCAAATCCGCCAGCGCCTCCGCCTGGCCATCGGAATCATTCACGCCCGCCAACAGGCAATATTCGATGGTGACGATGCGCCCGGTCTTCTCCTGATAGCGCTGGGCGGCGGCGATGATATCCGCCACCCGGTAGCGCCGGTTCATCGGCACGATCTTCTGCCGCGTCTGGTCATCCGGCGCGTGCAGCGATACCGCCAGATAGACGTTCATTCCGCTGTCGGCCAACGCATCAATCCCCGGCACCACGCCAACCGTCGAGACGGTAATGTGGCGAAAACCCAAATGGCCCAGATTCTCGCCGCCGATGCGCCGCACGGCGGCCACCACCTGCTCCAGATTCTGCATCGGCTCGCCCATCCCCATGAAGACGATGGTCGTCAGCCGCCGCCCGCGCAGGGTTGCCTGCTCGCGCAGATGCAGGAACTGCTCGATGATCTCGCCGGCCTGCAGGTTTCGTTCCAGCCCGTGTTTCGTTGAGGCGCAGAAGTCGCACCCCATGGCGCACCCGATCTGGGAAGAGACGCACCCCATCGCCCGGTCGTCGCGGAACGACGGCATCAGCACGGTCTCCACCGCCCCGCCGCTCTCCAGGGAAATCAAAAACTTTGCCGTGCCATCGGCGGATGTCGTCTCGTGCACGATCTTCGAGCGCCGCAACAGCAGTTGGTCCTGAATTGTCCGCTGCAGGGTCTTGCTCAGGCGCATCGGCAGTTGATCGAGATCGATCCGCCCGCCCAACCGGTAGAAGTGCCGCAGCAGGCGCGCGGCGTGCGAGGGCGGTTGGCCCCATTCGGCCAGCCGCCGCTGCAATTCCGGCACATCCAGATCAGCCAGTGCGTCCATCGGCATGGTTGTAGCGTATGATAGGCATCAGAACCAATGAGCACTCCCGACCACATTAAGCCGCCGCCGCATTCCGCCGATAGTATTGGGATGTCGGCCGCTCCTGCCCCCCCTGCCCCCTCTTTCGCAGTCCGCGCGCCAGTTTCCGCGCTTCCCTTTCCCGCGATGCCGGGACTGACGCCGGAAAATTTGCAGCAAATTGCCACAGCGCGATTGCAGTCGAAAAAAATCCGCCGGGCGATCTCGGTTGCCACCACCGACGGCTGGCTGACGGCGATCTTCGCCTGTCTCACGCTATTGGGAGGTCTGTTTAGCCTCACTGGCGTGGTTCTGGGGCTGGGAATGTCGGCGATCGCGTTTACTTCCTTCCGCAACGTCGCCGCCCTGCGCAAGCTTGATCTGCATGCCCCCAGGCGCCTGGGAATGAATCAGCTTTTCTTTGCCGGCCTGATCATTGCCTATTCACTTTGGAGCCTGTTCACCAACCTCACCCACCCCAGCGAGCTGTCGCAAACCATGGGTTCCTCGCCGGAACTCGCCAACGTGCTGCACAGCTACGACATCGAAGGCCTTACCCGCATGATCTTCTTCGCCCTCTACGGCACGCTGATCGCCGTCGCGATCCTGGCCCAGGGCGGCGCTGCGCTCTACTACTTCACCCGCACCAAATACCTCCGCAACTATCTACAACATACCCCAACCTGGATCATCGAGATGCAGCGCGCCGGGTTCTCGCTGTAGGATGCTTTCATTTCGCGTCTGGATACGTTTCACCGCACGCTTGGCCATGGTTCAATTCCCATCAGCTTCAATAGACGCCGCGCCGCCCGCAGTCCAGCGCATCCGTGCATAACTCTTGTGGACGAACGGGGGACAGCCTGGCTCCACGCACGCTGGTTTTACACGCATTGAATCAATTCCCGATATTCTTGTTGCTTCCCGAACCCTCGCAGAATACCGTTCGGGAACCGTTAGCATGATTTTAATGCCGGCCCGGGGAGGCCGCCATTGGAATGCGAAGGAGCGCGCCCATGATTCAAATCGCCGAAGCTCTCGCCGGGCAATTCGACCGCCTGCCGCCCCATTCCATCGAGGCCGAGATGTGCCTCATCGCCTCGATGATGCTCGACAAGGAGATGATCGGGCAGGTGGTGCAGATCGTCGACCGCGATGCGTTTTTCCAGGCCGACCACCAGATCCTCTTCGACATCCTGGTCAAGCTCTACGAGCAGAACCGCCCGATCGATGCGATCATCCTCCGCGAAGAGCTTATCAAGCGCCAGCTTCTCGATGAGATCGGCGGCGTGCCGTACCTGATGCAGATCGTCAACACCGTCCCGTCGGCCGCGCACGGACAGCATTACGCAGGAATCGTCCGGGAGAAGGCGCTGTTGCGGCAGCTCATCAGCGCTAGCAACGAAATTCTCCGCGATGCCTACGCACCGCACGAGCAGGCCGAGCTCGTGCTGGACAAGGCCGAGAAGCGCATCTTCGAAATCGCCGAAAAGAAAATCTCCGGGGCCATGGTGCCGATGGAAGATGTTCTGCACGAAGTCTTCGAAATGATCGAAAATCGCGGCCAGCGCGGGCTGGAAACCGGCTTCTTCGAGATGGACGACATGCTCAACGGCCTGCAGGCCGGCGAAATGGTCATCGTCGCCGCGAGACCATCGATGGGAAAAACCGCCTTCGCGATGAACCTGATCGAGCACATCTCCGCCGACAACCTGATGCCGTGCGCCGTGTTTTCGCTGGAGATGAGCAAGCAGCAGCTCGCCCAGCGCATGCTGTGCAGCCGCGGCAATGTCGACGCCCACAAGCTTCGCCGTGGGATGCTCAGCAGTGAAGAATTTCAGAAGCTTGCCGTTACCGTCGGCGAGCTCGCCAAGGCCCCCATCTGGGTCGATGACTCCCCCGGCCTCACGCCACTGGAACTGCGGGCCAAGGCCCGCCGGCTCAAGCTGCAGCACGACATCAAGTGCGTCATGATCGACTACATGCAGCTCATGGACAATCCCGGCCCCGAGAGCCGCCAGCAGCAGATTTCCGAAATCTCCCGCGGCATCAAGTCGGTCGCCCGCGAGTTGTCGGTGCCGGTCATCGCCCTCTCGCAGCTCAACCGCCAGAGTGAAGGCCGCGACGGCCACCGCCCGCGCATGAGCGACCTGCGCGAATCCGGCTCCATTGAGCAGGATGCCGATGTCGTCATGCTCCTGCACCGCGAGGACTACTACCGCATGGCCGAGCCCGACTTCGTCCCCGACAACATCGCCGAAGTCATCATCGCCAAGCAGCGCAACGGGCCCACCGGCACGGTGAAGCTGACCTTCCTCAACAAGAGCACCAGATTCGAAAACCTCTCCGCCGCCGCCGATCCGTTTTGAGTAGATTGGTTTGCCGCCGGGGAGAGCGTGCCCGCGATGCTTCACGCCTCGCGGAGATGGTAGCTCTTGATCATGGTCTGCTGGAAATCCGGGTAGGCGTTGAGATCGTGCTCGGCCAGGTCCAGGCCATCATATTCATCGGCTTCGTTGGCCCGCAGGCGGCCCATGGCGCGGAGGGTGCCGAACAGGGCGAAGGCGATGACGACCGACAGGCCGGCGATGGCGAGGATTCCCAGCGCCTGCGTGCCGAGGAGCTTGAGCCGGTTTGCAAAGGGGACGGGGAAAAAAATGGCGGTGGCCAACATGCCCCAGATGCCGCCGACCAGGTGGATGGCGATGCCGCCGGTAGGATCATCGATTTTCCACCACAGGTCGATCAGTACCGTGGCAAGGGGAACGACAAACCCCGCGATGGCGCCAATCGCGACCGCAGCCGGCGTGCTGACGGCGCCGCCGGCGGCGCTGATGGCTACCAGAGCTCCGAGCAGGCCGCCGAAGGTGAGATAGACTTCTGGTTTGCCGTAGCGAAGCTGGCCATAGAGCAGGCTGACGAAGCCTCCCGCGGCCGCGGCGAAGAGGACGTTGCTGGCGGGGGTGTCGGGAAGTCCGGCGACAAACCCCCGCATCCCAAAGTGCAGGGTGCATCCCGCAATGTAGGGAATCCAGCCGATCAGGACCGCAACCACGCCGGCCGACGCCAGCGGA
The DNA here is from genome assembly GCA_036744635.1 of Tepidisphaeraceae bacterium. Taxonomy (GTDB): domain Bacteria; phylum Planctomycetota; class Phycisphaerae; order Tepidisphaerales; family Tepidisphaeraceae; genus DAIOHQ01. The sequence goes on along the minus strand of DAIOHQ010000139.1, from coordinate 8,355 downwards.
ACGCTGTGGCCGGGGATGGCATTGGAAGACCCATCGCGGTTGTACTTTCCGCTGCGCGGGCCGGCGAGGAATGCGCCGATCGCCGCGAATGCCCCGGCCGCGACGTGCAGCGCGGAGGCGCCGGCCACATCCACCATTCCCATCTGCCGAAGCCAGCCCAGCCAGGTCCAATGCGCGGTGATGGGAAGCACCAGACCGGCCAACACGATCGAGGCAAAGCAGGCGGCGCCGAATTTCGCCCGTTCGCCAATGATGCCGTTGACGATGCCGGTCCCGATCAGGATGACAACGGTGGTGAAGAACAGTGGGGAATCAGCCTCATTCGCCCAGGCGGCGATGAGGCGCGGGTTGAGGCCAAGGATGCCGTTGTGGTCTTGCTGATAGAGGGCGTAACCGATGAACCAGAAGGCGAGGGAGGCCAGACACAGGTCGCAGACGTTGCGCAGCACCGCGCCGGCGGCGTTCTTTGAGCGCGCCAATCCGGTGCCATATAACGCGTATCCGAAGCGCACCAGCAGCGCCATCGCCCCGAGCACCACCATCAAATTCTCAAACCACATGAGAGCTCCTTGCCGGCGGGGAGTTGTACCGGATTGCGATGGGTTTCACTACTGCGCATCCTGCGTGGGACGAAATGCCTTAGCGCGGGGGGCGGACGGGAGTAACCTGAGGCGATGATTCGCCGCGAAACCGCCGATGAGTTCTGGTTGATTACCCAGCACGACCATGCCCTGCTGGCCGGGGAAGTTGCGCGGCATGTTGGCAACGGCCGGTTTCGCCGGCCGGATCGCTTCGATGAAGTGATCCAAGGCATATCCCTGCACGATAGCGGCTGGCCGCTGCACGATGATGAGCCGACGCTGAATGCGATGCACCTTCCGCTGGATGTTTTCGAGACGCCGCGGGAGGTGGGATTGCAGGTTTGGCGGGCCTCGGCCGACCGCGCCCAACAAGCAAATCCGTATGCCGGCCTGCTGACATCCCTGCACGCGCTGAGCCTGTCGTTCTACGCCACCGGCCCGAGTCCGTTCACCAACGAGAAGTTTGACCTGTCAACCCCGCAGGCGAAGTTTGCGATCAACAAGTTTCAACATCATGAGGTGCAGCGCCAGGAGGCACTGCGGGCGGAGCTTGGGCTGCGCAACGATCTGCCGCGAAAATTCGGCCTGTCGGAAGCGGCCGACCCGCGCGAGCGCGAGCTGGTCTTTCACTTCCGCCTGCTGCAGGCGATGGACAAGATCAGCCTCGCCCTCTGCTGCACCAATCCGCCGGCGGCGACGATCGAGCCGGTCCTGCCCGCGCCTGACGAATCGGCCACGGCAATCGCGATCCAGCGGCACGGCAATGACGTGCTGCTGGATCCCTGGCCATTTGCTGTTGCAGAGATTGCCCTCACAGTCCCCTATCGCCCGGTGCCGCGCCGAACCTATGCCGATGAGCGGGAGTTCCGCGAAATGTATGCATCGGCGCCCGCCGAGTCGTTCGCTGCGAAGCTGCGGGCGCGGGTATAGCGCGTGTTTGTGATGAATGGAGCGCTATCGCTTTCAGCGTGGCATGGGGCTACCAGCCCATGCGCTCGAAGCGCAGCGCTCCGCTCTTTCGTAGCACGGGTTTCCAACCCGTGCCAAGCACTTTTCGATTCCAACAGCGTGTGAGGATGTCACACTATTTGGCACGGGTTCAGGAAAACCCGTGCTACGGCAGAGCGATATCGCTTCTTGCGCACGGGCTGTTTGCGCTGTTTGCCCGTGCCACAATTGGGACCGCACATTCGAGCGCTACACCCTGCCGGCGCTGAAATAATGGCCGGGACTTCCGTCGGCGAAGGTTTTTTGGATAATGCCAGTGAATCGCCCGATCCTCTGCAGCAGGTCACGGATGGCCACACCTCGCATCGTCCATATCTTCGCCAACCGGCGCATGGCGGTGCTGTTCGCGCTGGGCTTCTCGTCCGGACTGCCGTTCATGCTGACCTTCGGCACGCTGCAGGCGTGGCTGGGGGACGCCAAAGTTTCGCTTAGAGGCATCGGCATCTTCGCGCTGGTCTGGTATCCGTATGCGTTCAAGTTCCTCTGGTCGCCGTTGATGGACCGTTACGTCCCGCCGTTGCTGGGCCGCCGCCGCGGCTGGCTTGTCTTGACCCAACTCGCCCTCATCTGCTCGATCTGCGCGATGGCGCTGATTGGGCCGGGCAGGAGTTTGTATCTCTTCGGATTCGCCGCCCTGCTGGTGGCATTCTTCAGCGCATCGCAGGATATCGTGGCCGACGCCTATCGCACCGATGTGTTGCCGGATGAAGAGCGCGGGGCTGGTGCGGCGATTTTCGTCACCGGCTACCGTGTTGGGTTGATCCTCTCTTCCGCGGCGGCGCTGGTCGCTTCCGGGCGCTTTGGTCTCTCCTGGCCGGCGATCTATTTTGCGCTCGCCGGGTTCATGGTTTTCGGTCTCGCCGCCACACTGCTGGCGGAGGAGCCCGCAACCCCGGCGTCCGCGCCAAAAACGCTTACCGATGCGGTGGTTCATCCCCTGCTGGAATTCTGGCGGCGCTCGGATGGATTGCTGGTGATTCTGTTCATCTTGCTGTTCAAGCTGCCGGAAGTGGCGGCAGACGGAATGAAAATTCCATTCCTGATGAGCCTTGGCGCATCGAAGGAAGAAATCGGCGTAATTGGCCAGGGCGTGGGACTGACGATGACCATCCTGGGGGCGCTCATCGGCGGGGGAATCGTGGCAAAGCTGGGATTGTGGCGATCGCTCTGGCTTTTCGGGATTCTCGGTGCCGTTTCCAACCTGGCGTTCTACGCGCTGGCGATTTCGCCGCTGACCCACTGGAAGCTGGCCGGCGCCATCTGCACGGAAAACTTTTGCGCGGGGTTGGTGACGGCCGGGTTTGCGGCGTTTTTGATGAGTCAGTGCGATCGGCGCTTTTCCGCGACGCAATATGCCCTGTTGTCGAGCCTCATGGCGCTGACCAAAGTGATGGCCGGGCCTCCCAGCGCCTACACCGCATCGCACTTCGGCTGGCCGGCGTTCTTCGCCGCCACGCTGCTGTCAGCGCTGCCGTCCCTCGCATTACTCCTCTGGCTCCGGCCGCACGCGCGATCAGAGCAACCGCGCGGCTTTGAACCCATCTTGACCACGCCCGAATCCGCAACGCCAACGCCGGCCGCCATCGACGAGGCGGCATAGATTCTGGCTGACCGGTGAAATACGAACGCAAGAGCGCTTCGCACCGCAACACGCGGCCGGTTTGAATCCGCACCCAACGCCACTACCATTGCCTGCGATGTCCGAGTCGAACAAGGATGATTCGCAGATCCGCGCCTACGAGGCCCCCGAAATCGAGCGGCCGGCGGGGTCGTCGCCAACCGAAGGAGAACTGGAGCGCGAAGTCCCGGCGGTGCCAGCGCTGGATTATTCCCCAGCCCCGCAGCCGCACGATCCCTACGCGGCGCTGCGAATCGCCAACTATCGCCGCTACAGCCTGGGTTGGGTCATCGCCATCACCGGCCAGCAGATTCAAAGCGTGGCGGTCGGCTGGGAAATATTCGACAAATACATGGGCAAGGATCAGGCCCGCGGATCGCTGGCTTTGGGCTGGGTGGGCCTGGTGCAGGCGCTGCCGGTGATCGCGCTGGCCCTGCCCGCGGGCATTCTCGCAGACCGCTTCAACCGCCGCGCAATCGTCACCCTGGCAGTGCTCATTTCCGGCCTGTCATCGGTGGGCCTGGCGGTGGTCTCCATCCGCCATGACCCGATCTGGTGGCTCTACTTTCTGCTGTTCATCGGCGCCTTCGCCCGCGCCATCGGCGGACCCGCCGGATCGTCGCTTCTGCCGCAGATCGTCCCAGCAAAGCATTTCAGCAACGCGGTGACCTGGAACAGCTCGTTCTTTCAGATTTGCTCGGTTACCGGTCCGCTGATCGCCGGCTTCATCGTGCTGCTGTCGATCACCGTTCGCCGCACCACCGTCGGCGGGCCGGCCATCGCCTATCTGTTCGACGCCGTGGCATCTTTCATCTTCGTCGCCATGCTGCTGGCTTTAAGCGGCGTCAACACCAATCCCCAGCGCGATCCCTACGCCCCCAAAAAATCCGCCCTGCACGAGCTGCTGGTTGGCATCCGTTTCGTCTGGCGGACCAAGATCATTCTCGCCACCATCACCATGGACCTGTTCGCGGTGCTGCTGGGCGGGGCGACCTATCTGCTGCCGGTCTTTGCCGAACGCCTGCACGTCAGCGCCTTCGGCTTCGGATGTCTGCGCGCCGCCCCGGCCGTCGGGGCATTCGCCATGGCGATGATCATGGCCCACATGTCCCCGATGAAAAAAGCCGGCCGGGCCATGCTCTGGGCGGTGGCCGGCTTCGGCATCGCCACCATCATCTTCGGCATCTCCACCTCCTTCTGGCTCTCCCTTGCCATGCTGGCGCTGACGGGCGCGTTCGACAACGTCAGCGTCGTGGTGCGCCACACGCTGGTGCAGGTGCTCACCCCCGATTCCATGCGCGGCCGCGTCTCGGCGGTGAACAACGTCTTCATCGGCGCATCCAACGAAATCGGCGGCTTCGAGTCCGGCCTGACGGCAGCGCTGCTCGGCCCGCTCCTTTCCGTCGTGCTCGGCGGCATCGGCACGATCCTCACGGTCATCGGCGTGGCCGCCGTCTGGCCGCAGGTGCGGAAATTCGGCTCCCTGCACGATGCCGTGCCGGCCGAGCTTCCCGACGCGCGGGGATTGGAAGTCACCCCGGCGGGTACTAACCAATGACGTCTGCTCGGCAACCCGGTCGCTTTCCACTACAATCCATCCATGACCGATCAGCAGCGCCTCGAAGAGCTGTTTCTCGCCAACCATCCCTGCATTTCCATCTCCACGATCGAAGAGCAGCAGGCGATCAAGCTGATCGGCGGCATCGCGGTCGAGGCGTCGCTGGACGTCTCGATCTGGTCCAGCTCGCAGGGAATCCGCGATGGCCTATTGAATAATGGCCAGCCCGTACCTGATACCGAGCACCCGGCCGCGGCGCTGTACTACCTCCGCACACGAAATAAGCGCGGCGTCGCGATCCTGCTCGACCTTGCCGGCCATCTCAAGGATGACAAAACCCTCCGCCTGCTGCGCGATCTCATCGAGCAGTTCGAGCAAAATGGCAGCCATCTGGTGCTCATCGACGGCCAGACCGACCTGCCCCTTTCCATCGCCCGGCTGGCCACGCCTTTTGATCTTTCCCTGCCGGATGAGAAGGAAATCGAGGCGGTGGTGAAGGAAACCCTGCGGCAGCGCAACGAGATCGGCCAGCTTCGCGTGGACATCAACCGCAAGGGCCTCGATACGATCATCCGCAATCTCCGCGGCCTGTCGCTGCGCCAGGCGAAGCAGGTCATCCTCGACGCCGTCTGCATCGACCGCATCTTCGACATCTCGGATGTCAACACCGTCCTGGCGCAGAAGCGCAAGGTGCTGCAAGACGTCGGCCTGCTCGAGTACATCGAGTCGCCGGTCGACATCAACGAGATCGGCGGCCTCAATCGGCTCAAGGCGTGGCTGAAACAGCGTGAATGCGCACTCAGCACCGACGCCATCGACTTCGGCATCGACCCGCCGCGCGGCGTGCTGATGCTGGGAGTGCAAGGCGCGGGCAAGAGCCTCTCGGCCAAGGCGGTCGCCACCGCCTGGCAGCGGCCGCTGCTGCGCATGGACGTCGGGGCGCTTTACGACAAATACATCGGCGAATCGGAAAAACGCCTGCGCGATGCACTCAAGCAGGCGGAGATGATGGCGCCGATCATCCTCTGGATCGACGAGATCGAAAAGGCCTTCGCCTCGGCCGCCAGCCAAAGCTCCGACGGCGGACTTTCCAAGCGCATGTTCGGCGCCCTGCTGACCTGGATGCAGGAGCACAAGGCCCCGGTTTTCCTCATCGCCACCGCCAACGACATCGAAGCGTTGCCCCCGGAACTGCTCCGCAAGGGGCGCTTCGACGAGATCTTCTTCATCGATCTGCCGGCCTTGGAAGCCCGCCACGCGATCTTCGCCATCCACCTTCGCAAGCGCCATCGCGATCCCAAAGGCTTCGATCTCGACACCCTGGCCGAGGCATCCGATGGTTTCAGCGGCGCTGAAATCGAACAGTCGATCCAATCCGCCCTGCACGAAGCCTTCGCGGCCAAGGCCGAGCTTTCCACCCAGCACCTGCTCGATGCCCTAAAAAGTTCGCCTCCGCTTTCGGTCACCATGGCCGAAGGCGTCCAAGCCCTGCGGCAATGGTCGCGCGGCCGTTGCGTTTCGGCGGATTAGCTGTTGCAACAATGGTTGGGGAATCGGAGGCCGGACCCAAGCCGCGGGTTTTTACCCGTGCTTGACGGAGAAGTGAGCGAATTCGCCGGTGGCGTCGCCTTCGTTGAGGTCGACGCCGCGGATAAAGCCGTCCATCTTGTTCTTTACCTGGTCCATCAGGTGATCCATTTCCGAATCCGGCCCTTCCATGACCAGCTCAACCCGCCCATCCGGCAAATTCTTCACGTACCCGGCCACCGCGTATTGCTGGGCGATATTCTGGACGGTATAGCGAAATCCCACCCCCTGCACGCGGCCGGTGAAATGGCAGATTCTGCGATGCATCTTTCAACGTTCCTCAAAGGGACGACGGGATCACTGCGCAAAGATTACCGAATCAGGCCGAATTCGCCAACTGCGTTTCCTTCACGCGACGGGCACGGCGCGTGCCCTGTTCGGCGGCCTCATCGTTCTTTGGTGGTGCGGACATTCTTGTCCGCAATGGCTGGATAAGTGGCAGGTGTATTCAATTCTAGAGAAGAAATCCCTTCGGCTCTTTTCAAAACGGTCGGTCTGGCTTACGATGGTCCTCTTTCCCGGCCCAAAGCCCGATGGCTTGCGGCCGTTTGGAGAAGTTGAAATCGAGGACCGTCATGGCAGAGAACGAAGCCGCCACCGCTACCGCAGAGAAACAGGACTACCAGTACAACGTGAAGGTCGAGGATGCCGGTCCCGGCGCCAAGAAAGTCACGGTGGAAATTCCCGAGGAGCGCATCACCGAAAAGCTCTCCGAGCAGTTCAAGGAGCTGCGCCAGCAGGCCGCCATTCCGGGCTTCCGGCTCGGCCATGCCCCGCAGAAGCTGGTGGAAAAGCGCTTTGCCTCCGATGTCCGCGAGCAGGTCCGCCGCTCGCTCATCTCCGAAAGCTACGAGCAGGCGGTGGAGAAAAATTCCCTGCAGGTGCTCGGCGAGCCGGAATTTGAAAAACCCGACGCCTTGGAAAAACTTCCCGATTCCGGGCCGCTGAGCTACACGTTTTCGGTCGAGGTGCAGCCGGAATTTCAGATCCCCGACCTGACGAATCTGCAAATCAAGAAGCCCAAGGCCCAGGTCACCGATGAAAACGTCCAGCAAGCCATGCAGAATCTGCGCGAGCAGCAAGGCACGCTGGTGCCGGTGGAAAACCGCGGGGTCGAGGCCAGGGACCATCTCGTGGCCGACATTCACGTGAAGGCCGATGGCAACGTCATCACCCACCAGCACGATGCCCAGCTCGTCACCCGGCCCGGGCGCGTCGCGGGGATTCAGATTGACGATCTCGACAAGCAGCTTGAGGGAATGAAGCCGGAAGAAACCCGCACGATCAACGCGCACGCCCCGGAGTCGCATCCCAACGAAGCCCTGCGCAACAAGGATGTGCAAATCGAGGTGACGCTCAAGGACATCAAGAAGCTGGAGGCGGCCGAAATCAACGAGGATTTCATCCAGGACCTCGGCTTCCAGAATGAACAGGAAGTGCGCGATGCCCTGCGCGACCAGATGGTCGAGCGCATCAATTATGACGTGCAGCAGGCGATGCGCGAGCAGGTCAACAAATATCTGCTGGACAACACCAATTTCGAGCTTCCCGCCAAGATGTCCGACCGCCAGACCGATCGCATCGCCGGCCGCCGCGCCGTCGATCTGATGATGCGCGGGGTGCCCAAGGACCAGGTGCAGGCGCACCTCGATGAGCTGAAGACCGGGGCCAAGGACGAGGCCGCCCGCGAGCTTAAGCTGTTCTTCATTCTGCAGAAAATCGCATCCGAGCAGAATGTGGATGTGGATGAGGCGGAGCTCAATGGCCGCATCGCCATGCTGGCCGCCCAGCGCGGCAAGCGCCCGGAAAAGGTGAAGCAGGAGATGGCCAAGGATGGCAGCCTTGCCAACCTGTATGTGCAGATGCGCGAGCAGAAAGCCGTCGACAAGATTCTCGAGCAGGCAAAGATCGAGGAAGTTGAGGCGCCCAAGCCGGATGCGGCCAAGGAGTAGGGTCCGCTTCACACGATTTTGCATGAAGCCTCAAGCGGCGACGCTTTCTTG
>DAIOHQ010000138.1:0-12630 GCA_036744635.1 Tepidisphaeraceae bacterium | reverse complement strand
TGGACTATTTCAGGAGATAGCGCGAATTTGAAACACCCTGGCGCGCAATCGTGTTTAGCGGACGCAATTGTTCCGTTCGCTAAAGCGGACCCTACGGAGGAGCACTTTCAACGGTTCGCGTGCATTGTGCGAAATTCACCCCGCGCGGGCATTGGGACGCAGCGCCAGGATCAACTCCACCTCGCCGCTCGGCCTGCCCAGCCGCTGGGCAATCGCCGCTGCGCCCTGTCCCTCATCCGCCAGCGAATAAATCTCCGCATAGCGCGGATCGACCTGCGCTTCGCCCCCATGTTCGTCCGCCCTGGCCGCTGCTGGCCCAGATTCCCGCGCCTCCTGCTGCTCATCGTCACGCGGCACTCGTTCGCCAATGACTTTTCGCTGCCCCGTCATCGCCTGCAACTCCGCGATCTTCTCATCCGCTTCGCGGATCAGCAGGTCCAGCTTTGCCGCCCGCTGGTCAAGCTGCCCGGTGATCTGCCGCGCCATCTGCGACAGCTCCACCAGCAGATTGTTCATGTCGCGCTCGACACCGCGCTGTTGCGAAAGCCCGATCGATTGCCCCGCCAGCGGGTCTTTTTTCTTCTTTCCCCGCGGCCGCAGCAGCACGTACGCCATCGTCAAAATCGCCAGCGCAATCAGCGCCCACTTGGACACCGGCTCGGAAAATAAATTGGATTGCAGAAGAATGATCATCGCAGAAAGGCTCGTGCCGCCGGGGTGTAACTCGTATTTGTGGTGGCCCCACCTTATACCCCCTCTCCCGGTACTCCGGGGGAGGGATGGGGTGGGGGTCCTGCCACAATCGCCACAGTCGAGACCTATACCCTGCCGCCGTCCGGCCACCCATATCGTCGCCCGCAGTCCCCATTCCTGCAAGCGTCACCAAACCCTGACCAGCGCATCGCGGATCGACCCCAACGTCTTGTCGTTCCAGCGCACGTTGATCGGAACCACCACCTGGCCCTCCTTGGCGCCCGCGGGAATGCCGACAATCAGCCGCACTGCCCCTTCCGACCGCGGCGCGATCTGCACGCGCATCTCGCTTTCCTTCTCCAGCAGCCTCCACCCCTCCGGCAATTCCGGCCGCGCCTCCGCCGTCGCCGCCTTCCCGCCGTGGTTCCAGAAAACCACGTCGATCCGCACCGCCGCTCCCGCCCCGGCATCCTGCTCGTACGGATACGTGCGGATCCATCCCTCATCCAGCCCGAAGCTCGGGTGCTCCCACGGCAGCATTTTCTCCAGCAGCCGCACCCGCCGCGTAAACGCCTGCTCCTTGAAATCCAGTTGCTCTTTCGTCCAGCGAAATGTGTCGCGGTTGTGGGCATCACAGATGAAGTCCGGCTGAATTTCCCGCAACCGGCGCAGGCAGCGAAAATATCCCTCATCCTCGCCCACCAGCATCCGATTGGCGGCGCAGTAGTCCACCAGCCACAGCCCGCTTCCAAACGAGTCCCCGGTAAACAATATTTTCTGGCCATGCCCCTCGACCAGCAGTGCCGAGTGATACAGCGTCTGGCCGGGGAAGTAATAATTTGTCAGCTTGAACTCGTTCCACTGCCACGTCTCCCCATCCTTCACCACCCGCGTCACCGGCGCTCTCCGGTGCGGCAGGCAGGGCATGCGGTAGCGGTGCGGAAAGCGCAGGATGTCCACCACCCGCTCATCGGCGATGACCTGCGCCTGCGGAAACGTGAAATACAGATGCCCGGTTCCCCAGCAGTGGTCCTGGTGGTAATGGGTCAGGTAGATTTGGTCGATCGTGCGAATTTTCTTCTCGTTGCGCAGCGCTGTGAATGCCGTTATCAGCCGGTCATCCCCGCAGTCGATCACCACCGCGTCGCCGCTCTCCGAAACGATGTACAGCGTAGTGGTATTGGGAATCCGCTTCGCCCAATGCGGCAATTCGGTATACATCTCCTCCGACCGGAGCGTCTGCTGATAGGTTTCGCGCAGTTCGGCGCAGCGCTGCAGCGTCATCTCAATCGCGCTATCGGCCTCGCGCATGATCGTTCCGTGCGATGGCACAATCACCGACGGCCTGGCATCGCGCAGTTTCTGCAGCGTCGTTTCCACCGTCTTGCGCCGGTCGGAAAAACTGCAGCAGTCAAGATAATCCGCCTGAAACGCGTGAAGCTGATAAAACTGCCCCGGCGCATAAATATAGTCCCCGCTGAAACAAATCCGCTTGCCCCCGCTTGCCACGAGGTACGCCGCCGAGCCCATGATCGGCGCCAGGCCGGCGAGAATCTCAATCGTGTGCCCGCGCCATTGCATGGTCTCCGTGCCCTCGACTTCGCGGGCGGCTGCAAGCGGCTCCACCGGAACTTCCGGCACCGGCTGCTGCTTGAAGTTCTCCCAGCGATAGGTCCACGCGTTCCAGTAGTCCGCCGGCTTCTCCAACAGCCAGCCCGCCCCCTTGCCCACCACCAGCTTGGCCCCAGCCTCAATCAACTTCCGCGCCCCGGCCAGATTCGGCCGCCGCGGCTGCGTGCTGAAAATCCAATCGACGTGCCGAATGCCGATCGACGCCAGCATCCCCGGCGTCACCGCATCGTCGCAGTCAAACAGAACTGCCCGGTCGCCATCACGCAAAATCCCAGTGGCAACAGCCCCTGTTGCAACAGCCAATTCCTCGCTCAACCATTCAATATCCATTGATGCTCCTCACCATTGTCAGCTTTTTGTCCGACTGTTTCTCGCGATCGTCCGCCATTTCTCTTCAATTTTCCGCTCGGCCTCATCGCGGGCGCCGTGGGTGGCAATGGCCATCTGCGCCAAGGCAAACTTCGGCCTGCGATCCATGTAGAATAACCCATTCGCCTCCTGATACGTATCGGTGAACTGCGTATAGCAAAATCCCGCCAACAGCGGGATTGAGCGCACCGCCTGCAGCAGCCGCGCGTAGCGCCTGGCGAATTCGGCGCTGCTGGCAGCGCGCGAATATCCCCAGGTGGCCGCGACATCCTTGGAGAATGCGATCCCGCCAAACTCGCTCAGCACGATCGGCTGGCCACGATATTCATATCCCGCCAGCAGCAGCATTTTCGACCCCGGCCGCTCATTTCCCAGCAACTTGGCCAGCCCCTCGGCATCGACCGAATAGCGTCCCGCAAGGCGCTCCGCGTCGCCATCATAATCATGAATGCCAATGATATCCGTGGCCCCGAATTCCCACCCATCATTGCCGATCACCGGCCGGGTCGGATCGAGCGCCCGCGTCAGGTGATATACGCCGTCCACCGCATCCCGCTGCGCGGCATCGGTCGCCAGATCGCCCACTCCCCAGGATTCGTTAAACGGCACCCACGCGACGATGCACGGATGCCCCGCATCGCGCTCGATCACCTCAACCCACTGCTGCGACACCCGCCGCACCATCTCCCGGCCAAACCGATACGCCCCCGGCATTTCCTCCCACACCAGCAGCCCCAGATGATCCGCCCAATACAGAAATCGCGGGTCCTCGATCTTCTGATGCTTGCGCACACCGTTGAATCCCGCCGCCTTCACCAACTCCACATCCCGCCGCAGCGCCCCATCATCCGGCGCGGTTAAGCCACTCTCCGGCCAATATCCCTGGTCCAGCACAAGCTGCAGCGGATAGACCTTTCCATTCAGCAGAAATCGGTTCCCCTCGATCTTTACCCCCCGCATCGCGGCGTAACTACTGGCCTTGTCGATGACATTTCCATCCCCATCGCGCAGCTCAAGCCGGACATCAATAATATTCGGCGCTTCCGGAGACCACAGCAATTCCGCCTGCGCATCCCACAAGCGCCGCCCATCCAGTGCGATCCTCCGCTGCACCTCGCTCCCGGCCACCGCATAGGAATCGTCGGCGATGGTTTTCCCGTGCGCCTCCAATTTGACGTGCAGGCGCAAATCCTCGCGCTGTCGGCCGGCAATCCGGGCATCCAGCACAATCTCCCATTCCTCCACGTTCGCCGTCAGCCGAACCGATTCGATCCAACTTTCCGGCACGACCTCCAGCCACACCGTCTGCCAGATGCCGGTGGTGCGCATGTACCAGATCGAATGCGGCCTAAGCTGCCAATCCTGCTTCCCGCGCGGCTTGGCCAGATCGTGCGGATCATCCTGGGCGCAGACCACCACCGTCTGATCTCCCGCGCCCACGAGATAATCGGTGATGTCAACTTTGAACGGCGTATACCCGCCCTCATGCCGAATCGCCAGCCTCCCATTCACCCACACGCCCGCCAGGTAATCGACCGCCCCAAAGTGCAGAATCAGCCGCTCCCCGCGCCCGCGTTGCAGCGCAGGCGTTTTCATTTTCCTGCGATACCACACGGCTTGATAAAACCCCGTTTCCTCAACCCCGCTGGCCGGCGTCTCCGGCGCAAATGGCACCTCGATGGTGCGATCAAACCTCACCTGCTCCGGCAGACTCCATTCCCCCTCCGCATCCATGGCAAAATCCCAATTCCCGTTCAGGTGTACCCAGTTGTCGCGCTGCAGCAAGGGCCGCGGATACCCCCGTTCCCCTCCCTCACCCCGCGGTCGCTTTCCTTGCTTCTTCGCCATGCGCTGCTCCCAGGCCAATTAAAATTAATCGCCATTCGGCGGCAATCTATGTACAGTGCATCCTGTCAGCGGACTTTGCAATTCTTTCATGGATGGGCAATGGGTCGGGTTGAAATTTCCGGGTGTCACAGGTCGCGGTACTCCGAGACCTGTGCCGCGTAGCGACGCAGTAAGACACAGGTCTGCGAGTACGCCGATCTGTGGCACCCAAACTGACCCACTACCCATGGATGACATCATGCGAACTCGGCGCGGATTTACGCTCTTGGAGCTGCTCGTTGTCATTGGCATCATTGCCCTGTTGATCTCCATTTTGCTGCCGGCGCTCAATCGCGCCCGCGCCGCCGCCAATTTTGTCGCCTGCCAGTCCAACCTGCGCCAAATCGGCTTCGCCGGCTTGATGCACGCCCAGGATCATAAGGGATATTTTCCCATGGCCGGCCTCCTCACCCGCACCTTTGGCACGCCCGACAACGTCAACGACTCCAGCCGTCTGCACCAGCTCTATTTCGACGACGCCGGCACCCTCCGCGCCCTTCCGGCGCCGGCAGCGCTGGCGCTGTACCTTGGCGTGAAAGTAAAACTTGATACCCGCGCCGATGTGACCGCCGCCCTGCAGGATGACAACGGCATCAAGCACATCTTTACCTGCCCGCAAAGCGAGCCCAGTTATCAGCCGGTGGTCAATTATTGGGAAGCCGGCGGCAGTTCCGTCTCAATGAAAGCATGAACGTCGTCTTCGTCGACGGCCACGTGGAGGGAATCGACATGACCCCCGGCGGCCTCGGCGCCGTCTGGCTTACCCGCAAATAAACCGCTGCGCTCCTCATCCCATGTGGCTGCCTTCGCCTTGCCCCTGCGGCTCCGCCTCGCCTTCGCCGCGGAAGAACCCGCGCGTCTCCGCCACCATGCCCTTGGCGCGATTAGACCAGTGCTTGCCTTTTTTGCTCACCCAGCGGCCTCCCTGATTGAAGTAGCGATTGAACTTATCGCCAACCAATGCCCGCCGCCGCCGCCCACTTACCGGGTCCAGGAAATACATCGCCGCCGCCCCCAGCGCCATCGATCCCAGCGCACAAGCGGTCTGGCCAACGATATCCCCCGCACTATGCTCCCGCCGGTACCCCAACCGCTCGGCCACCTCGTCAACGCGCTCCTCAAACGTATCCCGCGCGCTATCCGCATAATTGTTGAGCTTGCTGAACATGTCATGCTCCTTTCACAAGAAACATGGCTGCAAATCCAGCGCCAACGCAGGCCTTCGATGGCAACTGGGAGGAGATGCCGGGATTTCAGAGATTCCGCACCTACCAAATTTCCGACCAGATGAAACAGGACATTCATATCTCTTTCAACGATAATCCACGGGAATCACTTGACTTCGGCAACGTCCAAGATGAGCTTACTTCTTCAGAACCGTTCTTCCTGTTTCCGCGTAAATCATAGGTGTGCAGAACCTTGTGGCCGGCAACGTGCGATAAAACAACTTTTCGGTCCGGATTTCGATTGCGTGCGGCCAGATGAATGCTATGATTGACTGACATTCGCAGACGACGGAGTTACTCCGATGAAAAATGCGTGTGATCTGAAGTGCGATCACTGCGACAGTCCGGCCACCTGCAATCTCAACCAACTGAGCGTCGGTTGTGAAGGCCAGGTTGTCGGCATTGGCGGGGATCGGGAAATCCGGCGCAGGCTCCTGGAAATGGGCTTTTGCAACGGCGCGAATGTCGAAGTCATCCGGCGCGCCCCTCTTGGCGATCCGATCGAATATCGCGTCCGCGGCTATCATCTGTCGTTGCGGCTCGATCAGGCCAGATTTGTGAAGATCCAACCGAAGTAAACCAGGGCTGGGTGCTTAAGTGCGGCCTTTGCACGATGGCACGCGGTTTCTTTCTATGTCCACCTGCTGCGATACTGCAATTGACACACCCGCGGGACCTCCGGCAACCTTCACCATTGCACTGGCCGGCAATCCCAACAGCGGCAAGACCACCATCTTCAACGGCCTGACCGGCATGAGACAGAAGGTGGCCAATTATCCTGGCGTCACCGTCGAAAAGAAAACCGGCAAGTGCAAGCTGCCCAATGGCCGCTGGATCGACGTAATCGACCTGCCCGGCACCTACAGCCTGATTTCCCGCTCGCCGGATGAGACCGTGGCGATGGAAGTCCTCCGCGGCCTGCGCGCTGACACCTCGCCGCCCGATGCGGTCATGGTGGTGGTGGATGCCAGCAACCTGCAGCGCAATCTCTACCTGGTCAGCCAGTTGATCGAGCTTGGCCGGCCGCTGGTGATCGCCCTGAACATGATGGACGTCGCCGAGCGCCGCGGCCTGCGCGTCTCCGCCGAACGCCTGGAAAAAGCCCTCGGCGTGCCGGTCGTTGGGGTGGTCGGGCATCGCAAGGAGGGCATCGAACAACTGAAGGCGGCCATCTTGCGGGCCAAGTCCGCGCCAATGCCCGATTGGCCTCTTCCCGAGGCGATGAAGGAGGAATTGCTGCTGGTCGGCGGCGGCCTGGCGATCATGGACAGCCAGGAGGATTCGCCCATCCCCAAGCCCGCCGCTCCCGCTTCGGACAACGGCGACAAGAGCAAGAAGCTCGATCACGCCCGCCTTGCCTTTAGCGTGCAGGCCAAGCCGCCGCACGCCTTCATCGTCCGCGAGGACGACCAGGCCGGCCATCTCACCCGCTATCAGGCGATGGCCGAACGCCTGCTGATCGGCGACCGCGCCGCCGACTTGGGTGAAATATCGCAGCGCCAGCCGGTCGCTTCGCTTCTCAACAGCGCCGCCAGCCGCCTCGAGACTCTCGGCATCGATCCGATGCAGGCGGATATCGAGGCCCATTACCGATGGATCGACGATGTGGCCAGCTTGGCTTCAACACCGCTCGATTTGCCTGCAACCGACGGCTCGGCCGTGCTGCAATACGAAACCGCCAAGCCGCGCAATCTCTCGGACAAGATCGACTCCGTCCTGATCCACAAAATCTGGGGCCTGGCCATTTTCGCCGTCATCATGGGCCTGCTCTTCGTCACCATCTTCTGGCTGGCGCAGCCGATTATGGATGGCATTACCGGCGGGATCGACTGGCTGGGCGGCGCGACCACCGCGCACATGGTCGAAGGCCCGCTCAAATCCCTGGTCGCAAGCGGCATCTTCAAAGGCGTCGGCGCGGTCGTTGTCTTCGTGCCGCAGATCGCGCTGCTGTTCATGTTCCTGGCCATATTGGAAGACAGCGGCTATCTCGCCAGAGCTGCATTTTTGATGGACCGCCTGCTGGCCAAAGTCGGCCTGCACGGCAAGAGCTTCATCCCGCTGCTCAGCAGCTTCGCCTGCGCCATCCCCGGCATCATGGCCACCCGCACCATCGAAAGCCGCAAGGATCGCCTCGCCACGATCTTGGTAGCCCCGTTCATGAGCTGCAGCGCTCGACTTCCGGTGTACACGCTGCTGATCGGCACGTTTTTCGTAACCTGGGGCGCCTTCGCCCAGGCCGGCATCATGCTTAGCTGTTACATCCTTGGCATCGTCGCTGCCGCGGTGACCGCCTGGTTCTTCAAACGCTCCCTGCTCAAAGGCCCCACCCCGGCGTTCATCCTGGAAATGCCGAGCTACAAGGTGCCGCAGTGGTCCCAGGTCCTGCGCCAGGTGTGGGTGAACACCAAGGAATTCCTCACCAAGGCCGGCACCACCATCTTTTGCCTGAGCGTCGTCCTGTGGGCGATGACCTACTATCCGCGGCTACCGCAAACACGCGTGGATGCAATCAAGACACAGGAGACGGCCTTCTTGGCGTCCCCAGGCGCCGTAGTCGAAGGTGATGGCTCAGCCGCGAATGTCATAGCCGCTGCCCAGCGCGAATACTCCATCGCCGGCCGCCTCGGCCACTTCATGGAACCCGCCCTCAAGCCCCTCGGATACGATTGGAAAATGGGCGTCGGCTTAGTCGGCGCCTTCGCCGCCCGCGAGGTCTTCGTCAGCACCATGGCCATCACCTACGGTGCCGGCGATGGCGAGGAAACCGAAAGCCTTCGCGAGGCGATGAAGCATGACAAGTACACCAGCGGCTCGCGCGCCGGCCAAGCCGTCTGGACCCCGCTGGTCGCCATCAGCCTGCTGGTGTGGTTCGTCCTGGCCATGCAGTGCATGAGCACCCTCGCCGTCGTCCGCCGCGAAACCGGCGGCTGGCGCTGGCCCATCTTCATGCTCATCTACATGAACGTCCTCGCCTACGCCTGCGCCTTCGGCGTCTACCAAATCGGCAAACTGATTGCGTGAGTGCGTGACAGTTTCTTACCGGGTTCCACATGACTCGAACCGCATCTTATCTGCTCGTGGCGTCACTGTTCTTGCTGTCTGAGCTGGCGGGCAACTCCACCGTCCTGGCAGCCAACGATGGCGGCGAGGCGCCGAAAAATCAGTTTTCAGGAGATACTCCCACCTCGCGTCCGACGACGCAACCGGCGGATTCGAGCCGCTGGATTGGAGTTGGAGTACAGCCCGATTCTCAGCAAATTCGAATCCCAGGCGCTTCCGATGATGATTCGGATACTCAGCCCGCAGAGTACGACGTGCAGATTGGGGACAAGAAATTCTCCGCGCGCCCCAATCAAACCTACATGATTTTCACTGAGAAGGGTGAACGCATTAAGGTCACCATCCATCCAAAGCCATTCCTGCAATTTGATGGCGAAGGAGTATCCTTCGAGTACCCTCGGAAGATGACCGCAAGGGTCAGGCACTTGCGGGATGCGACAACAGTCCAGGTATCCGGAGGCGAGGACTCCGCGTTGGTGATCATCCAGGTATACCCCGATGGAGTCTCGCCAGAGGTGGTTGAGAAGCGCCTCACCAGCGGATTCACCAGCCGCCCTACGAACGGCGAAGGCGAAGTGAAGATCAACGACGCTAAACGGAGGATTGCCGGCGAGGAGCGGCCGGGAAAATCTCTTCAATTTCCAGACAAGATAAATCAGTTGGAAGTATATGCCTTCTCCAATGGGGATAAGACGATTGCTGTCATTCTTCAAGGCAGAACGACTCATCAGACCGAGGCAAATGCCGTGTTCACTCACATTGTCGAGAGTCTGAAGTGAGTGGCGGTCGCAACATGAGAGACTGGTGGCCACGTTACTCAGGCGACACGGCGCGGAAGTCAAAACCGCATCATCCCGAACGAAGCAATTGCGCCGACCAGCCACAGGCAGCTTAGCGACACGAAAATAATGCTGATGATCAGGCCGGCCTGCGCCAATCCGTGCCCCTCGGGATTGCGGCTGCTTTTCATGCCCGACAGCGCGATCCAGGAAAAAATCAGGCCCAGCAGCGGAAACGTCAGCGACAGCACGAATCCGGCCACCGCATAGCCGTTGTAGCTGGCGCCGACGTGGCGATAGTGATAATTCACCTCCGCCCCGCGCGCTGCCGACGCAAGCTCATTGAGTTGATCCGACCCGGCTCCGACCGCGGCCCTCCGATTCGTTTGCCCCGCTCCGCCCGAAGCTGCCGCCAGCAACTGCGCCGCGTAAGCGATATGCGGTTTAAGCTGCTCCACGTTCCACATCGGCTGCCAGGCGCTCATCCCTTCGCACCAGACCTGCGTCGATACTTCCAGCTCGCCGGCCTGCAGGCGCATGATCAGATCGGCCAGCTCCACTGGCCCGTACTGCGCCCCGTCTTGCACGACGTGCCAGCTCGCTCCCGGCACCAGCATGGCGCTGCCGCAGGTGGGGCAGTGAAGCTGCTTTCCCTCCGAGCCGTCCGGTACATCCACCGGCCCGCGGCAACCCGGACACGAAATTGCGATCATCGAAACCCCTTTCGCCTGCGGCGTCGCGGCAATGCGATTCCCCCGCCTTGCGAGGAGGATAGTGGAGCGCCTTTTCAACGGCCTCATACAATTTTCAAAAAAATAATAATTTTCGTGGTCCGATATCTAGCCAACTGCTTATGAGGTCTTTATACTCGCCGGCGTGCTGGAGGATGGCATCGGCCGACCGCGGAGAACCGCCGGTTCTTGTCACCCCGCAGCATGTGCGCAAGTGCAGTATTGACAAGCTGGTAATTCTTTCATCGCGGCGGTGATGGCAACTGACACCATTCACCGCACCGAACTTTTCCGACATGTGCGTCTAAATGGTCTTTTGAGGCGGAAACAATATAAAAAAGTGTGTTGCGGAGGTATTTTCCGGGAAACCCGCACCATCATCCAAACGTAGAATTCCTGCGAAGTGTTTCTTCCCTCCTTACCCCGTAGGTCTCACCCACGCCTACGGGGTTTTTTATGCGCTGAAATTGTGATCCGACCCGGCCGAGACCGTCAAGGGGCCCAAAATGGCCGTTCCCTCCCCAATTCCCCACAGCTAAAATGTTGCCATTCTCATGAGGTTTCCCATGGCACGAATCGATGAAGTTGCAGCCGGAATTTTTCGCATCAGCGCCTTCAATCCCGTCTACCAGATCACCTTCAACCAGTTTCTGATCGCCGATGAGCGGCCTGCCCTGATCCATACCGGCATCCACTCGGCCTATGACGCCGTCAGAAAGGCCGTCGCCGAGGTTATCGATCCGGCACGGCTGGCCTACATCATTGTGCCCCATTTTGAGGCGGATGAATGCGGCGGCATGGGCCGATTCGTCCAGGAAGCGCCGCGGGCGGTGCTGCTTTGCAGCGAGGTCGGATCCGGCGTCAATCTTTCCGGTTGGGACTACGGCGGCCCGGTCAAGGGGATGCGCGAGGGGGATGTGGTCCAGCTTGGCGAGCACACCCTGCAGTTCATCGAGACGCCGCACGTTCACCACTGGGATTCGATGATGGTCTTCGAGCAGCGCACCAGGAGCCTCTTCCCCGCCGATCTATTCATCCAGCCCGGCGAGCAGCCGCCGGTGGTAAACCAGAACCTCGGCAAGGAGATGTGCGGCCTGTACCGCCAGGTCGGGATCTTTGCCTCGGAAAAGCCGGTATTGCAGGCCGTCGACCGCATCGAGCGGCTCAAAGCAGAGTGGGTCCACCCCATGCATGGCGGCAGCCTGCCCAAAGAGATTGCGACAGAGTTCATCAGCGCCCTGCGCGGTGAGCCCTTCGCCTACGAAGGAAAATTGCTCGGCCGAATGCTGCCGACGTGACAGAGCCGATCGAGATCACGCGGGCACTTGGCAAGATTGGTGGGAAATTCTAAAAAAGGGAAAATCCCACTTGCCCACCACCAGATTATCAGGTAGAGTCTGGACGGATAACCGCGGGAGTCCATTATGGCCACATACAGCCCCGCAAAGCCACACGGCAAAAAGAACAAGGAGAGGCGGATTGCCCGCGCTCCAAAGGCCGAACCGGCCAATCAGGTTCAACCAGACGCGCCATTTGCCAGATCGGTCATGAAGACAACCGACAACAAGGGGCGATTGGTTCTCGGCGGACAGTTCGCCAACCGCGCGGTCATCATGGAACGCTTGAGCGAGACGGAGATCATGATCAAGTTGGCCCGCGTCATCCCGGAGCGGGAGGCTTGGCTTTACGAGAACCCGGTGGCGCTGAGCGCTGTTCGCAAGGGCCTGGCACAGGCGCGGGCGGGAACGGTTGGCCAAGGCCCGGATGTGGACGCCGATGCCGATCTCGCTGCCCGCCTTGAGGACTGATTCCATGGCCTTCACGCGTGCCTGGACCAAAGAGGCCGAGGATCAATACAACGTCCTCAAGCGGAACGCCCAGGCATCGCTAAAGGCCAGGCAAACAGACAAGAAAAAGAAGGCAACCAAGGCGGAAGGTCTTTTCAAGCAGGTTCACGGCTGCATCCAGAAGCTGTTGAACGATCCCAGGCATCCGAGCCTGAACACCCACAAATACGATTCGCTCGAACATCCGTACGACGAGAATCAACCTGTCTTTGAGGCCTATGCCCAGAACCAGACACCGGGCGCCTACCGGGTGTTTTGGTGTTACGGGCCCGGCAAAGGTGAGATCACCATCATCGCCATCACTCCTCATCCCTGACTTGCCTTCAATCCACGGCGCTCGCGTTACAACTTTGGGTAGTGGGTCAGTTTGGGTGCCACAGGTCGGCGTACTCGCAGACCTGTGTCT
>DAIOHQ010000137.1:4137-12642 GCA_036744635.1 Tepidisphaeraceae bacterium | reverse complement strand
GGGGAGAGAGGGTGGGGGTAGGGGGGGCGATCCAGCGGGCGTCGGGGGCGTGGGAGAGGGTGTCGCCGAAGACGGGCAGGAGGACCTGATAGGAGATGCTCATGAAGCTGACGATGCCGACGATGAGCAGGATGGCGCGGATGGGGGGGAAGCCGAAGGCGTAGCGGAAGCCTTCCTTGAGTTCGTGCAGGATGTGGCCGGGGACTCGGCGGACAGCGGGGATGTTGAGCACCATAGCCAGCAGGGCGGCGAGGACGGCGATGTAGCTGAGCGCGTCGATCAGGAAGCACCAGGCCTCGCCGAAGGCGGCGATGAGGATGCCGGCGATGGCCGGGCCGATCAGGCGGGCGCCGTTGAACATCGAGGAGTTGAGGGCGATGGCGTTGGCGAGATCCTCACGGCGCTCGACCATCTCGACCAGGAACGCCTGGCGGGCGGGCATGTCGAAGACGTTGATGAATCCCTGGGCGACGGAGAGGACCAGCACCTGGGGGATGGTGACGATGTGCAGGAACGACAGCACCGCGAGGGTGAGGCTCTGCAGGCCGGAGAGGATGGTGGTGATGACCAGGATACGGTGGCGGTTCCAGCGGTCCACCAGCACGCCGGAGAAGGGGGAGAAGAGGAACAGCGGGATCATGCTGGCGAAGCCGACCAGGCCGAGGAGCCATTCAGCACGACTGGTGGAGGCCAGGGCGAGTTTGTAGACCAGCCAGCTTGTGGCGACGCGGGTGAGCCAGGTGCCGATCAGGGAGATTCCCTGGCCGATGAAAAAGAGGCGATAGTTGCGGTTGCGCAGGGCGCGGAGGATGAGGTCGAGCCCGGCCGGCTCGGGAGAATGAGCGGCGGCATCCTGGAGGGGCTGGCTTGAGGCGGCGGTGCTGTCCATGGGCGAAGCGATCTCCTTGGGATGATGGGACTGTAGCGGGAGAGGGATCGGTACGAAACGGCGAAACGGCGAATGGGCGAAACGGCGAAAGGGGAGCGACGCGGTGCAATGGCGGGGGATCACGTCGCTGGCGGAGCGATGAGCAGCTCGTCGGCGATGATTTGGCCATCTTCCATGGTGATGATGCGGCGGGCACGGTGGGCGAGGGCGGTGTCGTGGGTGACCATGACGATGGCCTGGCCGGCGGCGCCGAGTTCCTGGAGGATTTCGGCGATGCGCTCGCTGTTGCTTCTGTCGAGATTTCCGGTGGGTTCATCGGCCAATAGTACGGCCGGTTTGTTGGCCAGGGCGCGGGCGATGGCGACGCGCTGCTGCTCGCCGCCGCTGAGGCGATTGGCCTTGCGGGTCATCTTCTCCTGCAGGCCAAGCTGGGTCAGCAGCTCGGCGGCACGATCCATCGCCTGGGCGTGGGAGAGCTTGCCGAGCTTCAGGATCGGCAGGCAGATGTTTTCCTGGGCGCTGAATTCCTTGAGCAGATAATGGAACTGAAACACGAAGCCGACTTTGGCGTTTCGCAGCGATGCCAGCTCCTGCTCGCTCAACTGCGTGGTGTCCTGGCCGTCGATGATAACGCGGCTGGGCGGGTCGAAGCGCCGGCCGGCGGTATCCGCCTGCGAGGGCCGATCCAGGCCGCCGAGCAGATAGAGCAGCGTGCTTTTTCCCGAGCCGCTGGCGCCGACAATCGAAACGTATTCCCGGCCATGAATGGAAAGCGAGACGCCTTTGAGGATGTCGTTGGCGGTCTCGCCGGAGCCGAGGATGCGGTGAACGTTCTGGGCGCGCAGGAGCGGAACCGAAGCTGCGGCGAGTTGCGGGGCGATGGCTGGCGAAGGAGCGAGGGGCATGGGTGCATCCTATCCGAAGACGAATGGGCGCGCCTCGCATGAATCGTTGTCCTCTTCGAGACACTATACATTTTGGCCAAAATGCGGCTGCGAGTATGATGACGACATGAGCACCGCACAACTTCGCCGCGAGATCAAGAAGACTCTGGACCGCCTGCCACCGGATCGACTGGCGTCGGTGGCTGATTACGTCCAGTTCCTGACCCGCCCATCGCTGGCCCAGCGGATCGCCACCGCCGAAAAGGCATTGGCCGCCAAGAAGGGTGTAAACTGGCGAAAGGTGCGGGAAGATGTTTGAAGTCGTACTTTCCCCAGAGGCGCTAGAGTTCTTTCGTGCAGCCGACCAACCACTGGCACGTCGCCTCTCCCGCTGCTTTCGACAATTGGAACGTGATCCGCGACGGCACAACAACATCAAGCGTCTTACCGGCGAATTTCATGGCAATTATCGTTTCCGGATTGGCGATTGGCGCGTGATTTATCGTATTGACGACAGTGCGTCGCGAGTTTTGGTGCTGTCAGTCGCGCATCGGAGGGAAGTTTACGAGTAATTTGCGGCTCGTGGCCTTGCCAGCGGCATTCAGTGTGCCCCTCGTATCACGTCCACCGGATCATATTTCGCCGCTCGGCGGGCGGGATAGACGGCGGCGGCGAGGACGACGATCATGGCGCCGATGAAGGCGGTCACGTATTGATCGGCGTGCTCGCTCATGAGCAGGCCTTCGACCTTCACCAAGCCTTCCATCTGAATGGGCAGCCGGCGCAGGCCCTCGATCGCCAGCTTACCGAGGAGCAATCCCGTGGCCGATCCGATCAGGCCGATCACCAGGCCCTGGAATAGATAGATCAGCGTGATGTCGTGGCGCGAGAGGCCGAAACTCTTGAGGATGGCGATGTCGTTGACGCGCTCGAGCACCGCCATGATCAGGATGTTCAGCACGCCGAAGGCGGCCACCGCCAGCAGTGAGGCGGTGATGACATAGGTGATGACGCGCTGGATCTTGAAGATCTTCAGGAAATTGGCGTTGCTCTCCTGCCAGCTTTCGGTGCGATAGCCGACGATGCTTTCCACCTGCGCCGCGTAGTCCTGCGCCTGGGTATAGTCATCCGTGCGCAAAATGATTTCATTGACGATGTTCTTGCGGTCCATCAGCGTCTGGGCGTTGTTGATCAGCATGTATCCGCGCGAATAATCCACCGGGGTCACGCCGGTCTGAAAGATGCCGACCACCTTGGCGGTGGCCTGGCCGCCGGTCGAGCTGGAGAGGGTGATGATGTCGCCCACCTTCGCTCCCAGCACATCCGAGACGCCGCGACCGATGATGACCCCATCCGCGGCCGTCTTCAGCCGTGAGAACGCACCCTCGATCATGTCCTTGGCGATGGTGGTCACCTTGGTCTGAGCCTCCGGTTCGACGCCGAACATGGCCAGGTTCATGGTCTTGGTGCCATAGGTGGCGATCACATCCCCCTCGACCATCGGGGCAACCGCCTGGATGTTCGGCAGGCCGCGCAGCATGGCGATCAGGCCCTCGGGGTTCTTGATTTTCTTGACCTGCTCGCGCGGCTTGACGCCCTCGATCTCCAGCAGGGCATTGGGGTCCTTGTAGACGCGCTGGAGGATTTTCGTTTCCGTCTCGCGCGGCTCATCGTGAATGGTGATGTGGCCGGAGGACTCGACAGTTTCGATGATGAACTTGTCGGTGAAGCCCTGCATCATGGCGCTCATGGCGATGAACATCATCACGCTGATGGTGACGCCGGCGATGCACACCAGCGACTGGCGGCGATGGGAGAGAAAATAGCGGATGGAGATGAACCAGCGCATGCCATCGATCCCGTGTAGCCGGCCACGACTCGCAACGTCTTGGCATTGTAGCAGAACTGGAAACGTAGTTCCGGCCGGCGTTGGCGGTGGCGGGGCAGGGAATTAGAATCGAGTGTTGGAGAAGATCATGAGAAAACTTAGTGCGGTGCTGGTGGCCTTATTGCTGCTCGCCGCGTCAAGGGAGGCGGGCGCGGGCGAGGGGGCGGCCGAGTTACCCTCACCCTAACCCTCTTCTATGAAAATCCGTTCCTGGTCAAGCCCATTCTGGTAAATCCGGCGGCGGGACACTTAGGAGGCGGGGGTTTGGGGGCAGAACCCCCAAGTCCTGGCTCCAGCCAAGATGTCTCTGTTCGCGAACGCTGCGCTCATCGGCGGATCGGGCCATTCTTCTATCCGAGCTCGGGCCGTTGCCGGCCCTGCCCATGTGGGTTGTCCGAAGGATCCGTGTCGACTGCCCTAATCTCTCGACGAGCCTTGCGGCCCAAGAGGGTGACGAGCTCATCGACACAGACCACGGCCGATCTTCCGATTCGCCATGCGTCCGCGAGCCTTTCTCGCCGCGGTCATTGTCTTTCAGTTCACGCTTGTCACTCCTTGTTGAATTGCCGATTCCTTCATGGCGTGATGCAGATTCCGCAGCCAGCGGTTGCCCACGGCGCCCACGATCACGCACGCCGGCTTGCCACGCGAGCGCATCGAATCGGCCAGCTTGCTCCATCGCTCGGCGGTGCGGATCAGCCGGTGCGCCGCCTGCACGATCGTCAGCCGCAGCAGCTTGTTGCATCCGTCGATCAGGCCCGCGTCAGCCATCTTTTTCCCGCTCGATGCGTTGCACGGACTCATTCCGCAATACCGCGCCAGTTGCTTGGCGGTCTTGAAGCGGCCAAAGTCGCCGATGTACGCCCGCAGCACCCAGGCCGTCACTTCACCGACGCCCGCCTGCTCCATCAGCTTTTCAATCACCTTGTCTCCTTCGGTCGCTTCACGCAGTTGCCGCTCGGTTTTGGCGATCTTGCCGGCGGTGTACTTCAGATCATCCAGCAGATCGTTGACGATCCATCGCGCCTGTTTGGACAAACGCTCGTTGTCCGCCGCGCTGGCCGTCCAGGCTTTGCTCCAGCGCGAGCCGCGATCACTGTCGATCTTCACCCGCTGCTCGCGGAGAATCGCGCCCACTTGCAACTTCAATGCGCGCCCGCGATCCACCAGGCGCTGGCGATGATTCACCAGTTGGCGCAGCTCGCGGATGTTCGCCGGCGCCAGCCAAACGCGCGGCAGATAACCCACGCGCGTCAGGTCGGCGATCAATCGGCTGTCGGAGTAATCGCTCTTGTCCGGCGAGGATTTGATCTTCGCGATGTACGCCGGATGACCCAGCGACACGTTCCAGCCCAGACGCTGGACCAACTGCTCGCCCAGGTCGGCCGCCCCGCAGCAGGCCTCGATCCCCACGCGTTGGACGACGCCCAGCGGCTGGACGATCCGTCCCAGTTCCTGACAATCGTTGGCGGCCGCGCGGTTCAAGAGAACATCTCCTTTCTCGTTAAGGACACAGACTTGAATGGAATCCTGGTGATAGTCCAGGCCGACAAAAACAGGTACATTGCTCATAGCCCGTTGCTCCTGACGAGACGCTCGTCAATTAAACTTGGGCTATTGTCGCAGCAACGGGCCTTCATTTTCATCCCCATCTCCCACGCGTACGTGGGCGAGGGGACCGGGAGTGGCATCGCCAAAAATGAGCGCTGCACCCCTTGATGAGCGGCGCTTGGCAAGTGAGGGAAAGTCTGTTGAGGGAAAGTCGGTGACGGCGCCAGCGGCATGTGGTATACTGGAGGATTATGACAGCAGTACGGACAACCCTATCGTCTCCCCAGGCGCAGCGAGCGCAGCCGCCAGCACTGATGAACGGTGATCGGCTCACCCGCGCTGAATTTGAACGACGCTACTCGGCAATGCCGCAGGTGAAAAAAGCAGAACTGATCGATGGAATTGTCTATATGCCATCACCTGTACGCTTCCGAAGTCATGGGCACCCACATCTAAGTTTGTCGGCTTGGATCGCTACTTATGCCTCAAAGACACCTGGGCTGAATGATTTTGGAGACAATGCCACCACGCGTCTCGATGAACACAACGAATTCCAGCCGGATGTGTTGCTGATGCTTCCCAAGAGGGTGGGCGGTCTGGCGGTGGTGGATGAGGACGATTATGTCAGCGGGCCACCCACGCTCGCGTGCGAAATTGCGGCATCGAGCGTGAGCATCGACATGCACCTGAAACTCAACGTCTATCGGCGCAGCGGCGTGCTCGAATACCTGGTGTGGCGGACTGAGGATCAGGCGGTGGAATGGTTTGCGTTGCGGGAAGGCCGGTACGTTGCCATGCCGGCGGACGCGAATGGATATCTGAAAAGCGAGCAATTCCCCGGCCTATGGCTCAATGTGACAGCGCTGCTCAAGGGCGACCTGGCGGGATTGCTGAAGGGCGTGGATGAGGGAACGGCATCGGCCGAACACGCGGAGTTCGTGAAGCGCTTGCAGGCGCCGTGAACGAGCCTGTGTGAATCGCGCGGCTACCGGACACCGGCATGTTAGAATGGCGCTATGGCCTATCGGGTGAATCGGGAGCGGTTTGCGGAACTTGTCGAGCAGGCCCTGCGCGAGTTGCCCGAGCAGTTCGCCGAGCACCTGGAGGAGGTGGCGATTGAGTTGCGCGACCGGCCGGCGGCGCGACAAATCGCGAAGTTGAAAATGCGCCGCGGCGATCTGCTGCTGGGGTTGTACGAGGGCAGGCCGCTGACGCAGCGGAGCGTGGAACATTCCGGGGCGATGCCGGATGTGATTTATCTGTTTCAGGAGCATATCGAGCAAGTTTCAACAAGCGAAGAGGAGTTCGTTCAGCAGGTTCGGACGACGGTGCTGCACGAGATCGGGCATCATTTTGGGATGAACGAGGACGATCTGGATGAGTTGGGATATGGATAAAAGGCCGGCCGTGCGATGTTCTGGGCTGGCTGGAATTTCCGCGAACCAGCGGACGCGCTGGGGGGTAAATACGTTGGCGCCGTGCCGAATTTGACGCTGATATTTGAGTTGATGGGGTTCATGGAAGGTCGGTCCTATAAAAGGGTGAAAATCACACAAGATGCTGGCATTATTATAGTTAGCTTCTAAAGGGTGCAGATGCCGCGGGCCGATGAAAAGATGAGGCGGGGCGTTGGTAGTGGGTCAGTTTGGGTGCGACAGGTCGGCGTACTCGCAGACCTGTGTCTTACTGCGTCGCTACGCGGCACAGGTCTCGGAGTACCGCGACCTGTGGCACCCGGAAATTTCAAAATGACCCATTGCCGGGGCTTTCGGCTTGACCCGGGGGGTGTGATTTTAATATAGGATGTATTCCTCGATCTGCTCCAGGATTGGGTGCGGCGGCCGCAGGGGTGGATTTTCTTTCGATTGATGTTGGTTTGACGGGAGCTTGCGATGACGCGATTGTCTGGGTTTTGCAGGACGGCATTGGCCGCCGGTGCGCTGCTTTTGCTGGGGGCGGCCGAGAAGCCGGTGGTGGTGGAAAACACAACTCCCGCGCTGACCAGGCCTTCGGAGGAGTCGCCGATATCGTTCAACAACTCCGGGGTGGTCTGGAAGGTGCTGGTCAAGGATGGCGACAGGGTTTCCAAGGATCAATTGCTGATTACGCAGGATACGCGGCTGGAGGAGGAGCGGCTGAAGGGGATGGAGATCGACGCCAAGAGCACGCTGCCGATCGACTTTGCCAAGGCGGATTACGAAGCCAAGCGATTGGCGCGCGAACGTGTCGAGCGGATGTACAAGGAGAAGGTGGCCGGCGAGTCGGAAATGGAAGAGGCCAAGGTGGCCGAGCAGCAGACGGCCATCAAGGTGAAGCAGGCCGAGCAGGAATTTGAGCAGAAGAAGATTCAGGCGCAGATGCAGCGCTACAAGCTGGAGGAGATGCAGATCAAGGCGCCGTTCGAGGGGATCGTGAAAAAGGTGCATCTGGGAGTGGGGCAGGTGGCGATTCCCAATGACGTGAACAAGCCGGCGGTGACGCTGGTGAAGAACGATCCGCTGTGGGTGGAGACGCACCTGCCGACGGCCGACGCGGCCAAGCTCAAGGTCGGCCAGGGACTCGATGTGCAGTACAAAGGCGACACCGATTGGAAGACGGCGAAGATTATTTACATCGAACCCGAAGCGGATCAGGCAAGCGATACCCAGGTGGTGCGGATGGAATTGGCGAATCCGGATGGCCGGGCATCGGGTCTGCAGATGACCGTGCGGTTTGCCAAGGAAAAAGTGGCTGACAGCCGGTAGCGGAGGCAGGGGGCGGGAACGATTGTTGAACCCTCCCAAAGGAGGATGCGTGGCTTCTGGAATCGTGGAATCATCATCGGAATCGTCTACCTCGGAGCAGCAATCGCAGCATCCGGGCAAGGAGATCTCGCGCTCCAAGCTGGTGCAGCGCCTGCTCGAAGCATCGGAGAACCTGCCGGCGTTTGTCAATGATTTGCTGACCACGCAGGCGGTGATCGTTTCCGGAACAGAGGCGGCGGGGTTTTTGATCGAGCGGCAGCAGGAACAGACCTTCAGCCTCAAGCCGATCGCGCACATTCGGCCGGATCAAAGCACGGCCGAGCAGCGGGCGGCGGCGATCGCGGCGTTTCAGGAGATTCTGCGCCCCTGCGTTGTGCAGGGAAAAGACGGCGCCGTCGAGATCGGCGTGCCGGACGCGATGGGGGAGCCACAATATTGCCTGGTGACGCTGCTGCGCAACGAGGGACAGATCGTGAGCCGCGCGGAAATCTGCGCGCACGTGTGGGACGACAACCACGACCCATACTCGAACGCCATCGAGGTCTACAT
>DAIOHQ010000137.1:0-4127 GCA_036744635.1 Tepidisphaeraceae bacterium | reverse complement strand
GACAGATCGTGGCGGTTTCGGCGGTGATCACCCGCTGCCATGATTTGGAAAAGGCGCGGCAGCGGCTGATTTCGATGCAGCTTGTGGCGGGGTATTTTGAGCTTTATTCGCTGCGGCGCGGTGCGGATCAGGCTCGGATGATCGCCGAAGGGCATCAGAGCGTCTTGCAGCTTGCCACCAGCGTCGCCACGGCCGAGGGATTTGAGTCGGCGGCGATGAACCTGTGCAATGAACTAGCGCTGCGGACCGGGGCGGTGCGGGTTTCGCTGGGATGGATGAAGGGGAACAACATCCGCGTCAAGGCGCTGAGCAACACCGAAAAATTCGACAAGAAGCAGGAGCTGATCGTTCAGCTCGAAAAGGTGATGGAGGAGTGCTGGGACCAGGATGAGATCGTGCAGTTCGATCCCGATGGCAACAGCTCGCAAAACGTCACCCGCTCGGCCGCGGAATTGTCGCGGGCGCAGGGGGGAAACGTGGTGCTGTCGCTGCCGCTGCGCCGGCAGTCGGAGATCGAAGGGGTGGTGACGCTGGAGTTTGCCGCCAAGCAGGTGGTAAGCCCGCAGACGGCCAACGCGCTGGCGATTGCGGTGGATTTGCTGGCGCCGCAGTTATACGACCGGTTCCAGAATGACCGCTGGCTGATCGTCAAGACCGGGCAGAGCATCAAGCATGGCGCGGAGGCGACGATAGGCCCGAAGCACATGCTGGCCAAAGTGCTGATCGCGCTGGCGATAGGCGTAGGCGTGTTCGTCTCGGTATTCAGGTGGAACTATCACGTCAGCGCGCCATTTCAGTTTGTGCCGGTGGAAAAATATTCGATTTGCGCGCCGTTTGAGGGGTACATCCGCAACGTGCTGGTCAAGCCGGGAGATCACGTCGCGGCCAATGACGTGCTGGTGGAACTGGACACCAAGGACCTGGAGCTGAAGCGCGAAGAGTTTCAATCGCGCGCCGATGCGCTGGAGAACGAGATCGCCAAGGATGCGGCCGATCCGACCAAGCGAGCGGATGAGAAGATCGCGACGGATAACCGAAAAGAGGCGCTGGCGCAGGTGGCGTATTATGACCGGCAGGTGGAGAAGGGAAAGATTCGCGCGCCGCACGACGGCGAGATCGTGCGCGGCGATCTGACCGACAAGCTGGGCGCGCCGGTGAAGCAGGGGGATGTGATGATGGAGATCGCCGACCGCAACGACCTGCGGGCGGAAATCGCGGTGAACGAGCGTGACATTCAGGACCTCAACGTCTTTGCCGATGGCAAGCCGTTGCCGGGATCGCATGGGTTCCTGGCGACGACCAGCCTGCCAAACGAGCGATTTCCGTTCAAGATCGACCGCATCGTGCCGCTGGGCGATGCCAAGGAGGGAAGCAATGTCTTTACCGTGTACGGCACGCTGGAAAAGAAATCGGAGCTGTGGCGGCCGGGCATGATCGGCGAGGCGCGGATCGAGGTGGGGCATCGCCGGCTGGTCTGGGTCTGGACGCATCGGCTGATCGATTTCCTGCGGATGAAGCTGTGGATGTGATGTTCGTAGCATGGGTTTCCAACCCATGCCGAAGTCGCTGGTTGAAATTCCGACAGCTCGCACTTAGCTCTGCTCGGCTGAAATCCTCTGCGGCCGGCCGCAGAGCCCTCACCCCAACCCTCTCCCGGAGTACCACAGGAGAGGGGGTAAGAGCGGAAGCGCTTCGAGGATGTCAGCAGAGCAACTTAACACGCAATTGGGCACGGGTTGAAAACCCGTGCTACGAGAGACATGCTGCAAGTTCGACCTACATTTTCTGAATCGTGGTATCGGGTGGCGCCGTTGCGGGCGAAACTGCGGGCGAGCGCGCAGATCTCGCGGCAGTTTTATCGCGGCGAGCGCTGGTACGTGGTGCGCGATCCGGCGGGGAATCAGTTTCATCGCCTGAGCGATGCGGCCTATCGGTTCGTCGGGCTGCTGGATGGGACGCGCACGGTTTTGGAGGCATGGGAGCTGGTGGGCGGGCAATTGGCGGATGATGCCCCGACCCAGCCGGAAGTGATCCACATCCTCTCGCAATTGCACTCGGCCAACCTGCTGGAGGCGGACATCACGCCCGACAGCGCGGTGCTGCTGCGTCGGCACAAGCAGATGCAGAAGCAGAAGATGCAGGGACGGCTGATGAACATCCTGTTCCCGCGGATTCCGCTGTGGGATCCGGACCGGTTCCTGAAGACCTGGCTGCCGCTGGCGCGGGTGATTCTCAGCAAGATGGGGGCGATCATCTGGCTGGCGGTGGTGATCGCCGCGGTGGTGATGGTCTATCCCAAGGACCAGGCCGACTGGGGGAAGATCAAGTACGCGACGACGCACTCGATCGACGTGCAGAGCAATCCGCTCAACTTGATTTACCTCTACGGCATGTTCGTGCTGATCAAGCTGATTCACGAGCTTGGCCACGCATTTGCGTGCAGGCGCTTCGGCGGGGAAGTGCATGAATTGGGAATCATGTTCCTGGTGCTGATCCCGGCGCCGTATGTGGATGCATCGACGGCGTGGGCGTTCCCCAGCAAATGGCAGCGCATCTTCGTCGGCTGCGGCGGGATGATCAGCGAATTGTTTTTCGCGGCGCTGATGGCGTTCGTATGGCTGCACACCAACCAGGGCGAGGTGATCAACCAGCTCGCGTACAACGCGATGCTGATCGCCAGCGTCTCGACGGTGATCTTCAACGCCAATCCGCTGCTGCGCTATGATGGCTACTACATCCTGTCGGACTTCCTGGAGATTCCCAACCTGCGGCAAAAGAGCGTCGAATACACGATGGGGCTGATCAAGCGGCACATTTTCCGCGTGAAGCAAAGCCAGCCCCTGCCGCCGCCGATGCAACGATTCTGGCTGTTTGTATATTGCATCGCCTCGTCGATCTATCGCGTGTTCGTGGGCGTGCTGATTATTCTGGTGGTGACGACGCAGGTTCCGGTGCTGGGCATTTTGATGGCGCTGGGCGGGGTGGCGACATGGCTGCTGGTGCCGGTGTGGAAGGTGTTCAAGTATCTGGCGCTGGAGCCGGAATTGCACCGCAAGCGCGGCCGGGCGACGGCGTTTGTGCTGGCGGTGGCGGCCGCGGTCTTCTTCATCATCGGCATGATCCCGTTCTGGGTGGATTTCGAGGCGCAGGGGATCCTCGAGCCGGTGAATCGGCAGGTGCTTCATCTGCCGCAGGAAGGACAGGTGGAACAGATTCAAGCGGTGGACGGGCAGATGCTGAAGAAGGGGGAGGTGATCTTGGTTTGCAGCAACGATGAATTGGCGCGCGATATCCTCACGAATGCGGCACAGCTTGAAGCGGTGGAGAACCACCTGATGCTGGCACGGTCGAGCGACCAGAACGCGGTGAAGACTGACCTGCGCAAGAAGGAAGCGATTCAGAAGCAGTTGGATGACGCCAGGCGGCGGCAGGCGGAGCTGACCGTGGTTGCGCCGTTCGACGGGACGCTGGTGGCGCCGAAGCTCAAGGACATGCGCGGGCAGTATCTGGCGCGGGGCACGGAAATCGGCACGGTGGCGACGCTGGATCAATTGATGGCGCGGTGCGATGTCGAGCAGAAGGAGGCGGCGCTGGCCACGGAATACATTGAACGGCAGAAGGCGGCCGAGGGAACGCCGGCGAGTCAGGGATGGTGGAGGCCGGCATTTTTCGCCAAGCTGCCGGTGTTGAATCAGTGGTTGATCGATCACAGCAGCAAGGCCGACCGCCTGCCGCAGATTCGGCTGGCCGGGGATGTCGGGACGGTGTTGAAAGGATCGAGAACGATGCTGGTGGACGCGGCGGTGGAGAAATTGGCGCACCCTTCGATGGGCGCTGCCGGGGGGGGGCCGTTTGCGATGAATCCGGAGGACAAGAGCGGGATGCGGCCACAGGTCGAGCAGTTTGAGATTCAGGTGATGCTGGATGACACCAGCGGGCACTATCTGCCGGGGCAGCGGGCGACGATCGTGTTCAAGCTGAAGAAAGAGCCGTTGATGTGGAACTGGTCGCGGCGCTTCTGGCAGTTGATCCAGACGCAGGGGCAGGGGAAGTGGATGTAGGAATTTTGGATTGTGACCTTCCCCACAAATGGTGGGCGCGCCGGAAGGAGAGCATAATGCTCTTCA
>DAIOHQ010000136.1:0-12808 GCA_036744635.1 Tepidisphaeraceae bacterium | reverse complement strand
CTCGCAGACCTGTGTCTTACTGCGTCGCTATACTGCACAGGTCTCGGGGTACCGCGACCTGTGGCACCCAGAAACTTTAAACTGACCCATTGCCCCCGGGCTGCTTCTTCAAGCTTGGGTTCGCGTGTCGTAGCACGGACGTCCCGCCCGTGTTATCTGTCAAAACACGGGCGAGACGCCCGTGCTACTTTAATCACCGATAGAATTCGATGATGAGGTTCATGTTCACTTCGAAGGGGACATCCTCGGGGTTGGGCTTTTGCAGCACCTTGGCGGTGAGCTGGGCGGGGTTCCATTCCAGCCACGCGGGCACCTGGTGGCCGGCATTTTGTTCCATGTTGTCGCGAAGCACCTTGTGGTTCTTTTCCTTGAAGGTGATGGTCTGGCCGGGTTCGACCAGGAAGCTGGCGATGTCGGTCTTGCGGCCGTTCACCAGCACATGGCCGTGGGCCACGATCTGGCGCGTTGCCCAGATGGTGCGGCCGACGCCGAGGCGGCGGAGCACGTTATCCAGCCGTGACTCGAGGATCTGCATCATCGAGTTGGCGGTGTTGCCCTTGGACTTCTTGGCCATGTCCATGTAGCGGCGGAACTGGCGCTCCAACATGCCATAATGGAAGCGGAGCTTCTGCTTTTCCGCGAGGCGGACGCCATATTCGGTGTTGCGCCGGCCGCGATAGCCGTGCATGCCGGGGATGATCAATTCGCCGCCGGTGTGCTTGGGGATGTCGGCAATGGGGACGCCGACGCGGCGGGACAACTTCACCTTGGGACCAAGATATCGGCCCATGAGACAACTGCTTTCCACGGGCACGAAGGCCCGCTCAAAACATGCGCGGCGTGGAGAAATGTAATTCCCACGACTGATGCGCGTTTTCCGCCGGCCATGGTTCTGAGGCATGGCCGGCGGCCTCGGCTGGGAGCTTCAACAATGACGCTTCGTTCAGCGAAGGGGCGGGATTATAGCGAGATTGAAGACAGGAGCAAGCCGTGCCAGAAATGGGTAGTAGTGGGTAAGTTTGGTGCAAACAGGTCGGCGTTACTCACAGACCTGTGTCTTGCTGCGTCCTTACGCGGCACAGGTCTCGGAGTACCGCGACCTGTGGCACCCAGAAATTTCAAATTCACCCATTGTCCGGAAAGAACAGTTGGCAACTACGCTTGTCCGAATATATCCATGTGGCGGTCGGAGGATTCGGCGACGGTCAGGTGTTGCAGCCTGCATTTGTGCAATTGCTGGCGGATTTCATCGGGTGTGTAGGCGCTGAGCAGGGAGCGGTGAAATTCTTCTTGAAGCAGAGCCGATTCGGCGCCGGCGTGGAGTTGCACCAGCTCGGCCGCGCGCTGGGGCGATGGCGGGCGAAGCAGGTCTCGCACAAAGATTAGCGCTCCGGGCTTTGCCACGCGTGCCAGTTCATTCCAGAACGCCAGGGGTTCGGCGACGTAGTGGAGGAGGCTGTTGGAGAAGATGGCGCCGAAGGTTTGCGGCTCGCATGGCAGCGCCTTGGCGTCGGCGAGCATGAGGGAAATATGATTCCCGGCGCCGGCGCGGGCAATGGCATCGCGGGCGAGATCGAGCATGGCCGGGGCGGCATCGATGGCGGTGATGTGCCACGCCGGGCGATGGTTCAGGATGCGCAGCGGGATGTCGCCCGGCCCAGTGCCGAGGTCCAGCAGCCGCAGGGGAGCATCGGCGGGAGAATCGATCAGCTCCAGCAATCGCAGCACGAAGCGTTCGTTGACTTCCGAAAAATCCGCCCGGGCATACGCCTCGGCCTCGGCCGGGAGGTCCATCAGTTCAGGCTCGGGCTGGCGTGGGAAGGACATTTTCATAGATGTAGGGTGCAATTTATTGCACCAATATGACGAGATTGCACCCTACACATTCGAGATCACAATGGCAGTGCCGCACTCGGGGCAAACGCCGCTAACGTTGCCGGTGAGGTTATAGCCGCAATTCCCGCAAGCGCCATCCTCTGGCGATCGTCTTCTTCGCATGCGCGAGCTCAGGAACGCGCCGCACCACAACAATGGCAATACCGCCGTAGCGCAAATCGCTGCGAAGGCTGGTCCCCAAGAATAGGTGAAATACGAATCGTGAATGAAGCCTTGTCCGGCATAGCGATGTTGAATCGACGCCAGGATTGAATGCATCCGCCAGCGAACGTAGATCGAGTGCGCGATCAGAACGAGACAGGCCAAAAGCGACAGTGCAGAGAAGATGGTAAACAGCGGCCGTCTCATGTGGCAATTCGATCACTTCGTCCGCCACGTGGCGTTGGGGCGATGGGGAAGTGTATCATATTGTCTTCAGGTCCAAGCACGGCAACAGGGGCGGCGGGAGCTGGCGATGAAGAGGATACAGAAGCTCGCGGCGGCGGTGGTGGTTCTTTCCTGCACCTTTTGCATGGGCCAGCAGCACCAGCTTGTGCTGGGGGGGAACATGAAGGCGCTGAAGTGCGCGATGCCGGATGTGAAGTATCGGTTCGCGGGGAGCAATGCGCCGGGGCAGATGTTTTATCCGGGGGAGGAGGTGGCGGTTCGGCTGGTGCTGAGCAGGGAGAAGGACCAGGGGGAGGTCAAGGATTTCGCGGTGGAGATGCAGGAGATCACCTGGCGGGATCCGAAGTTGTTCATCGATGATCCGGCCGGCGTCACCGATTTTGGCAAGGCGGTGGGCATCGGCCTGGAAGGCAAGCCCGTCAGCCAGCCGCTGGCGGTGACGTTTGATGACAGGCCGCAGAAAGAAGTGGAGGTGAAGCTGGCGCTGCCGGGGAAGTGCGGGTGCTATGCGCTGATCCTCACGCGCGGGGAGATGCGACAGTTTCTGGGGACGGTGGCGCGGGTGCCCAGGCCGGTGGAAGGGGGAAATCTGGAGAACACGCCGATCTTCGGCGAGGGGGCGATGTTTGATAATCCGGCGCAGTTCGCTGGGCGCGCCCAACAATACCAGCGCATGGGCGTACACGGGTTTCGCGCGGAAACCGGCTGGATGCAGCAGAAAGATGGCAAAGTGGATTGGTCGCGCCTGGACAAGATGTTCGAGGCGTCGCAGGCCGCCCACGTGCAGATCATGTTGACGCTTGGGTCGCACGCGGAGTGGACTCGCTATTTTGGCGAGCCGACGCCGGCGGCGGGTTGGACGCCCAAGACCGGCGGATATTCGGCCACCGGCGACTGGGTTTGCGAGCCGAAATATTATCCGCAATGGGGCGAGTGGATAACGGCGATCTGCGGGCGCTACTGGAAAGACGGGGCGGGCGCGCTCTGGGGCGTTGAGCTGTACAACGAGCCCTGGGAAGGGGGCGGCATCAGCGGCTGGGCTCGCGACTGCCTGCAATATCGCGAGATGATGAAGGTGATGGCCAATTCCGCGCGCAAGGTCGATGCCAAGATCAAGCTGCTGGCCGCCAGCTCGATCATGAATACCGAGGACAAGTTTTATTCCGATGGCTCCAGCGCGATGGACAAATACATCGATGTGTTCACGGATCATTACGTCCCGCCGCCGACGTGCTACGGGCCGATGGTGGCGAAAAAGCACGGCAAGGAATCGGTGGAGACCGAAACCTGGTTCGTGAACAGCGAGTACCTGCTGCCGCAGATGGTGCAGTTCCTGGCCGCGGGGCAACTACGGCTCAGCCCGTGGCATCCGCGGGTGCTGTTCGATTCGGTTCCGGGCACGCAGGACAACTATTTCATTCCGACACCGCTGGTGACGGCCAGCGCCGCGTTCAACCACTTCGTCACGGGCAAGCGCTTTGAGAAGATCGTGTTCAAGGATCACCTGCCGTGGGTGTTTCAGTTCGGCAAGGATGATGACGATGATGCCCTGCTGGTGGTGTTCGGCCAGCTCATGACGATCGGTGACAACAATCCCAAGGAGCGGCTGTGGGCGCAGGTGGAAGGGAGCGACGGGGGGACGATGACGATCGACAATGCCGACGGCCTGCTCAAGTTTTATGACCTGGCGGGCAATGAGATGCACGGCGACGAGAAAAGCGTGACCGTGCCGATGTCGATCTTTCCGACCTATATCAAATGTACCAAGGGTCCGGCGGCGGCGGCTGAGCGCATCGCCGGCGCGAAGATCGAGGACAAGCGCGCGGTGGAGATCATACCGCACGATCTGCTGGCCGGGCCGGGCGCGGAAAATGTGACCATCACGGTGGACGTCCATAACTGCCTCAACCGCGCGATTGAAGGGACGTTGACGATCTCGCCGCCGACGGAAATGAAGCTGAAGGAGACGTCCGTCAAGCTGGCAATGAAAGCCGGTGAGACGGTAACGAGCAGCTTTGCGGTCGATGGCCCGCTGGCCGCGGGGCAGACGGCGTTTCCCGTCTCGCTGAAATTCTCCAGCGCTGCCGGCGACGCCGAATACAAGGAAGTGATCAACGTCACCGCAATCGCGCACAAGACGATCACCGTGGATGGCGACCTCGCCGATTGGAACGAGGTTCCCGGCATCGTGTGCGTGGCCGGCGCGGAGAAGGCGGATGTTTCCGAGCAGCTTCGCCGGCCATGGCTGGAATTGAAGGACAAGCAGCCGGATGGGTCGTTTGCCGAGGTGAAGTTCGCCTGGGATGAGAACAATCTGTACGTGTCAGCGCGGGTGAATCATCCCAAGCCGCAGATGGACAAGATGCGCATCGAAGGCCGGGATGAGAACATGTTTTTCCATTCCAAGGCATCGGATGAGATCGAGCCGTACAAGACCTTTCTGACAAAACATCCGGGCAAGACTTTCGCGGACGTGCCGTATGTCTACCGCATCCGCGCTGATGGCCCCCAATTCTCCGCCTTCCGCGGCGACCGTGTTCAACTTGCCATCGACTGCGTCGGCGGGTTTCATGATCTCGAACCGGCAAACAATGTGCCGCTGGGGTTTCATGCGCTGCCGGATACGGACTACGAATACAGCCTGTATCTGTGCGATGACGGCAAGAGCGAGCTGTGGCGGCTCCTGGCTCCCGGCGTGCCGCGCATGCACGATGCCCCGCGCCAGCCGCGCGGGGAGAAGACCACCGGCGCGGTGAAGGCGGCCAGGCACGTGGTGAAGCAGGATGGCAACGTGCGGATTTACGAGGCCGCAATTCCGAAGGAAGAGCTGGCGGAGATGAAGCTGTCGGCCGGCACGAAATTCGGCATGACGTTCCGCATCGGTTTTGCCAACGGGCCGACCATCGACTTCGGCACTGACAAGGCGGCCACGAAGATCAACGGCCTGACGCTCCATCCCTACTGGGAGCGCAGCCCGAATTGCGGCGTGCAATGGGTGCTGGCGAAATAGGCCCGCTTGCAAAACGTGTCATTCTGAGCGGTACTCCGCGAAGAATCTGGCGTCGAAGTTCAGACCAGATCCTTCACCGAGTACGGTTCAGGATGACAGTTTCTGACGCGGTACGCTGAGACGAAAATCTATCAAGCCGGCGCGATTTGGCGGCATCGCGTACCATCAGCGGGATCACACTCGATCGGAGTCGGCCCATGGCATTGGAACAGTTGCAGCAGATCGCGCATCCGAAAATCGAAGGCGGAACGATGCTGCTGGCGCTGGCGGGTTGGATGGACGGCGGCCACGTTTCCACGGGCACCGTCGGCCGGATGATGGAGGGACGGTCCGCCGCGGAATTCGCCCGGATCAACTCCGACCCGTTTTACATCTACAACTTTCCCGGTTCGATGGAAATCGCGGCGCTCTTTCGCCCGCCGGTAAAGCTGGAGAATGGGCTGATTCGGGAACTGGAAATGCCGGTGAACGTGTTCCATTGCGACGAGGCGGGCAAGCTGGCGTTTTTCATCGGCCGCGAACCCAACCTGCGCTGGCAGGAATTTGCGGATTGCATCTTCGCGGTGGTGAAGGAGATCGGCGTAAGCCGGATCATCTTCATGGGCAGTTTCGGCGGCGGCGTGCCGCACACCCGCGAGCCGCACATGTACGCTTCCATATCCCACCCCAGCCTGCGGGCGTTTCTGCGCGGGCATAACCTGCGCTTCAGCGACTACCAGGGTCCGTCGAGCTTCTCGACGCTATTGCTGGCGCAAAGCGCTGACCGCGGCGTGGAGATGATCAGCCTGGTCGCGGAAATTCCCAGCTATCTGCAGGGGCTGAATCCGCTGAGCATCGAGGCGGTGACGCGGAGACTGGCGCGGATTCTCAATGAGCCGGTGGATTTCGATGCCCTGCGCGCCGCCAGCAACGCCTGGGAAATCCAGGTAAGCGAGGCCGTGGAAAGAGACCAGGACCTGGCCGCCACCGTGCGCAGGCTGGAAGAGGAATATGACAACGAGTTAATCGGAAAGGGCGCCCCAGAATGATTTTGTCGCTCGATCCCGGCGAATTGGGCGGGAAATTGGCCAATCCGGCATCTTGCTCGCCGTACGTTTCTGCGGTATATCAGTCGCCATTCCACAGCCGTCAATCGCGGGCGAAAGCATCTGCCGGCTGATCCAGACATCTTTTCAACAGAAGGACCGAAACGTGTTACCCGAATTCCGTCGCAGCGCTCATTTGTTCACCAGCGAATCCGTCACCATGGGCCATCCCGACAAGGTCGCCGACCAGATCAGCGACGCGATTCTGGATGCGCTTTTGACCCAGGACCCGCGCTCGCGCGTGGCCGTCGAGACTTTGGTGACCACCGGCCAGGTCGTGCTGGCCGGCGAAGTAACCACCGAAGCCTATGTCGATGCCCCGCAGATCGCCCGCGACACCATTCGCGAGATCGGCTACATCCACCCCGAAGTCGGCTTCGACTTTCATAGCTGCGGCGTGCTCTCGGCCATTCACAGCCAGTCTCCCGACATCGCCCGCGGCGTCGATCACGCCGAGGACAACGAAAGGGAACAGGGCGCCGGCGACCAGGGCCTGATGTTCGGCTATGCCACCGACGAGACCGACACGTTGATGCCGCTGCCGATCCACCTCGCCCATCGCATCGTCGAGCGCCTCGCCGAGATGCGGCAAAAGGGCAAGCTGCCCTGGCTGCGCCCCGATGGCAAGAGCCAGGTGACGATCGCCTACGAGGATGAGCAGCCGATCGGCGTTCACACCGTCGTCGTCTCCACCCAGCACGATGAGAGCGTGATCGACAAGAAAAAAGACGCCATCAGCGAGAAGGCCAAGCGGCAGATCATCGAGCTGGTGATCAAGCCGGTGGTGCCGAAGAAATACTGGAACGATGACATCATCTTCCACATCAATCCGACCGGAAAGTTTGTGGTGGGCGGACCGCACGGCGACACCGGGTTGACCGGCCGCAAGATCATCGTTGACAGCTACGGCGGCCGCGGCGCCCACGGCGGCGGCGCCTTCAGCGGCAAGGATCCGTCGAAGGTCGATCGCAGCGCCTGCTACATGGCCCGCTACATCGCCAAGAACATCGTGGCCGCCGGCTTGGCCCGCAACGCCGAGGTGCAGCTTGCCTACGCCATCGGCGTGGCCCATCCGGTAAGCGTGACCGTCAGCACCGAAAACACCGCGGTGATCCCGGAAGACCAGATTGCCGAGATCGTCAAGTCGCAGTTCCCGCTGACGCCGCGCGGCATCATCAAGCACCTGGACCTGCTGCGCCCGATCTACAAGCAGACCGCCCGCCATGGCCACTTCGGCCGCATCCCCCACAATGGCTCATTCACCTGGGAAAAAACCGACAAGGCTGACGCCCTCGCCAAGGCCGCCGGCATCGCCCGCATCCGCAAGGCCGGATAAGCGGCGAAGAACGGTTGGGCAGGAGCCAGCATTTTCGTAGCACGGGTTTTCAACCCGTGCCAAGCTGCGCAGAATCCCCAAGCTGTTTTGGTTCAACAAGCCCGCTCGGCACGGGTTAAAAACCCGTGCTACGGGGAGTGGTCTCAACATATCAGCCGATCTGCGCCAAGGGAAGGCGGTCGCCGAATTGCTTCGCCAGCGCGGCCCGCAGATGTTGGTGGCGTGGTGAGGAAACGTTCGGATCTTCGCTCAGCAGCGCCAGGGCATCATCCTTGGCCTCCTGCAGCATCGCCATCTCGCTGGTGATGTCGGCCAGCTTGAACTCCGGCAGGCCATGCTGGCGGGTGCCGAAAAATTCTCCCGGTCCCCGCAACTGCAGGTCCATTTCGGCGATCTCAAAACCATTGCCGGTTTTCGTCATCGCCGCCAGCCGCGCCTCGGCCGTCTCGTTGCCGCCGTCTGCGATCAGCAGACAGTGCGATGGCAGCGAGGATCGCCCCACCCGTCCGCGCAACTGGTGCAGTTGCGAGAGGCCGAAACGGTCGGCGTTGTCGATGACGATCACCGTGGCGTTGGGCACGTCGATGCCGACCTCAATCACCGTCGTCGTCACCAGCACGTCGATCTGCCCGTCGCGAAAAGCCGTCATCGTCTGCTGCTTGGCATCGGTGGCCATCTGCCCGTGCAGCATCGCCAGGCGTAAGCCGCTGAGCGGGCCTTTCGAGAGGCGCTCGAATTCTTTCGTCACCGACTTGGCATCGTCCAGGCCGAGATCGTCGATCTGCGGCAGCACGATATACGCCTGGTGCCCGCGGTCGACCTCTTCGCGGATGAAGTCATACGCCTGGCCGGCCTGCCGGCTCTTCAGCCACTTCGTGCTGATCGGCTCGCGGCCGGGCGGCAGCTCGTCGATCGTGCTCACGTCAAAGTCCGCGAAATACGACAGCGCCAGCGTGCGCGGAATCGGCGTGGCCGTCATCACCAGATAATGCGGCGAATATCCCTTGCCTTTCAGCACCGCCCGCTGCCGCACGCCGAGCTTGTGCTGCTCATCCACCACCACCAGGCCGAGGTTGGCGAACTCGATGTCTTCCTGAATCAGCGACTGCGTCCCGACCGCCAGGTGAACCCGCCCATCGGCGAGATGCTTGAGGTTCTTCCCTTTGGACTGCCGGCGGGTGCGGCTGGTGAACAATTCGATGCTCACCTGCGAATCCTTCAGCAGATTCGACAGCGTCAGATAATGCTGCTCGGCCAGCACTTCGGTGGGCGCAAGCAGCGCCGACTGCAGCTTGTTGGCCACCCCCGCCAGCATCGCGTAAACCGCCACCGCGGTCTTGCCCGATCCCACATCCCCCTGCAGCAGCCGGTTCATCGGCCGGCCGCCCTGCAGGTCCTTGAGAATCTCCCACACCGCGTGCCGCTGCGCCTGCGTCATCTCAAAGCCGAAACGGCGGCGAATGCGCTCGTCCAGCAGCTTGTCGATGCGCACAATCGGCGCGGTGATCCGCCCATCGCGCAGCCGCTTGCTCAGCCCCAAACCAAGCTGCATCAGCATCAGCTCATCGAAGATGATGCGTCGCCGGGCGCGGATGGCGTCGCGGATGTCCGCCGGCTGGTGAATCAGACGGTACGCCTCGCGGCGCGGCATCAGACTGCGGCGTTTGAGCAAGCCCGCCTCAAACCATTCGTGTACGCCCGGCAACGCCAACTCGAGGTTCTGCGCGATGATCCTGCCAATCAGCTCACTGTTCAGCGTCGCCGTGGCCGGATAGATGGCGCGAAACGTGGCGACTGCTATCCGCTCGGTTTCGGGATCCACGTGCTCATAATGTGGCTGGGTCATCTGCGGCATGTTGCGAAACGTCTTCACCGCCCCGCGCACGCGGATGTGCATGCCCGGGTGGATGCTCTTGCGCAGGAAATGGGCGTTGAACCAGGTGAGCGAGAGTTTGCCGGTGCCATCGTCGATGGTGGCCTCGAA
The DNA here is from genome assembly GCA_036744635.1 of Tepidisphaeraceae bacterium. GTDB lineage: Bacteria > Planctomycetota > Phycisphaerae > Tepidisphaerales > Tepidisphaeraceae > DAIOHQ01. The sequence continues at coordinate 3,110 of DAIOHQ010000136.1, read as the reverse complement.
GCGCGGCCGCGGCCGGGAGGGAATGTAATCCACCGCCACCACTTCCCCGCGCGCCACCTGCAGCCCGCCGGAGGTGTTGAGGTCGCGGATCGCCATCTCCGACGACTCCCGGCGATAGTCGCGGGGGAAATATTCCAGCAAATCGCCGAGGTTGTTCACCTGCAGCTCGCGGAAATATTTGGCGCGGGTGGGCCCGACTCCTGCGAGCTTTTCGATTGGGATCGAGAGCGGGGATTGAATCTCTGTCGGTGCGCTGGCGCTCATGGATCGACAATGATAGCTTACGCCCGCCACTCCGGCGCTTGCAGGTCTTCATCATTGTCCGGCCGCAGGTCGTTGAGCAGATCGACGTAATCGGCATCGTCCAGCTCAAACCACTCCGGAATGGCGGCGATCGAACACCCCCGGCGCTCGGCCAGCGCCGCCACGATGCGCTGGCGCAGATCAGGATCGAGGATCTCGCGGATGCGGATCATCACCGGTCATTATACCGCGACCCGCGCCGTCCTTCCTATGGTTGATCCGGTGCGAAATTCGCCTTGGCAGTGATCTGCCGCAGCGCCTCGAAGAGTGCAATCCCCGCCGCGGTGGAGAGGTTGAGACAGCGCTCTCCGCTCACCTGTGGGATGCGCAATGAACATTCCCCGCAGAGATCGTGCATCGCCGCAGATGCCCCGCGCATCTCATTGCCGAACGCCAGGCAATCTCCATCCTCAAACTGCGCCTCCCAAAACGACTTTTCTCCCCTGCTCGTGAACAGCCAAAGCCGCTTCCCCCGCATCGCGCTGGCGAAAGTCTCCTCATCATCGTGTACCGTCAGCTTCACCCGAGGCCAGTAATCCATGGCGCTGCGCCGCAAATTCTTGTCATCCAGCACGAATCCCAGCGGTCGAACCAGATGCAGAGACGTGCCCGTCGCCACGCACAGGCGGGCGATGTTGCCGGTGTTGGGGGCGATCTGCGGCTGCAGCAGGGCGATGGAAAGATGATGGGGGTGAAGCTCGGTCATGGTGCCAGGGCGTCGATGATCTTCCCCGCCGGGTCGCTCTGCACGAACGAATCGTCATCGGCGTTGTACGCCGTCAGCCGGCCTTGCGCCCCCAGCGCCGCGGCGGTGTCGAGCAGCACAATTTGCGGCCCGGCCAGCGGCACGTTTTCGCCGCGCACGATCGAGGCGACGTAGTTGACGACCGGCGTGTGGCCGAAAAATCCCCGGCGCTTCCATCGCTTTGGCTGCGCCAGCTCTTCATCGCTGTACCGCCCCCAGAGCAGCGGATAGCGCAACTCCGCCTGCGCCCCCAGGCGCACTATCAGGCCGGGCGCTTCGGTTGGCTCATCAGCGTCCCACATGCCGTGCGCGATGAAGCAATCGGGCTGCTCGATCACGCTCGGCAATTTTCGAATAAAATCGCGATGGGATTGCGGCACGCGCCGCAGCATCCTGCTCAGCCGCTCCATCGTCGGCCGGGCAACAATCTGCTGAATCTCCGCGAGGTCGGCGCCATAGCTGATCAGCGTCTTGTCCAGCCCCTGGTCGATAAACCAGCGAAACGCCAGCAGCGGGTCGGATGCGCTGGGATGGCAGACGTAGCAATCGCCGTGCAGGATCAGGTCAAAGATATCATCGTGGTTGCCGCGCACGAAGCGGGCATTGGCCAGCCTCAGCAGACGCTCGATCACGCCGCGCGAATCCGGGCCGCGGTTGACGTAATCGCCGACAAAAAAGAAATTCGCCTCCGCATCGCGCGCCAACACCACCCCCAGCAGCGCATCGAGCGAGCGAAGCATGCCGTGAATATCGCCGATGATCCAGCGCATTTTTCAAAATCGAATAACAATTCTGACGTGGCTCCCGGGAACGCCGTGGATTATACTCCGATCTAACAGGAGTACGTCTATGAATAATCCTTCTGGCGACTTGGCGCAAAGAAAGTGCAAACCCATCGAAAAAGGCACGCCGCCGCTGCAGCGCGAGCAGATCACCCAGGCGCTCGGCCAATTGCCGGGATGGGAGCACAGCCCGGCCGGCGGCGGGGAAATCAGCAAGACGTTTCATTTCAAGGACTATCACCACACGATGGCCTTCGTGAACGCCACCGCCTGGATCTCCCACCGCGAAGACCACCATCCGGACCTGGAAGTGGGCTTTAACAAGGTAAAGGTGCGCTACAGCACCCATTCCATCGGCGGCGTCTCCGAAAATGACACCATCTGCGCCGCCAAGATTGAGGCGCTTTAACCTGTGACCGCAGGGAGTGTACCCAATCCCGGTGGGGCGGACATTCCTGTCCGCCATGGCCCGATGAGCGGCCGGCGTACGCGCCTGCCCGAATTCAGCCATATCTTTGCAGAATCTCCATCTTTTTATTGCGGCCCGCGCCGCGCTTCGCTATCTTTCTCTAAAGGTTTTTGCGCATGCGCGCGGCGCTTCCGCCGTACCATATCGGATGGGATGTCTATGTTAGCCGAAGGCCAGCTTATCGAACGCGCCAAGGCCGGGGACAGCGCCGCCACCTGGCAGCTTTTGGCTCTGTATCGCCCTCACTTGCAGGCTTATTTGAAAGACCATTTTCCCGGCGCCCTGCGCTCGACGCTCGAACCCCGCGATCTCTTGCAGGATGTCTACTTCCAGGTATTCCGGCGGATCGGTCAATTTCAGCAGCGCGACGAGGATGCATTCCTGCGCTGGGTGGTGACGATCGCGCGAAATCTGCTCACCGATGCCCTGCGCCGCCACCAGGCCGCCAAACGCGGCGGATCGAACAGCGACGGCCTGCCTCCCGAGGATCAGTCCATCGTCACGTTGCTCGAAGAATTGGCCCTCTACAAACGCACCCCCAGCCAATCCGCCGCCGCCCACGAGCTGATGAGCGCTGTCGAAGTGTCGCTGCAGCGCCTGCCGGACGATCTGCACATGGCCCTGCGCCTGCGCCACATCGACGGACTGAACGTCGACGAGGCGGCCATCAAGATGAATCGCTCGGCCGGGGCGATCCAACAGCTCTGCTGCCGCGCCGTCAAAGCCCTGCGCCTGGAGCTGCGATCCAGTTCGCTCTATTCGTAATGGGCCACAGAGCAAACGTAGGGTCCGCTTCAGCGGACGCGATTGT
>DAIOHQ010000135.1:0-12873 GCA_036744635.1 Tepidisphaeraceae bacterium | reverse complement strand
ACCTGTTCCGTGGTCATCGACAACCTCCTGGTAATGGAAGTTGCTACCACCGAACACCGGCACGCGTTGAGCTAAACTAGCGCTGTAGTGCTATTACCCGGCAGATCTGACAGAGTTGGCTCTGGCCGTCGAGCATGTGATGAATGCCGCTGCCGTCGACCAAGCCCGCCTCCAGACGTTTTTCGCCGGTTGCAAACTCACGTGGTAAAAACACGACAACATTTACTCCTTGCGGTCGAGGTTAACCTCCTCGAACAATCCGCCATTGAGGAAGGGGACATCGCCGATGATGTCGTCGATCTTGTGCTCCTCGCGGACCAGGCCTTCGAAGAACAGCGGCCGGATGCGGGTGAGGTAGAGCGAGCGCTTGCCGGGGGGCCAACGGGGCCGGCAGCGTGCAGGGCGGCGAGGTAGTTACGGCGGCCATTGAATGTCAGCCAGCCCTTGCGCTCGATGAAGCGCAGGAACATCAGGCGGTTGAAGAGCATCTGCGTGAACATGCGCCGATCGTTTTCCGGGAGCTTCGGATGCGCCAACTCGATCGCGGCTTCAGCGCCCTGGAAGGTCTTCTTATAGTCGTCGTAAAAGCGCTTGGTGACCTTCTCGACATCGAAGGCCCGCGCCCATTGCGCCGTCCACTCGGCGGCGGGAGTTAGATGAGCACCTTGTGCTGCTTGAGCACCGGATCGGTCTGCAGGAGCTTGAGCAGAGTCTGGAGCTTGTCATCGTGGGAGGGCTGGAAGCGCGCCGCCTCTTTCAGAAATTCCGCAAGCTGGTTCAGGTCGCAATAGCATTCCAGCAGCATCCGGGGAATGTCGTACTCTTCGCGCTTCAGATGAATGACGTCGTCGAGCATCTCCGGCGGAACCAGGTGTTCGTCGTCCTCGGCATCGGGATCATCAAACAGCGTCGCTTCCCGGTCGGCTTCACCGACGAATTCCACGTGATGGGACTGCCAGTCTTTGAACCGTTTCTTCTCGCTCGGGGTTTCGCTGTGCACCTCCACCCAGGCCAGCATGCGGCGAAGGATGTTGATGCAGGAATTCGTGAAGGCATCGACGGAGCTTTCGAAGCGCTTGATGAAGCTGGTCCGGACCAGTGGAAGTCAGAAGATAGAAGTCAGAAGTCAGAAGTTCAGGCGGCGAGGATTTACTTCCTCGCCGCCGTTTCGTTTGCGGGGAGGGGGCGAACCACTGAGAGCACCGAGAGCACGGAGAACACAGAAAAGAGAGTCGGCGGTAGGCAGTCAGCAGCGGGAGGGGCGAAATCCGGTGCCTGACCCACTGGTGACTGAAGACTGGAGACCGGTGACTTTCCCCCGCTGTGTTCTCCGTCTCCTCTGTGAACTCCGTGGTTGTATTCGCTCACGATGGCGCAGGCCCCGCCGTAGCACATCATCCCTCCCCCCACTCCCAGCGCAGCAACGCGGAGCGATGTATGGCCGACGGTACCCCGGCGGAATCGCCCACCGCAGGTGTTGCCCACCGCAGGTGCCGACGGTACCCCGGCGGTTTTGCCAGCCGCAGGCTAGGCCGCGGCGGTTTCTTTGATCTGGCCCTGGTTGTCCACCTGGTCGAATTTTACCGCCACGCGCTTGCTGACGCCCTGCTCCTGCATCGTCACGCCGTAGAGCACATCCGCGATCTGCATGGTGCGTTTGGAGTGGGTGATGACGATGAACTGGCTCATCTCCAGGAACTCCTGCACGATCAGGTTGAAGCGCTGGTTGTTGGCCTCGTCCAGCGCCGCATCCACTTCGTCGAGGATGCAGAAGGGGCTGGGTTTGCTCTTGAAGATGCTCATGAGCAAAGCGACGCAGGTCATGGTCTTCTCGCCGCCGGAGAGCTGGCTGATGCTGACCGGCTGCTTGCCCGGCGGCCGGGCGATGATCTCGATGCCCGCGTCCAGCACATCCACTTTCTTCCTGGCCGGCATGATCATCTGCCCATCCGGCCCGGCCACCGGCTCGGCGTTCTTGTCGTCGATTTCGGTTTCCAAAAACACATCCGCCTTGCCGCCGCCGAAGAGCTTGCGGAAGATGCCCTGGAAGTGCTCGCGCACGGCGTTGAAGGTCTGCTCGAAGCGGAGGGAGGATTCGAGGTTGATGGTGTCGATCAGCTCTTCGAGCTGGCGCTTGGATTCGGTGAGATCGGCCACCTGGGTGCTGAGGAACTCGCTGCGCTTCTCCAGTTCATCCTGCTCGGAGATGGCGTCCAGGTTGACGTTGCCAAGCCGCTGGATTTTCTCGCGCAGCTCCTTGATCTCGGCCGCCACCGCATCCCAATCCATCTCGGCCGGCTGATACCCTTCTCCGCCTTCGCCCGTCAGCTCGCCATATCTCGCCGGCACGTCGAGCTGCAGCTCTTCCAGCGTGCGGGTGATGAGCGTCTCGATCCGCACCTTCAGCTCCCCGGCGCGAAGCTGCAAACCGTGCAGCGCCTGCTCGATCTCGCCATGCTCGCCGCGGATCGAATCCACCTCGCGGGAGAGAGACTGCACGAGCTGCTGAACCTCGCCCACCTGCGCTGTTAGCGCTTCGATCTCGGTGGCGAGGGATTTCTGCTGATCCTCCAGGCGGGTCTCCTCGACCCGCGCCGATTCGAGTTCTTCTTCGACGCCACCCTGGCGAGCGGCGACGGATTGCTCGCTGGCGGCGATGCGCTCGATCTGCTGGGCCAGTTCCGCTTTGGCCGCCGTGTGCCGGCCAAGCTGCTGCTGGCTGGCAAGCTGCTTTTCCTGCACCTGCCCCAGAGTGACGCGGGCCGCCGTCAGCTCCTCACCCCACTGCTTGAGGCTCTCGGCCAGCTCCATCTGCCGCCGGGCGCCCTCGGCCGCCAGGCGCTGGTGTTCCGCCTGCTGGCCATCCAACGCCGTGCGCTGCTCGGTGAGCTTCATCTCCTCGGCCGCCAGCTTGTCGGTCTGCTGCAGCAGCGCCGCCAGTTCGCGCTCCAGCACCGGCTGCTCGCGGCGCAGGGCGCTTTGCTTGTCGTTGTTCTGGGCGATCCCGCTGGTCAGCTCCACCTTCGCGGTATTGGACTGATAGATTTCATTGCGCAGGGTGTTGAGCTCTTCTTCCAGCGTGCGGGCCTGCTCGTTGCCTTCGCTCAGCCGTCCGCTGAGAACTTCGATGCGGCGGTCGACATCCGCGATCTGCTGCGTCAAGGCCTCCAGCTCCGCATGCCGCGAGAGCAATCCCATCGCCGCGTTGAGCGGCCCGGTGCGGATCGTGCTATCCGCCTCGATCACCTCGCCGGCGCGGGTGACGTAGCGATAACCGGCCGGGCCGGTCAGGTGCAGCGCCCGCGCCGCCGCCAGATCATCCACGATGATGGTGTGCCCCAGCAAATGCTCGGCGATGGCGCGGTCCACCGGCTCGAAGCGCACCAGATCAATGGCCAGCCGAATCGGCTCCGGATGCTGGTTCCAGTCATAAGCGTCTTCAACCACCGGTCCCTCCGACCCCAGCGTCGCGATCTCCGCAAGCTGATCGCCGCAGAGAATGTTCACCCGCCCTTCCAGGTCTTCAAACGGCTCGGCCGATGCCAGCACGCCCGAGCTGTCATTGGTAATCAGCCACTGATCGCGGCCATCCAGCGCCGCCTCGATGGCGTGGGCGTGCTCCACATCCACGCGCAGCACATCCGCCACCAGCCCGCGGATAAACGGAAATCGGCTATCGCGCTCGCGCAAAACCGCCTTCACTCCTTCGCTGACGCCTTCGCGGCGGGCCTCCAGGTCGCGCAGCAGCTTCTCGCGCGACATCAGCCCCGAGCGATGCTCGCGGGCCGCGCCCAGTTGCTCGCCGATCTCCGAAATCTGCTTGCCCAGCGCTGCCGCATCCGAGCGCCTCGCCTCCATCCGCCCCTGCTGATCGCCGATGTGGGCGAGGATGGTGTCCAGCTTTGCCTGCGCCTCGTTTCGCTGCGCTTCCAAATTCTCGATCTCGGCCAGCACGATCCGCCGCCGCTCCCCGAGCCGGGCCTGCTGCGATGCAATGTTCTTGCGCTCGATCTCGATGGCCCCGATGCGGCTGTTGATCGTCGCCAGCCGCCGCATCAATTCCAGCACCGCCGACTTGTGCTGCTCAACCTGCTGGTTGAGCTGATTCAATTGAAGCTGCCCATCGCGAAACGCCTGCTGCCGCTGGTCGATCTGGCGGCGCTGATTCTCCAATTCGGCGGTGAGATGGGCGAGAGTCTCGGTCTCGGCCGACAACGCCGCCGTCGCCTGCTCCAGTTTCTCCTGCGCAGCTCCCCGATCCTGCTCGAAGCTGGCAAGCTGCTCCGCCATCTGCGCCAACTGCTGCTCGGCATAATGCTGCCGCTGCTGCGCTGACTGCACCGCGGCCTTGGCCTGCACGAGCTGATATTCCATCTGCTGCCGCTTCTGCGCCAGAGACTCAAACAACTCGCGCTTCTCCGCCAGGGCGTTCTGCTTGCGGCTCAGATCGGCCGTGATGTCATCCAACCGAAACTGGGCATCCTCGCGCTGCGACTCCAGCGCGGTGTGCTGCTGGTGCTGCGTGTGATATTCCTGCAGGACATAGGTCAGCCGCAGCTCGCGCAGCCGCTGCGAATGCTCCTGAAAAGTCCGCGCCCGCCCCGCCTGCACCTTCACGCTCCGCAGCCGCTTCTCCACCTCTTCAACGATGTCGTGGACGCGCAGCAGGTTCTGATCCACCTTCTCCAGCTTGCGCACGGTCTCTTTCTTCTTGGCCTTGTACTTGCTGATCCCCGCCGCCTCTTCAAAAATCAGCCGCCGCTCGGCCGGGTTCGACTCCAGCAGCGCCGCCACCCGCCCCTGCTCGATCACGCTGTACGCATCCACGCCCACGCCGGTGTCCAGGAACAATTCGCGAATGTCCTTCAGCCGCGACTGCTGGTTGTTGAGGTGATATTCCGAGGTGCCATCGCGAAACAGCCGCCGCGCCACCGCCACCTCATCGGTGTCCAGGTTGAGCGTGCGCGTGCCATCGCCGCGCTTGAGATTCTCAAAAACCAGCACCACCTCGGCCATCCCCGACGGTTTGCGCCCGCCGCTGCCATTGAAGATGACATCCAGCATGGCATCCCCGCGCAGGCTCTTGGCCGACTGCTCGCCGAGCACCCATTTGAAGCCGTCGACGACGTTGCTCTTGCCGCACCCGTTGGGCCCGACGATGCCGGTGATCGGCGAGTCAAACACAAACTCGGTGCGGTCGGCGAAACTCTTAAATCCGTTCAGGATCAGTTTTTTCAATCGCATGGGCGAGCGGTCCTCCGTGACCAGTTAAGGAGAGTTGCCAGGAGGAAGGCACGGAGGCAAGAGGCACGAAGGCACGAAGTGAATACTTCCTCTTCCCTTTGTGCCTGCGTGCCTATGTGCCTTCGTGCCTTTATCTGGCAACTAACAACTTCTTCCACATTCACTGCGGCCGGCCCTTCACGGGCGATCCGGCCGCACCGGCATCGCGCTTGTCCGGCACGAGATCGGGCAAGCCATCGGCGGAGTTTACCGGAGCGGGCGCCGCATCGCCAGCGGGCCGGCCGACGCCGCTGCCGATTTCACCCGCGCCCGCGCCCGCCAGCGCGCTCTCGTTGCCCGGCAAATCCTGCAGCACAAACCCCAGCGCGATCGGCTTGCCGTTGTACGGCGCCAACAGGATCTGGCTGTCGCTCATCGCCTGCAGCATCCCGATGATGTCGCTGTAGCTGAAATCGAAATGCGTTTCGGTGCTGGCGCCTTCGCCGCCCAGCCGGGCGATCACTTCCGGCAGGCTGGGACGGGAGAACTGCTTCACCGGCGGGCGCATCAGCTTGGCATTGGGCAGGGCCGGCGGCCGATGAAACAGCGCCAACAGATTTCCCCCTTCCGGCGGCGACGACATGCTGAATTCCTTGCCCATCGCGAAGAATGTCACCGGATTCTGCACGCACGTCTCGCGCCCGAACACCGCGATCCGCGGCATGCCGGTGCGGCTGGCGTAGATCATCGGGGCGCCCGCGGTCGGCACGATATCCAGCATGAACTTCCCGCCGATCTGATGCGAGTCAATGCCGTTGCCCCCCTGCCCCGCCTGCCCCGCGTGCTCATCACGGCCCTGCCTCGCCAGCACCTGATACGCCTCGATCCGAGCCAGCGTCTGATCGCTGTCGAGAATCTTGTGCAGCTTCTGCACGATCGACGGCGATTCCGGCAGGTTCCCCAGCGTCTGTACCGCATTCAGTTGAAAGGGATGCTTCGGCGTCAGCGCCATTTCCGCCAGCCGATCCTGCGCTGACAGCTCTCCCAAATACGCCGCCGCCCGCGCTGCCGCATACGCCACATCCGGCGATGCGCTGGCCATCAGCGGCTGGATGAACGGCAGCGCCCGCACGCCCAGCGCCTCCCAGCAATAAGAGATATCCGACAGCGGCGCCTTGGGCTGCGCCGCCGCATCGGCCAGTTCCTTGGCCTTGGCGGCGACGAAATCCGCCCCTTCGTTCATATAAAGATGCGTCGCCACTCCCGCAAAATGCTCCCAGTCGCCGTTGAACCCGTGGGGAGGATAGATGTAGACAATCCCTTCATCGCGGGCGAACGCGCAGGAGCGCTCGCCGTTGGGCTTGGACATGTCCGCCATCCCCTGAAAGCGCATATCCACCCGCCGTTCGATCGCCCGCGCCATGCTGTATTGCGGCGCACGCAGACGCAAAATCAGCGGCCGATCCTGCACCGTCCGCCCGCCATTCAGCACCGTTCCAATCCGCAAGCTCGCCTTGGCCGCAGCGCTCTGGTCGGCTGTGCCTGCCGCGGTATAGGCCGGGTTGACGAAGATCTGCGCCGCATCCACTTTGCCGAAGACGTTCACCACCCCCGCCGGATCGCGCACATCCGCCCCCATCACTTTCAAATCAGTGGCGAACAGCGCCCCGTGAATCAGGCTGGAGGTGTCGTTGTTGGCAAGGGCCGAGACCAGCACGTCAAAACGGTCCCCCGACCGCGCCCCCGCCGGCACGTTGCCGTCCACACGCACGATCGCCACGCTTGGGTCGCGCAGCATCGCCTCCGGCTGAAGCTGCTCATATCCCTGCACGCGGAACCCACCCAGGCCGTGCTTCACCATCTCCTTGATCACGTAATCCCGCACCGCCGCCGGGGCCTTGCTGTCGCCGGTGCCCCACAGCCGCGTCACCAGACTATATCCCGAGATGGGAAATGGATCGGTGTTTTCCAGGTCCACCGCCTCGAGGATCGAGCCCTTGAGATAGGCCGGCACCGCCTTGGCCGGGCGGGTGTCGTAGTTTTTCTGCGCCTTGGGCGGCGGCTGTTTCTTCTGACAACCGCACAGCAGCGCCACCCCCAGCGCCGAGGCCGCCACGATCTTCAACACCGTGCTGTTTCTCTCACTTCTACGCATCGCTTGATGCCTCCAGCAATTATCGGACGCCCCATCGCCCCCACCCCAGCAATTCCACGCAATACCACTACTTAAGCCCCTCCCGGCGAGTTCGCGGAAGTCTAACCGAACCGCCCGGCAAATTCGAGACCATGACAACTTATCAACTGTCCGAAAGTTGCTTAGCTGCCGTCCCGCAGGACATCAGCATTTGCCGCAGACGAGGACCGGTTTCCTCGCTGCACCATCCACCCCCGTTCGCAAATTTTCATAACAAAGAAATTGCATTCCGCGTTTTCCATTGCTACAGTATTTTGACTCTTTTGGGCGATGCGGACATTCAGCATTGTCGCAAAGCATTTCGGAGTGGATACACGGCAGTATAATTTGAGGAGTCGGATGTCTTGTTTGTCGGGTCAGATCACCAGGCCACCTTCTTTCGGAGTCAGCATGTCGTCCAAACGCAAAGGTTTCACCCTCGTCGAGCTCCTCGTCGTCATCGGCATCATCGCCCTGCTCGTCTCCATCCTCCTGCCCGCCCTCAACAAGGCCCGCAAAGCGGCGCAGACGGCGCAGTGTGCCAGCAACATGCGCCAAATCGGCCAGGCGATGTTTCTGTACGCCTCCTCTTGGGGCGGCAGGTTCAGCTTGCATTCCAAACTCATCTCTGAGAGGGACAGCACAACCATGTCCGTTGACGGCACGCCATACAATCCTGCCCCCGGCATGGGCAAATGGAGTTCCGGTTTCGACGAGAATGGGGTCAATTGGGACTCCCTCTGCACGTACGCGCTGGGTATCCGGAAGTCTTCAAACCCGACCTATCCTGAGTTTGCGATGTCTTACATGGGCCGAGGCGCCCGTGGGCAGTCGTATGAATGGCGCGAGCGTACTAAGTTCCTCTGGTGCCCATCCGATCAGGACTACGACAACTGGCCATTTGGCTCGACCCCTGAAATGACCACATCTAGCTATGCCTCGGTGAATAACTGCTACGGCTATCTCGAAAAGCAAGAAGCTGGAAGCCCTCCGACACCCTATAACGGCAATACCATTTACACGGATGTCAATCCTGGAGCGGACTTCTTCCCGCTGTCTAAGGCGCGCCCGTCAGCCGAGATGGTCTTTCTCGGCGAAGGTGGTCAGAGTTCGTTCTTTGGTCGCTGGGACCTGACGGAGCCGCAGTTGGCTTCCGAAGACTGGGGAGTGGCGGAATATAACCAGTCGTGGGGTTGGGGAAACGGCATCCCCGCCCGCCGGTCGCATCCTGGACTGAACTACTTATTCTTTGATGGTCATGTTGATCTGCTCCGCAAGCCGCCGCACTCCCTGCATCCGGTTCCGGGCAACTATGGCCCGAGCATCGATGGAAACCAATACTACACGAGCACGGGCTACACCGGCTTCAAGCAGAAGTTCGGTCGGTGAGCTATTCGTAGGCAAGCACGCGATGCCAACCAGTCCAGACCCTGTAGAACCGCCTTCGGGCGGTTCTTTTTTTGGGACTGAACGCACAGAGTTTTAACTGTGCCACCGCTCACATCAATCTTAGCGAAGGAAAGAGAGCCCCTACTCGACAGGGACTCTCTCTTGGACATTAAGGGACTCTCTCTTGGACATTAATAGACATAGGTCACAAACGCAAAGCCGGTATACACTCCCTGAATCGATCCGCTTCTCGAAAACCCACCGTATCCCACCGTCGATGAAATTCCGACGGGAAAGGTTCCAACCCCCACAAACGGGGTGGTGGGAAGTCCTGTCGGACCGTAGGAAGAAAGTGAAACGTCGATGTTTCCGTCTGGCCCTCCAGTGTTTGACTGGAACCCGCCGCTCTGCCCGACAACTCCCGCCTGGGCGAGCGCTGTGCCGGAAGGCGCGGACCACGCGACGGAAGCAAAGAAGTAAGAGTTGGCCGAATTAAGATCGGGCTGGCAATCCCACTGATATTTACCTACGGGACCCCCGGTGGCTCCCGCACCGCTTACCTGAAAGTCCACACTCTGGAGTTGCAGGTTTGGGTCGGAAAGTGGAAGGGCGACCTGACCATCTATTTGGTTTTGGGCGCTGTTGGAATTTTGGAACTGCGCCTCATTAGGCAATCCCCAAGCCGTTCCAAACGTCACGGACGCGACACTTGCCGTCGCAGTCGCCGGCGTTTGAAGGCTTGGGGCAGATTCTCCTGCGAGATTCGTGGCGCTCACCGAGTAGAAGTACGTTCTGCCCGAGCTTACCTGCGAGTCTGTGTAGGCGGGCGCGAGCAGTCCCGTCGCTATCGCGGTGCCAAGGTGACTTGCGTGAAGGCTGCGGTACACGGTGTAGCTGGCTGCTCCCGCGACTGGTGACCAGGTAAGGCTGACGACACCCGCAGTGGCCTCCGTGACCAGTCCCTGCGGCGCAGCGGGAACAGAAACATCTGCTACGGCCAATTGAATGGTCGCGCTACTCGGTGAGGCGTCCGACGAGCCGACCGTGCCGGAAGGCGCAGACGAAGCGTGCAAGAGGTGGATGGCCACCGGATGCGGCGCGGGGATCAGCGGTGTCGTCAGCATGTCCACATGAGCAACGCCGTGCATGAGCAGCCGAGACTCCAGCGGTTCGGGCAGCATTGGCCCACGTTGCCGGCTGAGTCCAGAGTGGCGAAAGCGTGAACGCGACATGGAAGAATCCTTTCTGCCGGCCCGGAGCAATCATATTCATCCGCGGTGCATTGAATTCCGGAGCCTGGCGATTGTCCTAACGGCTCGCGCAATGCGACAAGCCGCACTCGAAGGCGCCAGAAACAGGCGCCCAACGTGAGGAAGGTAGAAGTCCCCTCCCACCTGCATACCGGTAAAATCTTGCGTGGTTCAGAAGCTGTCTCATTCATCCCACCAAACTTTGGATTGTGAGGCACGCGCCCCCCAACTTTGCCCATTGCGATCAGACCCTATCATTGCCCTGGCATTTTTCGTACCTTCGCGGCACATGCCTCTGTTGTCCCGGCGAGTGCTTCCGATCCTGCAATTGACGCGCATGGCGCTGGTGTTTACCGCCATCGCGGACAGCACCTGCACCTTTCTGCTCTGGGCGAAAATAAACCAGCTCAAGTATTCGCCGCAATCGCAGCTGTTGCAAACACTGGACGCCGGCGATGCCCGCAAGCTGGGGGCGGTGGTGGTGATGTCGATCGGGCTGTACGGGTTCGGCATGAGCCTCAACGACATCATCGACCGGCGGCGCGACCGGCAGATTTCCCCGGCCCGGCCGCTGCCCAGCGGGCGCGTGGGCGTGGTGGCCGCACACATCATCTGCGTCGCGCTGGGGCTGGCGGCGCTGCTGGCCGGGGCGTATTACATGCGCGCCACGCCCCACGGCTGGATGAGTCTTGCCCTGGTCGTGGGGACGATCCTGCTGATCACGTTCTATGATTTCGCGGGCAAATACCTGGTGGCGCCGGGGCTGCTGTCGCTGGGGCTGATCCGGTTTTTTCACGCCCTGATCCCGGCCCCGCGCATCCCGCTGATCTGGCACCCCCTGCTGCTGCTCAACCACGTCACCCTGTTGTCGCTGATCGCCTATCGCCTGGAGGAGAAGCGCCCGCCGCTGACCCGCATCCACGGGTGGGCGGTGCTGGGCGGACTGGGGCTGATGGATGTGGCCGTGATCGGCATCCTGGCGCTGCGCCGCGTGCCTGAGCTGACGCCGTTCGCCGTCACCGATGCGCTGTGGGTGAGGTGGGGTTTGCTGCTGCCGATCATCGCGGTGGTGTTGTTCGTGGTGGTGGCGTGGACGATCCGACAGCGCGCGGGCAGCGCCCGCGAGGCCGGGCAGCGGATGATGCTGGCCGGGCTGCTGTGGCTGATCGTCTATGACGCCGCGTTCGTCGCGGGGTACGTGAGCTGGATGCTCGGGCTGGTGCTGCTGTTGCTGCTGCCTGTCGCATGGGCGGCGGTGAGGATCATGCGCTGGTGGAGCAAGCTGCTGGCCGCTCCGACGAAGCAGACTTTCCGGCGGGTGGAGAGTTAGCGCGGTTATGTGATTGCCACCCGCGCTTTGGCATACGCATCGGGTGTCATCCTGAACGTACTCGTGAAGGATCTGGATGGATCGGATAGGCGAGCCAGATGCTTCGGAATACCTCAGCATGACACTGGAGGCGCCGAACGATCGCGGCGAATAAATTGTCATGTTCCCCCCGCAAAACGTATTTTCCGCGACGCAGTTTTCTACTGCAGGGCGGACAATTTCATCTGGGCATCCTGCATGGAGGGGTCCAATTGGATGGCCTGCCGATATTCGGCTTTGGCGGCCTCTTTGCGCCCCTGCTGCTCGTAGATGCTGGCGAGGTTGTAATGGACCTCGGCTTCGGTGAGGACGGATTGAAGCTGCAGGGTCGCCTCGGAAATGCGGCCATGGCGGGCAAGCATCAGGCCATAGTTGACACGGCAGGAGCGGTTTTCGGGATCTTTGGCGACGCCTTTCTTGTAGGCGATTTCGGCCTCGTTGGGATTGCCGGCGAGCTCGTAGCAGAAGCCGAGATTGCTGCAGGCGATGGCCGAGCCGTTGTTGGCCGCGACGTAGCGTTTCCACATCTCGATGGCTTGGGGATAGCGCTTGGTCTGAGAATAGAGCACGCCGCTGCGATAGAGGGAGGGCATGTGCTTGGGATCGATTTTCAGAGCCGCCTCGTATTGGTGCAGGGCGCCGTCGAAGTTTTCCTGCGACTCGGCGAGCTGGCCGGCCGCGAAGCGGGTTTCGGCGGTGAAGGCGGGGTCCTTGGTGTCCCAGTTGGCCTTGGCTTGGGCGCGGGCGGCGGACTGCTGGCCATCGTCCTGGTTGTGCGAACAGCCGGAAACGGCGGCGGCGATCATCAATAGCACGGCGGATTTTTTGAGCATGTTTTTTCCTTCCCCTGTGAAGAGGGTGAATGTGGGGTATATCGGCCAAGAGGGGATGACAAGGTGACAAGGTGAGGGGCTGACAAGGTGAAAGAGGCCGGGGAAGCGATTTTGAAATGTGGGACATTTGGGGACATTTTGGGACATGGGTTTGTCATAAGTCATTTGTCCTTGGTCATTTGTGAATAATGTGGTTTGTGGGACATTTGTTGGGGAGTGGGACATTTCGAGGTGAAGTGCAGCGTGCAAAGTGCAGAATGGGGAACGCGGAATGGGCGGGATGAGGCGACTGCTGGAAACTCGGGATGTCGGCAGCGGCATTGGAAACCCCCTTTGGTTTGGATGGCCGAGGATGGATGATGCTGGAGGTATGTTAGGGTTTTGTTCACAGAAAGTCAAGAGAATTCTTCGACGATTTGGCCGGAGTTGGAGGATTTGAGCAAATGACTCCTGACCCTGTCGGCCCCCTCCAGATCTATGCCGCGGTGATCTGCTGCATGCTGCTGAACATCGTCACCGGCCGCAAGCCCGGCAAATGGATGGTGATGCTGATGGGGCTGTACCTCCAGGGCCTGGCCAGCGAAGAAGATGTGGCGCGGGAACTGAATCGGCCGGATCGCACCGGAATCAAGACCA
>DAIOHQ010000134.1:0-12897 GCA_036744635.1 Tepidisphaeraceae bacterium | reverse complement strand
TGAAATCGCTACAGCGCCAACTACGGGCCCCACCACGGCAGAGGATGCCCAGCCAGCCTCCCGCCCCGCCAGCGCTGCCCCAACCACCGCAAATACCTACGCCCGCAACTTCTCGCCCATCGCCGCACCGACCACGCAGCCATCGCCCCCGGCACAATCGTCCAGGTCCCTCCCCAGCGAATTTTCCCTCCTGCGCGCCCGCAGCATCTTCACCAAAAGCCGTATCAGCATCCGCGGCGATGAGCCTGTCCACTCTTCAACCACAGCTTCCACCACCGCGCCCGCCGCTCGCCCGGAACAGTCCATCGTCTTCGACGGCGCCCTCGACACCGACGGCGAGATGATCGCCTTTCTCGAAGACACGATCGCCGGCCGGATGCTCAAGCTGCGCGTCGGCGATTCCGTCGCCCGCGGAAAGATCACCGAGATCTCGCTGTCCTATCTCGACTACACCAGCAATGATGCCGTCATCCGCGTCTCCATTGGCCAGACTCTCGACGGCGGCGAAGGCCCGGCCGTCAGCTCCCGCGCCGCCGTCGCCGCCGGCACCACCGCCCCGGCCAGCGCTCCCAGCGATACCGGCAGCGGCGATGACATCATCCAGCGTCTCAAACAAAAACGTCTCCAGGAACTCGGTGGCAAGTGATGAAAGGCAGAAATATGCAGAACGTGAAAACATCCATCCTCCTCGCCGCCGCGATGACCCTGGCGTCCCCGCTCCCACCGCTGTGGGCGCTGGATCCCACCACCCAGCCGGAACTCTCCACCCGCCCCGCCGCCACCAACCGGGCCAACAACAATCACCCCGCCACCACGCAGATCAGCCTCAACTTCAAGGATGTCCCGGTTGACTCCGTGCTCGACCAGCTCTCCGATGAATACGGCTTCATCGTGCTCAAGGAAGTCCCCATCACCGGCCGGGTTACGGTGCTGAGCAAGCAGCCGGTCAGCGCCGACGAGGCCGTCTCCCTGCTCAATGCCGCCCTCAAAGTAAATGGTTACACCGCCATCCAGATGGAGCGCACGCTCAAGATCACCTCGCGCGACAAGGCCAAGAAAGCCAACATTCCGGTCCGTTTCGGCGCTGATCCCAAGCTCATTGCCCAGACCGATGAGCTGATCACTCAGGTCATCCCCGTCCGCAGCGTAGACGCGGTAAAGCTCAAGCAGGACCTGCAGCCGCTCATCGGCACCGACGCCGATGTCTCCTCCAACGGCGCCAGCAACACCCTGATCGTCACCGACACCTCCGCCAACGTGCGCCGGATCGTCGAGATCGTCTCCAACCTCGACAAACGCGATGCCCTGGAAAACACCATCCGCGTCAAGCAATTGAAATATGCCGACGCCGCGGCCGCCGCCAAGCTCATCACCGACATCTTCAAGTCCGATGACCAGTCACAGAACCAGGCCAACGTCCCGCCGCAGGTGCAGTTCTTCCGCGCCATGCAGCGCGGCGCGGGCGGCGGCGCCACGGGACAGGAACAAGCCGACAAAGGCCGCACCGGCCGGGTGCTCGCCTCTGCGGATCAGCGCACCAACACCATCGTCATCACCGGCCCGGCCGACACCCTGAAGGTGATCGACGATGTGCTCGATCAACTCGACGCCAATCCCGCTTCCGAGCAGACCTTCTTCATCTACTCCCTGAAAAACGGCCAGTCCAAAAAAATGGAAGCTGTCCTCAATTCCCTCTTCGGCTCCGGCAGCAGCAGCGCAAGCCGAACATCCGGCAACACCCAGAACCGCAACGCCGGCGCTCCCAATGCCGGCTTCGGCACGAGCAACACGGGCGGCGGCAACCGCACCGGCGGCATCGGCGCCATGGGAAACACCGGCGGCACCAGCGGCTTCGGCACAAACAATCCGATCAACCGCAACACAAACGCAGGAGGCACAGCCGTCCCCTCCAACCTCGCCGGCGCCGCCGCCGAATTGGCCGGCCAGGTGTACGTCGTCGCCGACGAGGACACCAATTCGCTCCTGGTTTCCACCGCCACCAAATACCAGGAACGCGTGCGCAATATCATCACTCAACTCGATCACGCTGTGCCCCAGGTGCTGATCAAGGTGCTCATCGCCGAAGTCTCCCACGACACCTCCGAGGATGTCGGCGTCGACTTTTCCATCCTCAACCAGCGCGCCAACGGCAACGGCCAGCGCGGCGGCTCGACCTTCGACACCCCTGGAGTGCAGGGCGGCCTCGTCGTCAGCGTGCTGGAGACCAACGTGCAGGCAACCCTCCGCGCCCTCTCCACCGCCGGCAAGCTCGATGTGCTCTCGCGCCCCTATATCCTCGCCAGCGACAACCAGCTCGCCTCCATCACCGTCGGCCAGGAAGTTCCGCTGGTCACCAACAGCCGCGTGACTGACACCGGGCAGACGATCAACAGCGTCAGCTACCGCGACGTCGGAATCATTTTGAACGTCACTCCGCACATCAACCCCGAAGGCCTGGTAATCCTCGACGTCTCGCCGGAGATCTCGGCGCTTTCCGCCCAAAGCGTCCCCATTTCCGACACCGCCAGCGCCCCCATCATCGACAAGCGCTCCGCCGACAGCCGCGTCGGCATCCGCGATGGTCAGACCATCGTGATCGGCGGCCTGATGGAAGACAAGAAAACCGCGCTGCTACAAAAAGTCCCGATTCTCGGCGACATACCGATTCTCGGCCTGCTCTTCCGCAGAAACGCCGTCACCAAGACCAAAACTGAATTGTTGATTTTCCTTACCCCGCACGTCGCCCTGCAACCGGATGTGCTCAAGCCGATGTCCGAGGAGGAGAAAAAGGGCACCAAACTGACCCCCAATGCCGTCGAACCCGGCGCCTTCGACGAACACATGCGCGGCATGGAGCGCGGCGGTCACCCAACTACCCAATCTGCCCCCGAACCTTCGCAGAATTCCGCGCCGACAAACGACAATCCCCCAAACTCCCAATGAGTACCACGCTTCACACCTGCATTCTCGGTTTACTCCTGCTGGCCTGCCCCGCCTGCCAGGCCCCGCGCGCCAAAACCTCGCACCCCACCCCCGCGCCCGCCGCAACCCAGGCCAACCGGGTGGATCCCTCTCAGGTTGTCCGCGACGATCCCTGCGCCACCCGCCTGCACGACATTAGCGGATTGCTGCTCATGTACTACGCCTACAACAAGCAGCTTCCCAAACAACTCACCGACCTTCGCCCCCTGGCCGATGCCGATACCCCCCCTACTCCCCTCCGCCTGGAATGTCCCGTCTCCAAGATGGCCTATGTCTATGTCCCGGCGGGTCTGCAGGCCGAGGGTCGCTCCAAACGCATCATCGTCCATGACCCCGCCCCTTCCCATGATGGCAAACGCTGGTGCATTTTCCTTACCCCCCCTACCGCCCATGGCGGAGGGGGGGCCGCTCCTTCGCTGGAGGTCCTCGCCATTCCCGAACCCCTCTTCCAAGCCTACCACACCAGCCCATAAACGTGGAATGCAACAGGATTTTGCTCTTGTTGACAACTCGATCTGGCGCCTGCTCTAATGCATGCGGCGTCCTTCAAATGGGATGCGTATTCCTTCTACCCACGCGCTAGGGATTACCGGTTATGCCCCAGCGAACTCCACCTTCGCATGAGACTTGGGTCGTCGAGGCTGGAGGCGATGTCGTCGAGAAGCGCGCGAAAGTTGGGGCAAACGCGTTGTCTGCCATAGAAACGCTTCTTTACTGGCTCTGGTGGGCTGATTACATGATGCGGAACGCAGGTGACTTCGCGAATGCTGTTGACCTTGAAAAGGATTTTCAGCGGGAGATCGTGTCGCGCGCGAAGGAGCTTGGCTTCGGCTATACCGAAGAAACGTTCTCGCTTCCCCGAAGCGAACTGGAAAAGAAGTACTTTGATCGCTTCGAGGCGGTCTGCGCCGAGATCAGAGAGGCATAACCCGCCGCTGGAGCGGACCGCGGCGGCGGTATGCTTCACTTGCGGCCGAGCGTCGCGCGTGCGCCGCCGCGGCCGCTCAACGGCATTACGTTATTCGACGGGAGCACAATGGGACTTTTTTTGGCGATGTCATCGGTCGTCGGCGCGAAACCTCCCGAGGTTGAGGCGTGCGTCGCCAAATATGTCGCCAGCCGGGGCGGCACGTTCGAGCGGGCATCGAGCGGGCTTTCAGAGGATCAGGAGGCTCGGCTCCTCGAATCGCAAGGCGGCGTCACGTTGGTCTATCCCGATCGCTTTATCGAGTGGGATGAACTCTCCGCCAAACTCTCCGCCGATCTAAAGAAGCCGACGTTTTCATTTCACATCCACGACGGCGACCTGTGGATGTTCGTGCTGTTCGTAAACGGCGAGGAAGCCGTCAAGTTCAATCCGATTCCGGACTATTGGGAAGAACTGAAAGCTGACGAGCGTGCTAAATGGCTCCCGACGCCCGATCAGGTCGCGCGACACGTGCCGGGAGTACGGAGTGAGCGACTCGCGTCGTACCTAGTCGAATGGCCAGAGGATGGTCTGCCGGGCAAGGCACGCCCGGAGGACCAGTTCGAGTTCATCGACTGGCAAGTCGTGGACTTCATGCGTGAACTTGGCTTTCGGTATCCTGATCCGGGTCAAGGATTTTCGTATCAGTTCAAGGTAAAGCGTCGGCGCTGACGGCGGCACGGCCCGTCGGATAACCCGCCACTACACTGGACCGCGGCCGCTGAACGCTTGAACACGTGAACACGTGAACGCGTGAACGCGTACTTGACAAAACCCTAACATACTGCTACAATGACTCTCTGAACATTCGCGCCCTTTGGGGGGACGTTTCTGCCAAGGCCAAGTGGCCAGCCGCCCCTTCTGGTGCCACAGGTCTCGGTACTCCGAGACCTCGCAGCATAACCACGCGATAAGACACGGGTCGGCGCACTCGCGGACCCGTGGCACATCATTGACCCGCTTAACCCCAAGCAAAGGGTTTCCAAATGTCCCACCTCAGCCAAAAACGCGAAACCTGCGACATTTTCCTAACTACCTATTCAAAAAGTGTTTACGCCATTCCAATGTCCCACAATGTCGCAGAATGTCCCACATCTCAAAATCACTCTCTGGCCCAATCCAAAATCCGCCACCCAAATTCCAACATTCTCCTACTATAATCCACCGAAACTTCCGACTCCACGGCGCATTCACTGCATGAACGCCTCGTTCTTTTGAAGGGCCATTATGTCGTCACGATTTTGGGTTGCAGCATGGATCGGTGTGCTCGCAGTGGCAGTGCCCTTTCACGGGGGACTGGCAGCGGAGGAAGATTTTCTCCGCGACACCATCCCCACCAAATGGATCGACGCCATCGTCCCGGAAAACCTTCCCGCCCTGAAATATCCGGCCTATTACAACAATCTCGACAAGGCCCGTCTCCAGTCCTTCACCGGCCGCTACAAGCTGTCGCTGGTGACGCTGAAACAGGTCAAGGATGCCGACGCGGTTCAGGTGGTCCTCGTCAAGGCTCAGTCCCTCTCCGCCCTCGGCCGCAAACTCGATGCCCTGAAAATCCTGTCCGATCCTGCCGTTATCGACAAGCCCCAGGTCCAGTTGCTGCGCGCCCGTATTGAGGCCGATCTCGGCTGGTGGACCGAAGCGATCGCCCTGCTCAAAGACCATCTCAAGCAGCATCCCGACTCCCTGGCCGGCCATTTTTATCTCGGCCAGTTCAGCGAAGAGACCGGCGACATGGATACCGCCAAAAAGGCCTACGCCTGGTTCATCGAAGACCCGCAGAATTTCCTGCAGAAATGGATGAGCCAGCCCGACAAGTTCGACAATGCCGAGGATGTCGTCCTCATCGGCCGGGCACTCGACCGCAACGCCATCCTTACCTCCGCCTACCAGGCCGATACCAAGCTGCACGAGAAAATCCTCGGCATGTTCGTCAAGGCCTACGACGTTATTGACCGCGCCTACTGGCCGGCGCATGTCGCAGCCGGGGAATATTTTCTCTCGCATGACATGCAAAAGGAGGCCGGTGAAGAAATCAACGCCGCCCTGGCCGCCAATCCTCAGGATATTCACGCCCTGGAAATCGTCGGCCAAATGGGCCTCAGCCAGTACAACTTCGACCAGGCCGACAAGGTGATCGACGCCATCCGCAGGATTCAGCGCGATTCCGTCCGCGGTGACGTGCTCGATGCCCGCAACCTGCTCCTGCAGCGCAAGGCCAGGGAAGCCGAAGCCCCCGTCGCCCACGTGCTGGCGCTGCAGCCGAAAAATCTCGAGGCACTTGGCCTGCTGGCGGCCATCAACTCTCTGCAGCTCAAGGACGACAAGACCGCCGAAATCCTGCGCCATGTGGAGACGCTCGATCCCGACAATGCCTCGACCTATCTGGAAGTTGCCGAGCAGCTTGCCGCCCTGCGGCAATATCCGCGCTCGGCCGCGATGTACCAGATCGCCATCAAGCGCGCCCCCTGGTGGACCGGCGCCCGCAACGGCCTGGGGCTGCTCTACACCCAAAGCGGCGATGAGGACCTGGCCCGGCTCGCCCTCGACGCCGCCCACGAGCTCGATCCCTTCAACGTCCGCACCACCAACTATCTCCGACTGCTGGACGATCTCGACAAATTCGCCAAGCTGACAACCAAGGAAGGCCACTTTGTCATCAGCTATGATGCCGAAAAAGACCCCCTGATTCCCGAATATTTTGGCGAATATCTGGAAAGCATCTACAAGGACGTCTGCGCTGATTTCAAGTGCGAGCCGCCGGTCACGACTTTCATCGAAGTCTTCCCCACCCACGATGCCTTCTCCGTCCGCACCACCGGTTCCCCGTGGATCGGCACCGTCGGCGCCAGCACCGGCCGGGTCATCGCCCTGGTCTCTCCCCGCAAGGGGGAGAACACCATGGGCACCTACAACTGGGCGGACGTGCTGCGCCACGAGTTCACCCATACCGTGACCCTGGCCGCCACCGACAATCGCATCGCCCACTGGATGACCGAAGGGCTGGCCGTCTACGAAGAGCACATGCCCCTGCGCTGGGAATGGGTTCCGATGCTCTACAACGCCGTCAAGAAGCACGAACTGTTTACCATGGACGGCCTCACCTGGGGCTTCGTCCGCCCCAAAAAGCCCAGCGACCGCCAACTCGCCTACGCCCAGTCCTTCTGGATCTGCAAGTACCTCGAAGACACATACGGCCACCAGGCGGTCCTCACCATGCTCGAAGAGTTCCGCAAAGGCGGCGTGCAGGATGATGTCTTCCCCAAAGTCATTGGCCGCAGCCTTTCGCAGTTCACCACCGAGTTCTTCGCCTGGACTGACGCCCAGGTGGCGACATGGGGTTACGATCCGGAAACGTCGAAGAAATACGCTGACCTGCGCAAGAAAGGCGATGGCCAGATCAAATCGCGCCAGTTCAAGGAGGCGGCGGCAACGTTCGAGGAGATCGTTAAGATTCGCCCAGTCGATGCCCTTCCCCACGCCCGCCTCGCCGGGCTGTACCTGACCAAGGAGATCAACCAGCCGGAAAGGGCGATCGAGCAGCTCAAGATTCTCGAGAGCGTGGAATTGAAGGACAACCGATACGACAAGCGGATCTCCGGCCTCTATCGCGACATGCACAAGCTCGAGCCCGCCCTCCAATATGCCCTGCACGCGGTCTACGTCGATCCGTACGACATGGACGCCCATGAATTGCTGGCCAAGCTGTATGAGATGACCAGCAACACCGATGGTCTGGCGCGCGAACAGCGGGTGATTCCCGTGCTGGCGGAGTGGATCAAGGTCAACCGCAAGAAGGTGGACGGACCGGAGCCGGAGCAACCGGCGCAGTAACGTCCCGGACGGCGGCCCCGGCCCCAGCAGAGCACCGGATGTACATCCGGTGCGGTCATCTTTGGCGCTTCCCTATTTCCGCACGTCCGCTATCGTTTCCCGCATGGACGCACAGAATCTCACGCTCGCCGATTTTCAAAAGCACATCGCCGGCCGCTATGAGAAAGTCGACCGCGAGCGCGGCACTCCGAAAACGTTTCTTTGGTTCATAGAGGAAATCGGCGAGCTCGCCACCGCGCTCAATGGCGCTGACCGCGCCAATCTGCAGGAAGAATTCGCCGATGTCATCGCCTGGCTGTGTACCCTGGCGAACATCAACGATGTCGATCTCGCCCAGGCGGTAATCAACAAATATCTCGCCGCCGAGCCCCCCGAAGGCCACAAGTGAGATCAGCCGTTGAAAATATTCCCTCCGGTGGGAAGAATGGTTGTGGATTGTTGTCACGAAGCAGGGGAAGCCCCAAGGAGAGATCGATGCGCTGGCTCACACTGTTGTTGATGATCGCCGCGACGGCCGGCCTGGGGTGCGATGACAAATCCTCCGGGCCGCCCGTTCCGCCCAAACCCGTCAAGGAGATCGAAGAACCCAAACCGCCCACCACCCAGGAACTCGAAACCGGCAAGCGCAAAATCATTTCCCTCGCCCCCCTGCCCATGACGATCCAGGCGCCCGAAAGCTGGTCGGTGCAGACCCTGCAGGCCGTGTCGATGGTCACGCTGCTGCAGGGATGGACTCCAGGCGGCGAGGTGAAAATTCAGCTTTCGCAGCAGCCGCAGACCACCATTGAGCGCATCGAAAGCCTCGCCGAAGGCGCGCGCAATGAAATGAAGACTGACGGACGGACAAGAGTGGCCGATCTCCGCACCAAGGGGAAGATCAAAGTCTTTGAGCGCCAGCGCCTCGGGCAGGCAACCTCTCTGCCGAGCCTGGATGTCGACGGCAATCCCGGCAAGCCGATGCCGCCGCTCTACCAGTGGACGCTCACCTATTACGTCCCGGCCGACGAGAAAAACTACAAGGCCTATTCCCTGAACTTCATCGGCCTGAATGTCGAGCAATACAAGGCAGACCACGCGTTTCTCGAGAAGATTCTCGACACCATCCAGGTCACCGCCCCGTAGCGCCGGCATTTGCAGGGTGGGCGTACTCGCCCACCGTCGGACCCGATGGGCGAGTACGCCCACCCTACAGGAGGGGTATCTCAAGACCGTGCCGACAGAACACATCACTCGACTTGCCCCCTCTCCCACCGGCGCCCTGCACCTGGGAAACGCGCGCACCTTCCTGGTGAACTGGCTGCTGGCCCGCCGCCAGGGCTGGCGGATCATCCTGCGCATCGAGGACCTCGACGGCCCGCGCATCAAGAGCGGCGCCGACCGCGCCGCCATCCAGGACCTGCGCTGGCTTGGCCTGGACTGGGACGATGGACCGATCTACCAATCCGCGCGACTAGAGTCGTACGCCGTCGCCGTGCACAAGCTGCTGGCCGCCGGCCTGGCCTATCCCTGCGTCTGCACCCGCCGCGAAGTTGACCTGGCGGCCAGCGCCCCCCACGCCGATGACGGCGCCACCGTCTATCCCGGCACCTGTCGCGGCAAGTTCGCCAGCATCGACGATGCCCGCCGCAGCAGCGGGCGCGACCCGGCCATTCGTTTTCGCGTGCCGGATTCGGTGATCACCTTTCACGACGAATTTCGCGGCCGCCAGCAAATTGACGCCGGCACGCTCGGCGACTTCGTCATCGCCAAGGCGGACGGAACCCCGGCCTATCAGCTCGCCGTGGTCGTCGATGACGCCGCCATGGGCATCACGCAAGTCGTGCGCGGCGATGACCTGCTCGACTCCACCCCCCGCCAAATCCTCCTCTACCGCGCCCTCGGACTGGACGGTTCGATCCCGCGCTGCTGGCACCTGCCGCTGGTCGTCGGCGAGGACGGCCGCCGCCTCGCCAAGCGCCACGGCGACACCCGTCTGGCCCACTATCGAGAACTGGGCGTGCCCGCGCCCGCCATCCTCGCCCTCCTCGCAAAATGGTGTGGAATCGACGCCGCCGGGGAAGCCCCGACCGCGCAGCAATTGATTGCCAAATTCGAACTCGCAAAGCTGTCCCCGGATCGCATCGTCTTCACCCCCGCAATTGATGCCGTCTTAACGTAGCACGGGTTTCCAACCCGTGCCCAGGCGCATAAGAAGTGAAATCCCGCTTCGATTCTGCCGGCCAACTCAATGCCGCTAAGATGCGTGCATAGATGGATCAAACTGCCCCACCGAATCATCCCTCGTTTTTTCAGGTCACAGACGCCGACGCCGACGCGCGCCTCGACATCTTTCTCGCCCGCCGCCTCTCCGTCGGCCGGACGCAAGTTCGCAAGCTGCTGACCGCCGGCCAGGTTTCGCTGAACGGTAGAACTGTCAGCGAGTCGGCCAAAGGGCTGCCCGTCCGCGCCGGCGCCACCATCAACGTCAGCGGATTCGTCCCCTCAGATGAGATGATCGTCATCCCCCGCCCCGATCTTCCCCTCACCATCCTCAATGGCGGCGCTGGCTGGATCGCCGTCGACAAGCCCGCCGGCATGGCCGTCCATCCCCTCGATGTCACCCAGGCCGATACGCTGCTCAACGCCGCCGTCGCCCGCTACCCGCAGATCCAGGGCATCGGCGAAGCCGGCCTGCGCAGCGGCGTCGTTCACCGCCTGGATGTCGATACTTCCGGCGCCCTGCTTCTCGCCCTCACGCAAGAAACGTGGGATGCGCTGCGCTCGGCCTTCGCCCAACACCGCGCCCACAAAACTTATCTCGCCCTGGTCCACGGCGCCCTCCGCGGCGAGGGACGAGAGACTATGGACCTGCTAATCTCCCAACACCATCCCGCGCGGGTGCGCGTGCTGCGTCGACCTGCCTCGCCGGCACAGCGCGATTCCACCAAAGGCGCGCGGCGCTGCAACCTGTCCTGGAAATCCCTCGAGCATTTCGGCGACACCGCCAGCCTCGTCGAAGTCACCCTCGGCACCGGCTTCCTCCACCAGATTCGTGTGATGCTCGCCGAACTCGGCCACCCCGTAATCGGCGATAAAACCTATGGCCGCAACGATGCCCTGAACGCTCCGCGGCACATGCTTCACGCCCTGCGCGTAACCGCCGCCGGCGCCGCCGCCGAATCGCCGATTCCCAGCGATTTCCAGCTCCTCCTCAACACCCTGCGGGTCCGCAGCGACCAGCGCTGAGCCGCATCTCCTGGCCAGACTGTCGGCTATGCGCGCACCCCGCCGCCTTCCTCATTGCAAATTGAAAAATGAAAATTTCAAATTTCAAATTTTCGTCAGATGCCCAGCGCCCTCGCGATTACGCCCGGCCTTCCCGCCTTCAATTTGAAATTTGCATTTTGCAATTTTCAATTTGCAATACCTCCCCCATCCTCTCCGTGTCTCCGTGTCTTGTGCTTCCCGATCCTCAATACTGCGGCCCGCCGGGATTGATGTCCGTGTTCCACAGCAGTATCCCTCCCGCCATCGATTTCACATCCTTGAACCCCTGCTGCCGGAGGATCTGGGCGAACTGCAGGCTGCGGCCGCCGGTGCGGCAGTGGACGATCACCCTTTCGTTCTCCTGCCCGCGCAGCTCGCCGATGCGCCCGGCCAGTTGCTGCAGCGGAATCAGCTTGGCCCCTTCGATTTTGGTGATTTGATACTCGTTGGGCAGCCGGCAGTCGATGAAGACGAATTTCTCCCCCTTGTCCAGCAATGACTTCACCTCGCGCGGCGTCACCTCCCAATCCGGCTTGAACTGATAGCCCGGCGGCAATCCGTTGGCATCCAGCCCCGGCGCACCCTTCTCCGCCCCCTGCCCCCCCTGTCCCCCCTGCTTCGCCGGCGCCTTGGCTTTCTTCACTTCCGCCTCGGTCTCCTCAACTGACTTGGGATCGAGAATCGGCACGCCGCAGAACTGCTCGTAGTCGATCGGCGCGGTGATGGTGGGATTGCTCCCGCACACCGGGCAGGCCGGGTCGCGGCGCAGCTTGAAGGTCTTGAACTCCAGGTCCAGCGATGAATAGGTCGTCAGCCGCCCGATCGCCGGCCGGCCGATGCCGAGGATCAGCTTGACCACCTCATTGGCCTGCAGCGAGCCGACCGTGCCACAGATCACGCCCAGCACGCCGCCTTCAGCGCAGCTTGGCACCGATCCCGGATCGGGCGGCTCGGGATACAAACAGCGGTAGCACGGCCCGGCCTCGCCGGTGTCGGGGTTCTTCAGGTGCGGAGCAAAGACCGTGACCATTCCCTCGAAACGGAAGATCGAGCCGTAGACGTTGGGCTTCTTCTGCAGCACGCAGGCATCATTCACGCAGTAGCGGGTGGGGAAATTGTCGGTGCCGTCGATGATGACATCGTAGTCCTTGATCAGGTCCATGACGTTGGAGCTGTTGACGATGACCTTATGCTCGATCAGGTGCAGGTCGGGGTTGAGATCCTTCAGCCGCCTGGCCGCCGCCTCCACCTTGGGTTCTCCAATGTTGCCGACGCCGAAGAGCACCTGGCGCTGCAGATTCGAGGGGCTGACGACATCGACATCCGCCAGCCCGATGGTGCCGACGCCGGCGGCGGCGAGATACAGCGAGATCGGGCAGCCCAGTCCGCCAGCGCCGATGCAGAGCACTTTGGCATTGAGCAGCTTCTTTTGCCCGTCCATCCCGACTTCGGGAAGAATCAGATGGCGGCGATAGCGGTTGATCTGTTCGGTATTGAGTTGTTTCACGGCGGAAGCGGGGATAGCTGGCATGAGAGGCTCCAATAAAAAAACCACACCGGAAATCGGCATGGCCCGTGGCAGAAAACCTGCCGCGCTTTAGCTGTTTTGCGGGATGGATCGGGAAAGGGGTCAGGAACCTTTTGCCGGAACGGCCGGCAGGTGCTGCGCACAAAAGGTTCCTGACCCCTTTCCCGATCCCCCACGGGCCGCAAGCTGCGATTCAAATCGCCCCGAGACAGCTTATAGGTGTCTCGTTCAAATTGTGTCCAAACTGTAGAGATGGCCGCTGCGAAAATCAAGTGCGCTGGCTCGGGGTGCGTGACACTTCAGGCGGCCTTGGCTTGATTTGGTGGGGCAGACATTCTTG
>DAIOHQ010000133.1:0-12901 GCA_036744635.1 Tepidisphaeraceae bacterium | reverse complement strand
GAGTACACCTGCCACTCATCCAGCCATGACAGACAGGAATGTCTGCCCCACCAAAGCGAGGTAAAGCCGCCTAAAGTGTCACGCACCCCTGTCGGACGGCAGACAAGAATGTCTGCCCCACCATGCAGCAAAGTCGGTCGGATGGCAGACAGGAATGTCCGCCCTTCCAAGATGGATGGAGACGATGCGGTGCAATGAACTGCACCCTACGGCGGGGCGAGCAGAGGTGTACATGAATCAGGCACTGGTACAGGATGTGGTCGCGGAAGTGATGCGGCGGCTGGGCAAGAGCAACGGCGGAGGGGGGGGCATGGGCGTGCGCGCCGGCGAGGATGCGCCGGCCAACGAAGGCAAGTTCCGCGAGGCGGTGCGCCATCCGCACCGCGTCGATGTTCGCAGCGGCGAGTTCGGCGTGTTTGATTCGGTGGATGACGCCGTGCTGGCCGCCACCGAATCGCAGAAGAAGCTCGCCAAGCTGTCGATGGATGAGCGCGACCAGATCGTGAAGCTGATCAAGTCGATGGCCAAGCAGAACGCGCGGGCGTGGGGGGAAATGGAGCTGGCGGAGACCAAAATCGGGCGGCTGGATCACAAGATCGAGAAGCTGCAGATTCTGGAGCTGGTGCCGGGCGTGGAATTTCTCAAGACGCAGGCGGCCAGCGGAAGCAACGGTTTGTGCCTGGAGGAATTCGCGCCGTTCGGGGTGATCGGCATTATCACGCCGGTGACGCACAGCGTGCCGACGCTGTCGGCCAACGCGATCAACATGATCGCCTCGGGCAACGCCATCGTGGCCAACCCGCATCCCAGCGGCGTGAACTGCGCCGCCCACGCGGTGTGGGAATACAACCGCGCGATCGCGCAGAAATTCGGCATCGAAAACCTGATCACCTGCATCGTGCCGCCGACGCTGGAGTCGGCCGAGCAGATCTTTCAGCACCGCGGCATCCCGCTGCTGGTGGTAACCGGAGGCCCGGCGGTGGCGCGGGCGGCGCTGGCGGCGAAAAAGCGGGCGATCGTCGCGGGTCCGGGCAATCCGCCGGTGGTGGTGGATGAAACCGCGTGCCTGGAAAACGCCG
Organism: Tepidisphaeraceae bacterium; assembly: GCA_036744635.1. Classification (GTDB taxonomy): domain Bacteria; phylum Planctomycetota; class Phycisphaerae; order Tepidisphaerales; family Tepidisphaeraceae; genus DAIOHQ01. The sequence goes on along the minus strand of DAIOHQ010000133.1, from coordinate 11,822 downwards.
CCGCCTCGATCGTGAAGGGCGGCGCCTACGACAACAATCTGCTGTGCATCGGCGAAAAGCAGGTCTTCTGCGTGGACAGCGTCTTCGACAAGTTGATGGCGAAGATGGAGCAGCACGGGGGATACGCGCTGAATTCTTCGCAGATCGACGCCCTGACCCGGCAGGCGTTCAAGGCCGATCCGAAGGATGGCAAGCAGCACGTGAACAAGGACTATGTGGGCAAAGATGCGGCCGTGCTGGCGCAGCTCGCCGGCGTGCGCGTGCCGCCGCAGACGCAGCTTCTGGTCGGCGAGACCAATGCGGACCACGTGTTCGTGCAGGAGGAGCAGATGATGCCATTCATCCCCTTCGTGCGCGTGCGCAACGTCGAAGAGGCGATGGACCTGGCCATCCAGAGCGAGCATGGTTTCCGGCACACAGCGCTGATTCACTCGCGGAATCTGGAGACGATCACGAAATTTGGCCGGCGGGCGAACGTCACGCTGTTCGTGGTCAACGGCGCCAGCATGGCCGGGTTGGGACTCGGGGGGCAGGGCTATCTCAGCTACAGCATCGCAACGCCGACGGGCGAAGGAATTACCAGCCCGCTGACCTTCACGCGCTATCGGCGGGTGATGATGACGGGATCGCTGCGGATGATTTGAGCGGTCATCAGTCACCCAGGCTTCGGTCGCCGGGAAGAGAAACGAATGCAATTAGGAACCGTCATCGGCCACGCGACTTCGACGATCAAGCATCCATCGTTCAATGGATGGAGGCTTGCGGTGGCGCAGCCGGTGAACGTCGAGCGGCAGCCGGAAGGGGATCCCGTCGTCGCCATCGACAAATTCGGCTCGGGCATCGGTCAGACGGTGATCCTGAATAGCGACGGCAAAGGCGCCCGCGAGATGATCGGCGACGAGAAGAGCCCGGTGCGATTTTTTGTGATCGGGATCGTGGATTGAAGCATGATCGTAACCGCGCGACAACTTGAGGATCTGCACAAGAGCAATGGCCAGGTGACGTTGCCGCGGGCGGCGCGGTTGACGCCGCTGGCGGTCGATTGGATCAAGGCCAAGCGCATCGTGATTGCTTTTGAAGACGGTGAACTCGGGGCGCCGGCGACCAGCGGCGATGGCGCGGCCGCCGCACTTATGACACCCGCAGATTGCGCGGCGGCAGTGGCGAAATTTCTCTGGTGGTGCGATGGCCCGTGCGGGCCGGCCAAGGCGGCGCTGGTGGCACAGGGGCGTGAATCAAGCCTGGCAGCGCTGGCGCAGGCGGCCGACCCCCGCAACATCGTCCCGGCCATCAAGGAACTCGCCCGCGGCATCAGGTCGGGCAACGCGGCCGGCGGCGTGTTGCTGGTGCAGACGGGTTCTTTGGCAATGGTCTATGCCAACCGCTGCCCGTCGCTGCGGGCGGTTCTCGGAACGTGCCTCGATGCCGTCGAACAAGGCGTGCGCAGCGTGGCCGCCAACGTGCTGGTGATCGAGCATCCGTATAAGACGCTCTCGCAGGTGAGCAATCTGCTGGGGCGATTCTTGAATGCGAAACGTGAGCTGGCACCGCAGGTGAAGCAGCAGCTTCAGGAGCTGGCGTCATGCGGATAGGCAAGGTCGTCGGCAAAGTGGTGATGACGCAGACGTATGACACGCTGGTCGGCGGGCGCTTTTTGCTGGTGGCGGTGCAGGATCGATTCGGGTTATCGGGCAATGCCAGAAAAAGCAACGAGTTTCTCGTGGTCTATGACAATCTGGGCGCCACCGACGGCGATTTGATCGCTTTCTCCGAAAGCCGCGAGGCGTGCATGCCGTTTTATCCCGAGAAGCGCGTTCCGGTGGACGCATACAACGCGGCGATTTTGGATCAGGTGGTGGTGAACGAGGTGAAATATGGCCTATAACGGAAGCACGGGCGGCAGCAGCACTGGCCGCGTGAGTGAGTTTCAGATCAAGGAGCAGATGTGCGACATCGGCCGGCGCATCTGGCTGAAGGGATTCTGCGCGGGCAATGAAGGAAATCATTCCTATCGCCTGAGCGAAAATCGCATCCTCTGCACCCCCACCGGCATCAGCAAGGGGAATCTCAAGCCGGATGACATCTGCACCGTCGATCTGGAAGGCAAGCAGATCGCCGGCAAGCGCAAGGGCACCAGCGAGATCAACATGCACCTGGCGATCTACAAGGCCCGGCCGGATGTGAGGGCGGTGGTACACAGCCATCCCGCGCATGCGACGGCGTTCGCGGTGGCCGGCGTCGATCTGCCAAGCTGCATTCACCCCGAGGCTGAGATATTTCTGGGCGTGGTGAAGACGGCGGAGTACGTCACTCCGGGCGACAAACGGTTGGGTGAATCGATCGCGGCATTCGTGAAGGATTCCAACACGATATTGCTGCAAAGCCATGGCGTGGTGACGTTTTCCACCGATCTGGAACAGGCGTATTACCGGCTGGAAATCGTCGATGCCTACGCCCGCATGCTGATCCTCGCCAGGCAGATCGGCAACATTCGCCAGCTCAACGGCGGGGAGATGAAGGAGCTGCTGGAGCTGAAGGGACGGTTTGGGCTGAGTGATGCCCGGTTGACGGCGGGCCTGGACAAGCTGACCTGCTCCAGCGACTTCCTCACCCGCGTGGGCGGAGATGAAGTGAGCAAAGGTCGGATGGCGTGCGCCGCCGGCACAGCGCCTGCGCCGCAACATGCCGGCGACGGGGCCAGGCCCGGACTGGATCAAGCCATCGCCGCGATGGCCCCGGAGAGTTTCAACGAGCAGGACATCGAGCAACTGGTGCAGGTAATCACGGATCAGATCATGGCCAGCGCCGGTTGAGATGCACGTAGGGTCCGCTTTAGCGGACGTGACGATCCCGTCCGCTAAAGCAGACCCTACCAAGACAGAATTCACAACGGTGTTTGCAGAAGGCATAGAAATGAAAGTCAGCATCATCGGCGGTGGCGGAAGGGTGGGCTCAAACGCGGCCTATGCCTTGCAATGCGCGGCCATCGTGAGCGAGATTCATCTTCTTGACGCCAACGAGCAGATGGCGGCCGGGGAGGCGCTGGACCTGCTCCATGGCGCCAGCGTGGCGGGAGATCAGAAAATCTATGCCGGCAATTACGACAAGTGTTCCGACGCCGATGTCGTGTTGATAACCGCCGGCCTGCGCCGCAAGCCTGATGAAAGCCGACTTGATCTCATCAATCGCAACGTTTCGCTCTTCAAGCAGATTCTCGATTCGCTGCGCGGGGCGGGGATGAAGAAAGATGCGATCATCTTCGTCGTCTCCAATCCGGTCGACATCCTCACGCGCCTCGCGATCGACACACTCAAGTACGATCCGAGCAAAGTCATCGGCCTGGGCACCCAGCTCGACACCGCCCGTTTCCGCTCGCTGATCGCGCTGGAGACAGGCCTGCCGCCGTCGCAGATCAAGGCCCTGATCCTCGGCGAGCACGGCGACAGCATGGTGCCGATCTGGTCCAGCGCCACCGCCGCCGGGATGCCGCTGATCAAGCTCGACGGATTCAACAGCATGACCCAGCAGAAGCTGTTTGAGCGCACCAAGACCAGCGGCGCGGAGGCGATCAAGCTCAAAGGCGGCGCAGGGTATGCCGTCGGGCTGACCATCGCCGAAGTGATTCATGCCGTCGCGCTGAACCAGCCCAAGGTGCTGCCGGTATCGACGCAACTCACCGGCGAATATGGAATCAAGAATACCTGTACCAGCGTCCCTACGCTGATCGGTGGTAAGGGCGTTATCAAACGTTATGAAATCGAACTCTGGCCGCGCGAAGTCAGCGGCCTGCAGAGCGGCGCGAAATCACTCGATGCCACGTACGCGCAGGTGCAGAAATAAGTGGCACGGGCGAGGCGCCCATGCCACAAGCAAGGTGAATTTATGCCAACAAAATCCCTCGACCAGAAAATCGCCAACATCCGCTCCAATCCTTCCGGCGCCAAAGACTTCATCCTCGCCGATGCCAAGGACGCCGATATGGCCGCCGGACTCGCGGCACCGGGCAAGGATGCGGCCACCGGCAAGGTGCGCTCGCTGGCGGAGTATCGCCAGCAGATGCGCGAGATCGTCAAGCAGGGGCTTGTCGACATCATGCTGATGTCGGCCAGCACCAGCGAAGTGCTGACCATTCACGAGCGCATCTTCGACAACTCGCACATCACCCCCGCCTGCCGCGCCAACGACACCACCGACATTCACCTGATGGCCGGCGGAACCTATGCCAGCGAGGCCTCGCGCCCTTTCCGCTCGGCCACCATCGAGCAGATTCAGAGCGGCCGGGTCAACCCCACCGAAAACGAGCGCCGCCAGGGCGCGGACCTCGGCCTCTACTCGATCACGCCCAACAACAACGTGGCCTTCGATTACGTGACCCTCGAAGCGTACAAGCAGTTCCGCATCGAAGCCGAGCAGAAAGGCTTGCGCCACTTCCTGGAAGTATTCGACCCCAACGCATGCGGCGCCGCCTGCCCGGCCGATCTTGGCCGCTTTATCAACGACCTGATCGTCCGCTCCCTCGCCGGCGTCCCCAGCAGCGGCCGGCCGATCTTCCTCAAGATCGCCTATCACGGGCCCAAGGCGATGGAGGAACTGGTCAGCTACGATCCGACGCTCATTCCCGGCATTCTCGGCGGTTCCAGCGGAACGACGCATGATGCGTTTAAGCTTCTGGAGGAGGCGAAAAAATATGGCGCCCGCGCAGCGCTGTTTGGCCGGAAAATCAATAACAGCGAGCACCAACTCAGTTTCGTCCGCTATCTCCGCGCCATCGCCGACGGCCAGATCGGCGCTGAAGAAGCCACCAGGGCCTATCACGGTGAATTGCAGAAACTGAACCTCAAACCCTATCGCGCCCTGAAAGAGGACCTGGAGCTGACGACAACCGCAACCAGCTACGCCGGCACCGGCAGCACGGTTTCCCTGGCCGGCGCCAGACGCGAACAAAAGCCGGAGAAGCCCGGTCGGCGCCCGGGTGCATCACACAACGGCGGCAAAGTCGTCGCCACCGCCGTCATCTCTGACGTCAGCAATCTCCCGAAAAAATCCGACGGCTCGCCCGATTTCAAACAAATGACCGCCGCCCAAAAAGTCGCCTACTCTCGCAACCGCATCGCCTCTGATCTCGCCCGTAATACCGAGAACGGGAGATAGCCTTGGCCGTAGCACGCGTTTTCAACCCGTGCCGAAGTGGATCGTTCACGAAGAACACGGGTTGAAAACCCGTGCTACGTAAATGCTCATGGCCGAACGACAATCCCGCCTCAAAGAACTGCTCGCTCGCCGCGGCATGTGCGATCTCGATTCCCTCTCGGCCGACCTGCGCGTCTCGCAATCGACCATCCGCCGCGACCTCGAACAGCTTGAGCAGCGCGGCCTCGTCAAGCGCACCCACGGCGGGGTCATCTGGGTGGCCGACCGCAATGATTCCGGCCGCCCCTATGCCTTCGACCAGCGGGTTGATTACAACCTCGACGCCAAACGCAAGATCGCCGCCGCCGCCCGCAAGCTCATCCAGCCCGGCCAGACGGTACTCATCGACGGCGGCAGCACCACCTTCCACTTGGCCGAAGAACTCGTCGGCCAGCCGCTGCAGATCGTCACCAACTCGCTGCCCATCGCCAACCTTTTCCTCAACGACGACAACGTGGAGTTGGTGCTGGTTGGCGGCCTGCTCTACCCGCGCTATGGCGTGCTGCTTGGTCCCATGGCCGAGTCCATGCTGGCCACCATCCACACCAAAACCTTGATCCTCAGCGTCGCCGGAATTCACGACGGCATGCTCTACAACCAGAACATGCTCTTGGTCGCCAGCGAAAAACGGATGATGCAGCAGGCCCAGGAAATCGTGCTATTGATCGATTCCACCAAGTTCGGCCAGCAGGCCCTCGCCCAGCTCTGCCCCCTGAGCGAGATCGACACGGTGGTCTGCGACGCCGGCATCACCGATGCCCAGCGCCAACAGATCACCAGCGCCGGCTGCAAGCTCATCGTGGCGGAATAACATGCGCTCCTGCGCTATGGCGGCGGTCGTATAGTGCCAGACATGAGCACCCTCCCCATGCCGGCTGCCGGCCAGGTGACACCTGAGGGCGTGCGGTGCGTCAATTGTGATTACGACCTTCGCCTGCTGGACATAACGGGGAAATGCCCCGAATGCGGCGAGCCGATCGTCAAATCTCTTCAACTCAACGACCGCCGCGCCGCCGATTGGAACCGCGATGCCATTGCCTGCGGGATGCTGCTCCTCGTCTGGATATGGCCACCGGCATCGCAGGTGCTGCTGCTGATGACCAACTGGTGGAGAGCCGCCTTCATCGTGTGGACCATTCCCTTTGGGCTGTGCTGGTGGGCGGCGAGCCTGCTGAGCCGGCGGCATGTACATGAGCATGCGGCTTCGCTTCAGATTGCCGTGCGCTGGGGCCTGCGCCTACTCTTGCTCATTCTCGCAATCTTCCCCGTCTTTCCATTCGGCTTTGAGCAATTCTCTTCCTCTCGCCTCGAAAGCTTTAGACGGATCACCGTAATCATTTGGGCGATGATCGCCGGCATCGTGATCATCCTTCTGGCATCTCGCCTCGCGCACCTGGTGCGCGCGTGTAGGAGGCCCATTCTCGGCACCGTAGCCTTCATCCTCTGGGCTACGTCCGCTTGGTCCTTTATTGCTGCCGCTGTCGCGATCGCTAGGGGTGAGGACTGGGAGTACCTTCCGTTTGCCGGTAGCGGCGTAGCGATATTAGGAGTCGAGGCTACGCTGCAACAGCACACAGGCTTCAACTTCGGATGGAGAGACCCCGGGATTGGGTGGCGTGAGGCCATCAAGTCCATTGGGTACATGTTGCCAGCCGACAGCAGTCCCTGGACGATCTTCTATTTTGTGATGCACTGCCTCAAACCGCCTGCACTCGTTATTCTGATCATCGCCTTCCGCAAGGCAGCGCGTGCGGCTCGTAAGGCCGCGATGGCCGTGCCACTGCCGGCTCCAACCGCACTTTGACCATTTCGCCTGCCATCCGTGCATTCCCCCATCCGCTCGCCATCTGCTACAGTAGCCATCAATGACATCACAGCAGCTTATCATTCTGCTGCTCGCCGGGCTGGCGCTGGGGGTGGCGCTGTTTCTGCGATTTTACCAACCCAAGCCGCGCTGGAAATTCATTCCCGGACGCTGGGATTTCACCACTGAACACCACATGCCTGATGTCCTGCCGGTGCCGACCGAGGAGGAAACCCGCGTCGCCGCCGGCGATTTCTCCTTCGAGGAGGCCATCACCTGGATGAAGCGCTTCGTGGACTCGCGGCAGCGCCACCCGCAGATCGACACCTTTCGCCTGGCCATCCGCAAGGTAGACTTCTACCGGCAGCTCGCCGACCGCATGGGACGCGGCCGCTGGGGAGAGGTGGACGAGATCGCCCAGCGCCTCGCCGAGCTCGACCCGCTCGACCCCAGCGCCAGCCTGGCCCGCGGCAAGGCGATGCGCCAGCTCGGAAAGCTCACTTCCGCGATGCAGTTCTACCAGGAGGCGCTGAAGCTGCAGCCGACTTCGATGGCATTGCCGGAATTCGCCGCCGTCTGCCGGGCGCTCGGCCAGCCGCAGCGCTTTCGCGATGCCCTGGCCAAAGCCCGCAAGGAGCTGGGCGAGACCCACCCGCTGACCATCGAGTCGCGGGTGCAGCTTGGCGAGCTGGTCCGCATATTCGCCGATCCCACCGACCCCGCCACCGTGGCCCACATCCCGCGCAGCCAGTACATCGCCAACGTCCGCGCCCGCCTGGAAGATATGGATCCCGACCTGGCCGCAGCCATCCCGCTCGGCCGGTCGATGCTGGGAGATGACATGCCTGAATTGGCCGAAATGGTGTTGCAGCGCTGCGAGCAAACCTTCGGCGAGCGCGGCGAGGTGATCGCCCTGCGCGGCATGCTCGAGCACTATGAGCGCGACCTTCCCGCGGCCGAACGCACCCTGCGCAGCGCGGTCGAATCCGACGACTCCCCCGCCATCCGCATCGAATTGGCCCGCGTGCTGCTTGACCGCGCCCGCCAGCTCAACGAGTCCGACCAGAGCAAGCAGCTCCAGCAGGAAGCGGAGCAGAACCTGCGCCTGGCCATCGACCGCGATCCCGATGCCCTCGATGCCATCGATCTGCTCGCCGAGCGCCATCACGGCAACCTCGATGCCGCCATCGCGATGCTGGATGCCATTGCCCGCGCCTATCCGCAATCATGGGCGGTCTGGAAGGTCTTGGGCGATGTCTACGGGGCAGAATCCCAGCTCGAGCAGGCGATCGGCGCCTACCAGCAGGGATTGTCGCGCCAGCGCACCGATGCCCTGCTGATGCCCTATCTGAACGCGCTCAGCCAGGGCCAGCGCACCGCCGATCTGCGCACGGCGGTGGAGGCGATCGACGATCTCGACGGCCGCGATCCGATGCTGCGCTGGCACGTCGCCCAGATCTATTTCGAATGGCGGCGCATGAAGGAAGCGAAGGATGTGCTGGAATCGCTGGTTGAGGATGAAACCGCCTCCCCTTCCCTCCGCCAGCGCGCCCGCGATGTGCTGGGCCAACTGGACGAGGATCAGCCCGACGAGCAAAGGACCGATTCGCCGCCGAGACGCTGAGAACGCAAACAACAAGAATTATTATGAATCGGCCGACTCATTCCATCCCGCACGAGCCGTGCGGATTTCCACAACTGCGGCAGGAGGCGGGCGTGAAGGATTCGCGGGAACCGCCGCCGGATTCGGCGCCGACCGCGAATAGGCTCAGCGAGCGGGCCGTCTTCCCCGAACCGCATTCCGGGCACTTGGCCTTGGCGTCGCCGCTCATCGAGCGCACGAGCTGCTCAAACTTCGTCTTGCAAGACTGACAGGTATATTCGTAAACCGGCACGAGTTCTCCTTGATATTGGGATGACGCCAACTGCGTCATTCCTCCTGCTTGGTATCGCCGCGGGCGAAGATGCTGGCGACATAATTGAGCACATCGGTGGCGCTGGTCTCGTTATATCCGAAATACTTGATCAGCCGCTGCTTCACCACGTCGATCTTCTGCTGCGTCTCATCGTCCACCACGCTGCTCACCAGGTTCTTCAGCTTGATCGTATCGCGCTGGTCCTCGAAGAGCTTCAATTCCAGCGCCTTGAGCAGCCGGGCATTGGTGTTGTACTCGAATTTCTTGCCATCGAGCGCCAAGGCGCCGATGTAGTTCATGATCTCCTGGCGGAAGTCGTCCTTGCGGCTGTCAGGGATGTCGATCTTATCCTCGATGCTGCGCATCAGCCGCTCATCGGGGTCTTCATCACGGCCGGTGTAGCGGTTGCGCACGCGCTCGTGCTGCGTGTACGCGCGCACGCTCTCGATGTAATTGGTGGCCAGCCGCTTGATGGCATCCTCATCGGCGCTGATCGCCCGCTGCACCTCGCCCTTCAAAATATCTTCATATTCCTCGCGCACCACGGCCAGCAGCTCCTTGAATTCCTTCTTGAGCTCCTCATCGGTGATCAGCGAATGGTGCGAGAGGCCGCCTTCCAGCTCGTTCATCACCATGAAGGGGTTGATGGCCTTTTCGAGCTGGGCCTGGTGGCTGACCAGGGCGTTGCTGATCTTGTCCTGAATATAGCGCGGCGAAATTCCCTGCATCCCTTCGCGCGGGGCTTCCTCCTTGAGCTCCTTGATCGAATCTTCGGTAAAGCCGGGGATGCTCTTGCCGTTGTAGAGCTTGAGCTTCTGAATCTTAGTGATGCCCGCCTTCTTCGGCTCGGCCAGCCGCGTCAGCACCGCCCACATGGCCGCAGTCTCGATCGTGTGCGGAGCGATATGCATCCCCTTCACCTTCTCCGGCCCGAAGTCCTTCATGTAAATCTTGATCTCATCCTCCAGCCGCACATTGTAGGGCACGTCGATCTTGATCGTGCGGTCGCGAAACGCCTCCATCATCTCGTTGCCCTGCAGCTTCTTGTATTCCGGCTCGTTGGTGTGGCCGAGGATCACCTCGTCGATGTAGGTCTGGGCAAACTTCTTGGGCTTGATCATGTGCTCCTGTGACGCCCCCAGCAGGTCGTACAGAAACGCCACGTCCAGCTTCAACACCTCGATGAACTCGACGATGCCGCGGTTGGCAATATTCAATTCGCCATCGAAGTTGAACGCGCGCGGATCGGAGTCGGAGCCGTATTCGGCGATCTTGCGGTAGTTGATGTCGCCGGTCAGCTCGGTGCTGTCCTGGTTCTTCTCATCCTTGGGCTGGAACGTGCCGATACCGCGGCGGTCCTTCTCGCTGAGGATCAGGCGTTTGACCTTCACGTGATCCATCACCTTCTTCCAGTCGCCATCGTACATCTCCAGCAGGTCGGCCTGGATCTTGCGGCAGAACGGGCAGATGTCGCCGTAGAGGCGCAGCTTGCGGCCATCGGGCAATTTCTCGTTGATGGCGTCCAGCACTTCCGGCCGGGCTTCGCGCGGGATCAGCAGCAGCGGTTCTTCGTGCATCGGACATTCCAGATAAGTCTCGCCGTCATCGTTGCCGGCCAGCTTCTGCGGAACCCGCCACATGTAGGTGAAGCACTTGCCCTCTTCGGACTTCGAGTACGCCTCCAGCCCCTTCTTCAGCAGCCGCGCCATCGTGCTCTTGCTCGAGCCGACCGGGCCGTGCAGCAGCAGGATGCGCTTCTCGGTGCCATATCCCTGCGCCGCCGACTTGAAGAAATCCACCAGCGTCATCAGCGGGCGCTCCAGCCCGAAAATCGCGTCGGTCCCGTGGTCGATCGGGTCGGAAAAGAACGCGTAGCGGTTGTATTCCTGCTTGAACTGAGTGTAGTTTTCCGCGCCGTAGCTCAGGATCATGTCGTAGACGCGCTGAAAGGCGTTGCGCGCCACGGCCGGATTCTCCATCGCAATATCGAGATAATCCCAGAACGAGCCTTCCCAGTGCTGCTCGCGAAAGTGCATCAAGTCCAGCCGCTTGTCGATGATCGAGACCAGAGAATTCTTTGTAGCTGCCATGCGTGCTCTCCTGGTTTGCGAACCATCCGCCAATCGTTCAGTTTCGCGGCGTTGTTCCCCTGCGCCGCGTTCGAGCCTGGCTCGGTTGGGATACCCTCACGGCCCAATTCCCTCCTGCTTCATCATAGGCATGATACCGATCAATTCGCGATCCTGTCTACGAAAATTCCCCTGACAGGCGTTGCCATTTCCGGGCAAGGCGCAGCTCGTTCTTGTAGGGTGGGTGTACTCGCCCACCAGCGCCTTGCGGCGAACGGTGGGCGAGTACGCCCACCCTACTGCGTCGGCTGATAACGCGCAGCTAATGCGCGAAGCATTTTCCCCACAGCGGCGGGCCAAGAATCAGTGCCCCCACCGCCAGCGAAGCCAGCGCGGCAATCAACACCATGCCGGCCGCCAGATCCTTCGCCGCCTTCGCCAGCGGATGCCGCTGCGGTGAGGCCAGATCGACCGCGGCCTCGATGGCGGTGTTTAGACCCTCCAGGATCAGCACCAGTGCGATGGTAAAGACGATCACCGCCCATTCCGCGCGGCTGATCTTCACCCACGCCCCCAGCCCGCAGGCAATGATGCCCAGCGCCAGCTCGACGCGGGCGTTGCGCTGCGTGCGGAACAGAAAACTGAGACCCGCGAAGGCGAAATAAAATGAACGGATGATTTTGGCGAGAAGGGAAGTTCGGGGGGCGCCGGCCGGATCGATCTGCATCCGCCGAGTGTACGTGGTCGAGTCACGTCAGGACAGCCGCAAGCGGTTCTTCGTATCCCTCGGGTGTGCCCATAATTTGTGGCATCACGCTGCAGTAGTCCAATACGCCTTGGCCT
>DAIOHQ010000132.1:3349-12907 GCA_036744635.1 Tepidisphaeraceae bacterium | reverse complement strand
GCGCCATATAGCGGGCGCGCTTGATGGCGCGGGCGAGCATGCGCTGTTCCATCGCGGTGGCGCCGGTGCGCTTGCGTGACAGGATCTTGCCGTTGCCGCTGATCATCTTGCGCAAGGACTCGGTGTCCTTGTAGTCGATGAAAACCTTGCCCGAGGCCGTGGTCTTGGCGACCTTGATCTTGGGCCGGCTGAAGGTCTGAAACTTTTCCGCTTTTTCCCGCCGTTCGCGGGCACTGCCGCGCGGCGAACTTGGTCTTGGCATAGTCGAAACTCCACTTGCTGTAAGGAGGGGAAATTGTAGCGACTGATGGCGCGGATGCAAGGCGAGGCCGGGAGAAAACGCAAAAGTCAAAATGCAGAATGCGAAACGGGAAATTTTGGGTATCCAGTTTTGCATTTTGCATTCTGCGTTTTGCGTTCTCTTGTTTGCATTTGCATCGGGGCTGGCACAACATCCTCCCATGGCAAAGAAAGTCGACCGAACCGGTTCGCCGCGCGTCTATAAGAACGATTATCTCGCTCAGATCGCGTTTCCGCTGGGGGGGATCGGGGCGGGCTCGATCAGCATCAATGGCATTGGGGGATTGCAGGATTTTGCCATTCGCAATGCCCCTTCGCTGACCGCTCAGCCGGATGGGCACGCGACCACGGATGCGGCGTTTGCGCTGTTGCACATCAAGGGGAAGCGGCCGGCTCTTACCATCACGCGACTGCTGGAAGGGCCGATGCCGCTGGGACGCATTAGTGCCCAGGGGTTGAAGAGCCAGGGGTATCGCGGCGGCGGGCACGAGGGTCTGCCGCGCTGTGAGGATTGCACGTTTGTGGGGGAGTACCCGATCGCCGAGGTGTCGCTGGAGGATTCGGAGCTTCCGGTGGATGTGGGCATCACCGCGTGGAGCCCGCTGATCCCGCTGGATGACCGCAACTCCTCGTTGCCGGCGGCAATCGTGGAATATTCGTTCACGAACGACAGCAAGCAGGCGGTGGATTGTGAGTTTTCTTTCCACTTGTCGCACCTCGCCAGCGGCGCCGACCCTTCCGGAAAAAGCTCGCGCAGTGCCGTCATTCCCGGCGGCGGCGTGTTCTTCCACAACACCGATCCGTGGGAGGCCGAAACTTTCGGTTCGGCGGCGCTGGTCGCGCTGCCGCCGCGCTCGATGGTCGGCGGCAACAGCGAAGTGCAGAAGCGGGCGCCGCGCATCAAGGCGATGTGGTATCGCGGCGGCTGGTTCGATTCGATCAGCGCGCTGTGGCGGGAGATTTCGACGGGAAATTTTGCTTCCAATCAGGGTAGCGATCAAGCCGAAGCTGGCCGCAATGGCGGTTCGATCCTGCTTGCCCTGCGCATCGCCCCCGGGCAGACAGTCACCTGTCCGATCCTGATCACCTGGCACTTTCCGAATGTGACCACGCGGTCCGGCCAGCCGGTGGAATCGAATCTGCCGGCACTGCGCGGCGAGGCCAGATCAGCGCCGCCGTGGCATCCGTATTACGCAGGGCAGTGGCGGCACGCGGGGGAGGTGGCACAATACGTGGCCACGAATTTCACCTCGCTTCGCCAGCGCACGTTTGCGTTTAGAGATGCGCTGTTTGCTTCGACCGTGCCGGCGCCGCTGCTGGACGCGGTGTCGGCCAATCTCGCGATCCTCAAGTCGCCGACGATCCTGCGCCAGCAGAATGGGGACCTGTGGGGATGGGAAGGGTGCTTCCCGAATGCCGGCTGCTGCGCAGGCTCGTGTACGCACGTTTGGAATTATGCCCAGGCGCTGCCGCATCTTTTCCCAGCGCTGGAGCGCACGCTGCGCAACCAGGAATATCTGTTCGCGATGAACGACGCCGGCCACGTCAATTTCCGGTTTGCCCTGCCGCAGGGGCCGAGCGGGCACGACTTCCACGCCGCCGCGGATGGGCAGCTTGGCGGGATCCTCAAGCTGTATCGCGACTATCACATCTGCGGGGACCGTAAGTGGCTGACAGCGCTGTATCCAAGTGCCAAGCGGGCCCTGGACTATGCCATCGCCACCTGGGACCCGGATGGGCGCGGGGCACTCTTCGAGCCTCACCATAACACTTACGACATCGAGTTCTGGGGTCCTGACGGCATGTGCAGCAGCATCTACGTGGCCGCCTGCGCGGCTTTGGCGGAGTTGGCCGGGGACCTCGCGGCGTCATCCGCGGATGCGAATCACGCGGGTAGTCATTCCTATTCTGCTGATATCACGTTCTACCGTGCCTTGGCCGAGAAGGGGGCGAAATTTCTCGACGATGATTTGTTCAACGGCGATTACTTCGTGCAGAAGGTGACTGCCACGGGTCTGCGGAACACATCGCTGGAAGCGCAACTCGCCACGGTGAACGCTCAATCTCCGGAATCCGTTCAACTCCTGAAGCGCGAAGGCCCGAAGTACCAATACGGCTCGGGCTGCCTGAGCGACGGCGTTATCGGCGCGTGGATGGCCAGGATCTATGGCGTTCCCACGCCGCAGAACGCGGCACACGTGCGCAAGCATCTCAAGAGCATCTTCAAGCACAACTTCAAACCCGATCTCTTTCGCCATGCCAATACCCAGCGCCCCGGCTATGCGATTGGCCACGAGGCGGGGTTGTTGCTGTGTAGCTGGCCGCGCGGGGACAAGCCGACGTTGCCGTTCGTCTACAGCGATGAAGTCTGGACGGGCATCGAATATCAGGTCGCCTCACACATGCTGGAAGAAGGGCTGGTCGAGGAGGCGATCACCATCATTGCTGCCGCCCGCTCGCGCTATGACGGGCGGGTGCGCAATCCGTGGAATGAATATGAGTGCGGCAACTTTTATGCTCGCGCCATGGCCAGCTACGCCCTGCTGAACAGCTACGCCGGCTTCCGCTATGATGCGGTTTCAGGGACGCTGCACCTCAATCCAAGGACCGACAAGCGGCCGTTCACGACCTTTTTTTCGACAGCCGCGGGGTTTGGAACCGTGACGTTGGAAAAGTCACGGCTTTCCGTTCGTGTGCTTGAAGGAGCGTTGGAAGTGCAGAAATTTCGATATGGCGCTGCTGCACCCATGCGCCTGAAGTTGCTGGCCACCCCGCAGATCGAAGTCAACATTGATCTGGCGCGACCGGCAGCAAAGCGATAATTTTTCACATCACTGGCACCTGGATGAATTCCACTTTGCGAGCGATATTTCCCCGGAATTGGATGGCGATCGCGCCGTGATCTCCGCGCTGCAGGGGGTAGTACCAGGTGTCGGCCTGCCAGGATGCCTGCCGGGTGGGCTGATGGATGCCGATGGTCTGCAGGATCGCGGTGCGCGGCGGTCCTAAGGCGCGGGCCACCGAGCTTTTGTCATTTCCGAGGATGGTGGCGCGCAGGACACTGAGGGATGTTGGACGCGCCGGATTCTCCGGCCGAGTGCCGAAAAAGGTTCTGAAGAAGCGCCGAATTTTCTGCCCCTGGGTAAGCGCCAAGACCACGCCGCCGACCAGCAGCGGTGTGAACAACAGGGCGCGGGCCAAATGGCTGCCCGGCGTGGGCGGTCTGTTCCTGGATCGTTTATGGGATCGCCTGACTTCCATCTCGATCTCCATCATGTCGCACATCGCATTATGGAGCATCGGCAAACATCCCCTCAACGGCAAAAATGATCGCGGGCGGGGCGTGGCGCTTCTCTGTGGCGTGTGTTGTGGCATGGGCTACCAGCGCTGCCAGCCCATGCGCCCGAAGCGCAGCTCGCTGCCGTAGCACGGGTTTTCCTAAACCCGTGCCCAGCGGTGAATGTTCGCACACCGCACATCATTGGAGAAATTGCATCGCTCGTTTTGGCCACGGCGCTCGGCATGGGTTTGGAAACCCATGCTACGAAGAAAGAGCGCTGCGCTTCAGGCGCATGGGCTGGGTAGCCCATGCCACAAGAAATGCAACCTGCCACTTGGAACAGGTGCCAGACTGCCGATGCGCGATCTCGCGCGACGGCGCGGATCGCGAAAACAAGAAGGCGGGACCGATGTTATGCATCGGTCCCGCCTGTGGCATTGCAGACTCAGCGCCCGGCTTACCCGACTTCTTCCAGAATCGCGTTCTTGACGTTGGTGGGGACGGGCGAATACTTCGACGGCTCCATCACCGAGCTGGCCCGGCCGGTGCTCATCGAGCGCAGTTCGGTGGTGTAGCCGAACATCTCGCTGAGGGGCACCTCGGCATCGATCACCCGCGTGTTGCCGCGCTCTTCCATGTTCAGGATGGCGCCGCGGCGCTTGCTCAAATCGCCGGTGACGTTGCCGACGAAATCTTCCGGGGTGGTGACCACCAGCTTCATGATCGGCTCAAGCAGGGTCAAGCCGGCCTTGTGACAGGCTTCCTTGAGGGCCAACTGGCCGGCCAGCTCGAAGGCGATCTGCGAGCTGTCGACCGGGTGGTATGAGCCATCCAGGAGCGTGATCTTGATATTGATCAACGGATAGTTCGCCAGCACGCCGGTCTTGCACGCCTGCCGCGCGCCATACTCCACCGATGGAATGTATTCCTTGGGAATGGAGCCGCCGAAGACTCCGTTTTCAAACGCCACGCCGTCCACCCATTTGAGCTCTTCGACCTTGGCCTGGGCCTCGGTGAACGGTTCGACGCGAAGCGTGCAGTCGCCGAACTGGCCGCGGCCGCCGGACTGCTTGACGTGTTTGCCGCGCGCCTCGGCCATGAACGTGATCGTTTCCTTGTACGCCACCTTGGGCTTGCCGACGAGCACGTCAACCTTCATGTCGCGGGTTAGCTTGTTGCGAAGAATTTCCAGGTGCAGTTCGCCCATGCCGGCGATGATGGTCTGTCCGGTCTCTTCGTCGTAGTTGGCCTGGAATGTCGGATCCTCGCGCTTGAGGGTGGTCAGCGCCTCGCCCAGCTTCTGCTTGTCGGCGGCCGTCTTGGGCTCGATCGACATGCTGATGACCGGATCGGGGAAGGTCGGCTTCTCCAGGATGATCGGATGATCCGGATCGCACAGGGTGTCGCCGGTGAGGGCTTCCTTGATGCCGATGCAGGCGACGATGTCGCCGGACTCGGCCACATCGATTGGGTTGCGGTCCTGGGCGTGCATCTGAAACATGCGCGAGACGTTCTCGCGCTTGCTGCGGCTGCTGTTGAGGATGCGGCTGCCCTTTTCCAGCCGGCCGCTGTAGACGCGCACATAAGTCAGATCGCCATGCTGGTCGCTGACGATCTTGAACGCCAGCCCGCAGAAAGGCTCATCGGGAGTGGCGTGCCGCTCGATGATCTTTTCGGGATTCTTCAGGTCATGCCCCCTGGTGGGCGGCATATCGAGCGGGCTGGGGAGATAGTCGAGGACGCCGTCCAGCAGGCGCTGCACGCCGACGTACTTGAGCGCTGATCCGCAGAAGACCGGATGGGCCTTGAACGAGATTGTCGCCCGACGGAGCGCCGCCTTGAGCTCGGCCTCGCCGATTTCTTCGCCGCCGAGATATTTTTCGGTCAGCTTATCGTCGGTTTCGGCGACCTTCTCGATCAGCTCATGCCGCCACTTCTCGTAGCGCTCCTGTTCTTCGGCGGGAATGGGCTTCTCTTCCCATTTGCTGCCCTTGTCCTTTTCGTCCATCGAGTAGTAGATGGCCACGCCGCGGACAAGATCGATGATACCCTTGAACGTGTTGCTCTGCCCGATGGGAATCTGCACGGCCACGCCGGGGGCGCCGAGGCGCTCGCGGATGGAGTTGAAGCTGAAATCGAAGTCAGCGCCGACCTTGTCCATCTTGTTGATGAAGCAAAGCCGCGGCACGTGATACTTGGTGGCCTGGCGCCAGACGGTCTCGGACTGCGCCTCGACGCCTTCCTTGCCGTCGAACACGGCGACCGCGCCATCCAGCACGCGCAGGGAACGCTCCACCTCGACGGTGAAGTCGACGTGCCCGGGGGTGTCGATCAGGTTGATAATGTGGTCCTTCCACGGGCAGGTGGTGGCGGCCGACTGGATGGTGATGCCGCGCTTCTGCTCTTCCTCGAGGAAGTCCATCACCGCAGTGCCTTCGTGTACTTCGCCCATCTTGTAGGTCTTGCCGGTGTAATAGAGCACGCGTTCGGAGACGGTGGTCTTGCCGGCGTCGATGTGGGCGGCGATGCCGATATTGCGAATTTTCGATAGGTCGCGGTTCATAGGTTCCTCTGTTGGAGTTTTGGATTCGGGTGCCCTTTGGGCGTTGCGGATTTTGGATTGGGTGCACCGAGGGACAATCCACGATCGACAATTCAAAATCGGGTTGTTGGTTGTGGGCGACGGCCATTTCCAGGATTCGGAAATCGGCCCCTGCGGGTTTGAATTCGTCTGATTTGACGAACCGAGCCTCGAAGGTCGCTGATCGAAGCTCTGGGGAAGGCTCCCTCTGCACGGTACGCTCATACTGACCATGCAGGGCTTCGGTCAGCATGAGCCGCTAAATCGGCTCGATCTTCACGGCTGCTCCTCGTAAGTACAAGAACGCCCTGTCGAGACGTTCCTAAGTATCGTCTTTACGTTACTTGCGGCGTCAATGTTTGGCAGACCACACAAGGCAGACCCACAAGTGAAGCGGTGTAATGTACTACTCCCTCCGGCCGCGTCAAGAGACTAAATTCAAGCTAAATTCAAGCTCCGGCAGGGAATGCGCCGGAGATGGGATCAGGCGCCTCGGCGCGCTATCCGCTCCCAATCGACCAAATCCATCGCGGCGGCCACGCCGGGGGGAATGCCGGCGGCGGGGATAACTTTCTCCTCCGGGACAATCGAGAGCACCGAGAGCTTTCCCCATTTTTCGATCAGGCGCGGATTGGTCTCCTCGGCGATGCTGGCCATCTCGGGCGGATAGCGGTTGATGACCACGCCGGCAACCGTTGCGCCGGCGCGGCGAAGAGCATCGACGGTCAGTAGCGTGTGGTTGATCGTGCCCAAGTTTGGCCGGGCCACCACCACGACCGGCAGGCGCAGCCACTGGATCATTTCCAAGACGGTATGCCTGGCATCCAGCGGGACCATCACGCCGCCGACGCCTTCGACGATCAACACTTCACTGTCGGCCTCGATGGCGCGCAGCGAGCGCTCGATGGCATCCCAATCAAGAGGCTGGCGGGCGCGCTCGGCGGCGACGGAAGGGGCCAGCGGCTCGGCGAAGCGCTGCGGGCAGATCTCATCGAGCGAATGGGAAGAATCGGCGCACAGGGCGAGAAATTCCGCGTCTTCACTCACCAGACCTTCGCGGCGTTTGGCGCATCCGGTGGCCACCGGTTTGAACACGCCGATACGCGCTGCGGCCCTCCCTTTCCCACCCTGGCGGCGAAACCAATCGGCGATGCCGGCGGCGATGAGGGTTTTACCCACGCCGGTGTCGGTGCCGGTGACGAATATTCCAGGAATCGTGACGGCCGGGAGCATGGCAGAGTATAGCGTGCGCGGGGATACGCGGGCGTCATGTTCGGAAGCAGTTTTGGACAAAAAGCTCCGCAATCGGGACAGCGATATTGGGCTTGGCGCATCCCTGCGAATTGTCGGCAAGTGGGGGCTTTCACGCTGGGCTTGGCATAGAATATGCATGGGATTAGGATGGTTTTGGTCGATGTATTGGCAGCATCGGCCTAGCGGAGACCAACATGAACGCCATTCTTCCCTTGTGCTGTTCGCCCCAGGCCTTCAAGCTGCTGGCGCGGCAGGCTGCGGTAATCGACTCGCCCGATGCGCTCTTGAACGGCGCGGTGGCGATCGCGATGCACCAGATGCCCGATGCCGAGCCGTCCAAGGTGGATGCGACGCTGCAGCATTTTGCGGACACGGTGCGCGAGCGCGTGCATGGCGCGCAGCCGCAGGCGCTGCTGGCCCATCTGCACGAATTCCTGTTTGAAGAAGAGGGATTCCGCGGCAACACGGACGACTATTACAACCCCGCCAACAGCTTCGTGCCGGCCGTCCTGGACACCAAGCAGGGGCTGCCGATCACCCTCAGCCTGATTTACAAGAGCGTGGCCGAGCGGCTGGGCCTGCGCGTGCGCGGCATTGGGCTGCCCGGGCACTTTATCTGCAGCGTGCGGGTGGATGATTCGGAAATGCTGGTCGATCCGTTCAACGGCGGGCGCATCATCACCCACGATGAGGCGCACCAGCGCGTGCAGGAGATTTTTGGCGCGGAAGCGGAGTGGACCAATGATCTGCTGGAGCCGGCGCCCAACCGGCATTGGTTGACGCGGCTTTTGCAGAATCTGCTCAACCTGTATGGCACGGCCGGGCAATATTCTGATGTGGCGGCGGTGCTGGAGATGGAAATGCTGCTTTGGCCGGAACAGGATCGATTGCAGCGGGATTTGGCGCTGGTGCTGGCAAGAATCGGACTTTCCCAGCCGGCCTCGGCGTGGCTGGATCGCTATCTGCGAAATAACCCGGATGACCCGCAAAAGGGCGATCTCAAGCAGTTGTTGGATGTGCTGGACGCGTAGATTTTTTGATGAATTTGGAGCGGGGAGAACTTGAGGTAATCCGAAAAATCTGCCTGGATCACCAATCGAGGCCAGATCCTTCGGAGTACCTGAGGATGACATTTCGCTGATAGTGATGCCTGGCCCTTCACTTCTTTGGCATGGCTGCGACATATTGCTGTAGTGGTTGGACGCCCCAGGGGGTTTTCTGGATTTCTGCGATTGCTTTTGCGGCGGCGCTGGCGCCGGTCAGGGTGGTGACGATGGGTACCCGGTTCGACACCGCCATGGCGCGGATTTTCCCCTCATCGGTCTGCGGACCTTTTTTGGTGGGTGTGTTGATGATGAGTTGAATGTTGCCGTTCTTGATGTGGTCTTTGATGTTGGGGCGGCCTTCGGCCAGCTTGCTGATGCGGCTGGCGGGGATGTCATTTTTGGCCAGCACATCGTAGGTGCCTGAGGTGGCAAGGAGATTGAAGCCGCAACCGGCGAGCATTTTGGCAACCGGGACGATGCCCGCCTTGTCGGCATCGCGCACGGAGATGAAGACGGCGCCCTTGGTGGGGAGGGCGCCGCCGGCGGCGATCTGGCTCTTGGCGAAGGCCATCTCAAAATTGACGTCGATGCCCATGACCTCGCCGGTGGAGCGCATCTCCGGGCCGAGGATGATGTCGACGCCGGGGAATTTGGTGAAGGGGAAGACGACTTCTTTGACCGAGACGTGTTTGGGATCGGGCTGCTCGGTGATATTGAGTTCTTTGAGGGTCTTGCCGGCCATCACTTTGGCGGCGATCTTGGCCCAGGGGATGCCGGTGGCCTTGGAGACGAAGGGGACGGTGCGGGAGGCGCGGGGGTTCACCTCGATGACATAGATTTCGTTGTCCTTGATGGCGTACTGGACGTTCATCAGGCCGTTGACCCGCAGGGCGGCGGCGAGGGCGCGGGTTTGGAGCTTGAGCTTTTCGACGATTTCCTTCGACAACGAATAAGGCGGCAACGCACAAGCCGAATCCCCCGAGTGAATCCCTGCCTCTTCAATATGTTCCATCACCCCGATGATGATCGCCTGGCCAGCTTCCTGTAGGGGCGGGGTTTCCCCGCTCTTGCCTGATTTGTCCGACGGCAGAGGGCGG
>DAIOHQ010000132.1:0-3339 GCA_036744635.1 Tepidisphaeraceae bacterium | reverse complement strand
GGCGGGGAGACCCCGCCCCTACGAGAGGCGACGGCGTGTAATCGGCCAGGCAATCGACATCCACCTCCGTCGCGTTATCGAGAAATTTGTCGACGAGGATGGGGGCATCGACGATGGTGGAGGCTTCGACGGCGTGGGTCATGTAGTAGTTGAGCTGGTCTTCATCGGAGACGATTTCCATGGCCCGGCCGCCGAGAACGAAGCTGGGGCGGACGAGAACGGGGTAGCCGATGCGCCTGGCGATATCGCGGGCTTCGGCGAGGTTGCGGGCGATGCCGTTGGCCGGCTGCCTGAGGTTGAGCTGCTGGAGGAGGGTGCGGAATTGCTCGCGATCCCCGGCGGCGTCGAGGGATTCGACGGTGGTGCCGAGGATGGGGACGCCGGCTTCCTGCAGGCCTTTTGCGAGGTTGAGCGGGGTCTGGCCGCCGAATTGGACGATGACACCTCTCACCAAGTTGCTAGTTGCTGGTTGCTGGTTACGAGTTGGACTCGAGAACCAGGCAATCGCCTTCTGCCATGCCGTGATATTTTGCTTTGCGACCTGGTGCGCATCGGCTTCGGTCGAGCTAGACCGCCACGTCTTTGTATTGAACGTCAGGGTCTGGAGACGGCGCGGATTTTGATAAAGCACAACCAGTATGAGCTCGGTTTTAGAGGGAATCGCGCTGACGATTGCGGCGCGCTCGCCGCCACCCTCGTATAGCTCGTGATCCAGTTGATCAATGATCTCTTGAGGTATGGTGTGGTCCGTCAGGTTCTTGACATATTCGGCTGTGTTCTGACGAAACGGCCCGCCGTTGAGGCGCTCGCAGATGTTGAGAACGTCTTCGTGGGTGAGCGGCTCGAAGAAGAGCAGGTCGCTGGTGTCGTAGTCGGTGGAGACGGTTTCGGGATTGGAGTTGATCATCACCGATTCCAAGCCGAGCTCTCTCATGGCGAACGCGGCGTGAACGCAGCAGTAGTCGAACTCAATGCCCTGGCCGATGCGATTGGGGCCGCCGCCGATGATGATGACTTTGGGTTTGGTGGTGAGACGGATTTCGTCCTCGCTGGCAGAGGGAGAGACCCAAGTCGTGGGTAACTGAGATGCAATGTCGTCTACTTCATGTGCTGGGGGTTCATCTGCTTTGGCTGGACCTAGTCTGTCAAGCATGGACTTAGCTTCCCGAAGAGCATTGATTGCATCACGAACTGCGGTCTTGGGAGGTTCAACACCAGCCGAAGTGAAGGGAGTCTCATAGGTGGAATAGTAGTATGGTGTGGCGGCTTCGAACTCCGCGGCGCAGGTGTCCACCAGCTTGTACACGGGTTGCACTCCGATTCTTCGCCGAAAATCGCGCATCTCCCTCGGCGAGATGCCGAAGATTTGCGCGAGCTGCACGTCGCTGTACCCTAATTGCTTTGCCTGTTGCGTCAGCGCGAAATAGTCCATGCTAGGCGACTGTTCCGCCGCCACCAGCGCCAGGTTCGACTCGAATTCCACCAATTCCTGCATCTGCCCCAAAAACCAAGGGTCGATGTTGGTGAGCTCGTGAATCTGCTCAATCGTCCACCCCATCTTCAGCGCATACCGCACATAATAGAGCCGGCCCTGGCTGGGCACGGCTAGCTTTCGGCGGAGCTTGGGTTCGGGGATGGGCCACTCCTGGTCGAGGGATTCGCCCTGGGTGGTTTTGTCGGCGTTGAGGTCGTCGGTGGCGCGGGCGGTGGGCGGCAGATTCGTAGCATGGGTTTTCAACCCATGCTCCGGCGAAGCCGGATTCTCCCGCTGCGCGGGAGGCACGGGTTGGAAACCCGTGCTACGGTGTTGCGCGTTCAGCCATTTGTCGTATTTATCCAGGCCGAAGCCGAAGCGTTTGACCTCCATGCTGCGGATGCCTTTTTGCAGGGCTTCCTTGAAGGTGCGGCCGATGGCCATGGCTTCGCCGACACTCTTCATCTGCGTGGTGAGGGTTTCGTCGGCGTCGGGGAATTTCTCGAAGGTCCAGCGCGGGATTTTGATGACGCAGTAGTCGATGGTGGGCTCGAAGCAGGCGCTGGTGTAGAGATCCCATTGGGAGTTGCTGGAAGAGC
Organism: Tepidisphaeraceae bacterium; assembly: GCA_036744635.1. GTDB lineage: Bacteria > Planctomycetota > Phycisphaerae > Tepidisphaerales > Tepidisphaeraceae > DAIOHQ01. Next base: position 1,266 of record DAIOHQ010000132.1, on the reverse strand, counting down.
CCCCACCCCTGCCCTCCCCCGGAGTACCGGGAGAGGGGGAAGAGATTTCGCCCGACGTAGCGGGGGAGGGGGAGGAAGTTTTCTTGCGGCTGGTGATGTAGTTGGGCAGCTCATCGAGGGTGTAGCCGACCGCCAATTTCGCGGCCAATTTCGCGATCGGATAGCCCGTCGCCTTGCTCGCGAGGGCGGAGCTGCGCGAGACCCGGGGGTTCATCTCCACCACCACCATCTCACCGGTATCGGGATCGATGGCGAATTGAATATTCGAGCCGCCCGTCTCCACCCCCACTGCACGGATCACCGCGATGGAGGCGTCGCGCATCCGCTGATATTCCTTGTCCGTCAGCGTCTGGATCGGGGCGACCGTGATGGAATCGCCGGTGTGGACGCCCATGGGATCGAGGTTCTCGATGGAGCAGATGATGACGACGTTGTCGTTGCGGTCGCGCATCACCTCCATCTCGAATTCTTTCCAGCCAATCACCGATTGCTCGATCAGCACCTCGGTTACCGGAGAGGCGTCCAGCCCGCGCTGCACGGTGGCCTCGAATTCCTCGATGTTGTAGGCGATGCCGCCGCCGGTGCCGCCGAGGGTGAAGGCCGGGCGGATGATCAGCGGCAGGCCGATGTCGTGCAACACCTTGCGCGCCTCATCCATGTTGTGGACCACGCCGGAGCGCGGCACCTTCAGGCCGATCTGGATCATCAGATCCTTGAAAACCTGGCGGTCTTCGCCGCGAAAGATGGCCTCGCGGTTGGCCCCGATCATAGTCACGCCGTATTTGGTGAAGATGCCCTGGTCGAAGCAGGCCATGGCGGTGTTCAGGCCGGTCTGGCCGCCGAGCGTTGGCAGCACCGCGTCGATCGGCTGGGGGCCTTTGCTTTCGCGCTCGAGGATTTTCTCGATGCACTCCGGGGTGATCGGCTCGATGTAGGTGGCATCGGCGAATTCCGGATCGGTCATGATGGTGGCCGGATTGGAGTTCACGAGCACGATGCGATAGCCCTCTTCCTTGAGGGCACGGCAGGCCTGCACGCCGGAGTAGTCGAATTCGCAACCCTGGCCGATGACGATGGGGCCGGAGCCGATGATCAGGATGGTGTGGATGTCGGTGCGTTTGGGCATGTTTTCGGTGGCTTCCTGCGCAAAATTCGGGGTAGTTTACTGATGGAAGCGCGGAATGCCAATTGCGCGGAAAATCCCGGCACAATAGGGTGCGTCCACAAATCCGGGAGATGGAGTAGAATGGGATAATCGGCGGGAGT
>DAIOHQ010000131.1:0-12977 GCA_036744635.1 Tepidisphaeraceae bacterium | reverse complement strand
CGCTCTTACCCCCTCTCCCGGTACTCCGGGAGAGGGTTGGGGTGAGGGCTCTGCGATCTGCCGCAGAGGATTTCAGCAGAGCAGAGTTACACCCGATTCCACGCAATCTGTAAGCCTGAGGTACTCCGAAGGATCTGGCCTCGCACGACGATCCGCGCAGATTCTTCGGAGTACCTCAAAATGACAGGGGAGCCGTTTGGTCGGCGCAATCACGCACGGTCACATAGATAGCGTCGACAAAAAAAAGCCCGGCGTCTTTGCGCCGGGCTTTCGTTGTCGTATATGTGAACCTGTCTTATGCGGCCTGCGCTTCGGGCTCGTCGCGCGGCGTCTGCAGTGCGGTCTGATCCACCGACGCCTCGGTCTTCTGCTGGATAAGCTGATCGCAGAGCTGCTCGATGTGCCGGGCGGTCTGGTTGAAGCCGAAATGCTGCTCGACGCGGCTGCGCATCGTCTTGCCGAGCTTCTGGCGATAGGCCGGCTCGCGAATGATCTTGCTGACGCGCTCCACATACGCATTGGCATCGCGCCCGCTGATCGCCCCTTCGCTGCCGATGAACGCGGCCGCCTGCGACTGCTCGACGCTGTCTCCCCAGTGCATCGCCACCACCGGCCGATCCATCGCCATCGCCTGCAGAACGCCGGTTGCGCTGGCCGAGGGAAATTCCGCCAGATACAAATCCGCGATCCGCAGGAACCCCGGCATGTCCTTGCGCCGGCCGGCATATCCCACCCGCTTGCCCACGCCGGCCGACTCAAACTTCCGCTTCTGCTGTGCCATCTCACCCTCGCCCACCAGCAGATAGATCGCGTGCGGGTGCGCCCGCAGCACGTTGATGATGGTCTCGACAAACTCCTCGCTCAGCGCCTTGTCCAGGTCCGGCGAGGCCGTCGCCAGCACCATCGCCTGCTCGGGAATACCGTAGGCCGAGCGCTGCGGCGCCGTCGCGGCGGGGCCGGTGGTATCGTCGATGTCGATGCCTTCGAGAACAAAGCGGCTCTCGACGCCCCGGCGCTGCCAGAATTCCTTGTCACCCTCGAAGCGGGCCTGGTCGAGGTAGGTCACGCAGCTCACGCCGCCGGCGTACATCGGCGTGCGCCGGCAGAGGTTCACCTTCACCCGCGCCACCTCCCAGTTGGCCACCACCGCCGCGATCGGGTCGGCCTGCGTGGTGTCGAAGATCACGACGTCAACGCGGTCCTTGATCAGTTGGATCGCCAGGTCCTTGGCCGCCGAGACGGTGTCGCCGTCGGTGGGGGCGATCCACGCCGGGATCTTCTGGGTCTTGAGGAATTCCAGCGTATCCTTGCCGCGCTTGGCGCTGGCCGTCGCATAGCTGTTCTGCACGAACTGCTGCTTGTCGCGGCGCGCGCCCGCCTCGGTCGAGTAGACGTGCATCTTGAACCGCTTGACGTCGTGGTGCCGCGCGAAGCTGCGCATGGAGCGCCCGGCCGCCTCGTCGTCGGCGATTCCGCTGACGATAAACGCCACCTTGGTCATCTTGTTGTTCCACTCGATCGGCTCGGTGGGGGCCCAACCGATGCACTGGCTGGCCCGGTCGTACTGAGTGGCCACGAACAGGCAGTTCTCGCGGTCGCCGGTGTAGGTTCCGCCGTGCTGCAGGTCGTAGCTGACGCCGTTCTGGATCGCCTCCAGCCCCAGCGCAAATTCGCGGCGGGCGATGGCGCTGGAACCGAAGCGGATGACCGGCTGCGCCCGCTGATCGGTCAGCCCGAGAAACCCGCTGACGCTCATGAATTGGTTCAGCACCTTCTGGTCGCTGTAGTCGATGGCCTCGAGGCTCTGCAGCATGTGCTGCTGGGCCCGGCGCAGGTCGAGCAGGGCGTGGGCGTGATGCGCCAGGAATTTCTCGGCGCTGTTGGGCGACTCCTGATAAATCTCCAGCATCTCCGCTTCGATCAACTCGCCCTTATTGACGCGATCCACCAATTCCATCAGCGATGGCATAACAATTCCTTTCACCAACGGCTCAAAAACACCCCCCTCCGGCAGCTACCAAACAGCAGCACACACCCTTGAGTTATCGGGCATGTGGAAAGTCGGCCATGAATTTCAGCGGGCAAAATCCTGCCTAAATGACCGTGCGCGATGCGGCTCTATTCATACCGCGTACATGTCATTCTGAGGTACTCCGAAGAATCTGGCTGGATCAACGCTCGAGGCCAGATCCTTCGGAATACCTCAGATGACAGATGGCGCCGCATTCTGAACGGTGCTTTAGACTCACAGGCCGGTGGGTGTGCCGGCGAGGAGGCGGCACATCAGATGAGATGAAAGTACCGGACCTGCACCGGGGCGCAAGCGCACCTCTCCGCGCAGCGCCAGTTTGGCCTCCCGCGCGAATGTCTCGCCGCGGTCGCCGCAGCGCCGCACCACCGGTTTGCCGGCCGCGTCGATTGGATGCAGGTGCAGGTGGGGCCAGACGTGAACCAGCGCCGCCGCTTCCTCGATCACGGCTGCAAGTTCCGCCGATGATCGGACTGGGCCGCCGCACCGGCCGGCGAATTCGTCGATTTCTTCCCACCCGCTTCCCCAGACCCGCAACGGCAAGCCTTCTTCGATCAACACCCGCGCTAGGCCCTGCTGGTAGGCGGGCACGATCAGCTCGTTGATGAATTGGGCGCGGTCGAAGCCGGCCTCGTCGATTCCCAGTTTGGCCCTGCGGTCACAGAGATAGCCGTCAAGGTTCTCCGGCAGGGTGAACGGATTCGTCGTCAACTCGGCCAGGATCATCTCCCAGAGCAGGCGATGGCTGGAGAGATCGAGTTCCGGTGAAGGGCAGATCGACGTGGTATTGACGATAATCGCCAGCGATCCAGCCTTGCTCGGCCGGCTGCCCAGTGCATAGCGATCCGCCCAGCGCGCCATCTGCTCGGCGGAGGGATCGTGTTGCCGGGCCTGCGCCGCCGGCCAGGCCGCCACCTGCACCCGATCCGGCTCCCAGCCCTGCTGCAGCGCCGCTGACATCCATCCCTCATCGGCCAGCAGCAGCATGTCCTTGTCGCCCGCGCCGCTGCGCGCGGGAATCCGCGGCGCGGTAACCCAGGTGATCCATGGCGTATCGAGCGCTACGATTCCCGGCAGGTCCGCCCGGCCGGTGCCGGCGGCCAGGATAGCGTCGCACGCGCTGGCGATCCGCGCCAGCGCCAGCGGAGAAGCCGAGGCCGGATCGTCCGAATCGAATCGAGTTACATCAATCCCCGCCGATTCATCAGCGCGCATCGCCTGCAGGAGCGCATCGGCCGCGTTCTCCCAAAGCCGAAAGCGCGAGGGGGCCAGCACGCACAGACGTTTGACCGCGCCGGCGGCGGGCGCCGAGCGCTTTGTCCAGGACTGCTCGATGCTGTGCGCGCGGCTGCTGGTAATGCTGTTGAACACCTCCTGTGCGGCGGCGATCAACGCCTGCCCGCTTCGTTCCTCGACCAGCGCGGTGCGAATGAATTGCGCCGGAACCGGCAGCCCTTCACGCTCTTGCAACAGATGTTGCAGTTCCTCTTTCCACGTCTCGCCCCAGCAGAACCAGAGGCGATGCTGTTCGATGTCGTCGGAAAAATCCGCGCATTGCAGCATCACGCGCAGGTCGTGTGTGGCCGGGATGATCGCGATGACCGCCTGCTCGCGGGCGAAGAGGTCCATCGCCACTTTGAGCTGCTGTGCATGGGTGGGGGAGAGATAGCAGGCGACCGTGCCGGTGGAATTGAGCGTCTTGAGAAGCTGCCTGGCCGCCTGGCGGGGGACCGAGCAGCCGCCATGCCATTGCCCCGTCTCCATCGCCGTCAGCGCCCCGTCCCTTCCGTACACCCACTCCACCCCCGCGGCCTGACCCTGCAGCGCCTCGACCAGGGCCGGTTGGGTGGATGCCAGGGCGCGCAGATTTCCCGCCCAGTTGCGGGCCGCCTCCTGCTCCGCGGCCGACTGCTGATACGAAATCTCCGCGCCAATGATCTCGAGCGTGCTCACATCAGGACTTATCGGACCAAAGCCCCCTTTGACTGCAGCGGCGGAACGGCGAACATTTTGCGCCGCAGATCCCACTATAAAGATTTCGAGGAACTATAGGTGGAGCGGGCGGGGGGATGCGTATGATATACTGAACAAAGCGGCGGCCGGTCCGGCCGCCAAGGAGAAACCCATGAAGATGCTCTTTCGCTTATTCGTGCTCGGCCTGTTGGCGGGCGGGTGGTGTCTGGCGGCGGCGGCGCTGCATGTCGTGCGCGAGCCATCCGAGGGCAAGATCCCGGCCATCACCATCGTCCCCAAAAACCGGCTTGGCTTCACCGACACCTACGTGGACATGCGCACCTGGACGGTAGGCGACCTGCAGCGGCATGCCAACCTCGACAACCGGCTCAAGGAAGCCGGGCTTGAGGAGCGCGTGACCGCCGCGCTGGAGAAGAACGTCGAGCCTGCCACGCCGGGCAAGGTGGTCATCACCCCCAAGGCCGCCCCGAAAGCTGCCGAGCAGCCCAAGGTCGAGAAGCCGAAAGTAGTGGACGCGCCGGCGTCCGAGGAGCCCAAGCGGACGGTACGGTCGATCTTTGACTGAGTGACGATTTTTCATCCGAACGGAACAATGAGACGCTCGCCGCAGGGCGTCTTTTCTATTTGTCGAATAGCGCCATCGCTTCCCGTGGATCGGGGGCGATGGTGAAGAGCTTTCTTGTGTTGGAGGCGCGCAGGAGCGGCTCGATGTTTTCGATGTGGGAGAGGACGAGCTTGCCTTGGCGCTTTCTGAGGTCCTGCAAAAGGGAGAGGAGCATGCCGAGGGCGGCGCTGCCGGTGTGGCGGACATACTTGAGGTCGAGAATCAGCCGACGGACACCGCCGTCGACGATCAGATGAGTGATCTCCTCGCTGACGCGGTTGACGTCGAGGATGTTGAGCAGGTTCTCCGTGCGCAGGCGGACGATCGTGACGTCCCCCTCGGTCCGCAGAATATAGTCGTTGAACTGCTGCTTCATGACGCATCGAATGCTAGGCGCGGAATCGGCTTGGCCCCCGAACTCGTGCGGAAATAATCGCCGCCGTGAGGTGGCGGGTTGGGGGGTTAGACCACCTGGACCGCGCGGCCGACGCGGCGTTTGCGGTTGATGGCCTGTCGGCCTTTTTTGGTGCGCATGCGGGCGCGGAAGCCGATCTTGCGGGCGCGTTTGATGAGGCTTTTCTTGTGGGGGTAATGCATGGGATTTCCTTGATAAGCGTCGCGGGCGATGCCCGGCCGCCTCTCCTTTTCTTATTTTTGCCGCGCGTGTTTCTCGCGGGGCTCGGTGTTGACCGACAGACTTTCGTAGGCCTGGTTGCCGTGGCTGTCGGTGGCGCGGATCGTGATCTGATGAGCGCCGGGGGTCAGTTGCCCGACGGTGAACGTCACCGTTTCTTCGGGGGAATCGAAAATCTTATCAGAAGCCTCGACCGCCTGCCAGTCATCGTTGGAATCGACGCTGTACTCGACGTTGGCGACGGTGCTGGTGTGGTCGACCGCCTTGCAGTCGATCTGAATGCCGCCGTCCACCGCCTTGGAGGTGAGATCGCCGATGGCCGGTGGAGTATTGTCGACCACCACCGGATCACTGATCCGGCTGGCGGTCTTGCCGGTGTCGTGGGGATTGGCGGCGGCGTCGGAGGCGACGACTTTCACCTCGTAGGCGCCGTCGGCGATGGTCCTGGTGTCCCAGACGAACTGCACTTCCTTGATCTTCTCCTTGAGCAGCACCCATTGGCCGTGGGTGCCAGCGCGGAAGTAGAGGGCATATTGAAGCGTGTCGTTGTTTGGGTCGGAGGCTTCCCAGGTGATGGTTTGCATGCGGGTGGAGGCAACCTTGGCCGTGGCGCCCGCGCCGGCGCCGGCTGCCGCCCCGGCGGCGTCGCCTTCGGCGGCGGCCTGCTGGGCTGAGGCGATCTTGATGGTCTTGATCTGCGGGGCGAGGTTGGGCACCTGATACGCCACATCCACATCCTGCACCACCGGGGTTTCCTTCCCTTCCTTGCTGGTGAAGGTGAGGCGATATTGCAGGAAGCGCGCGGTGGGGGCGGAGACCTGCAGAAACGCGCTGGCGGGAATCTCATCCGACCACTTGCTCCACCCCGACCCCGCCCCCCCTACCTCGCCAGCCTCACCCGCCTCCTTCATGTTGCCGCTGCGAGTGGCGACGGTAAGAGCAGTGTCGGTGGGAAGGGTGCCGTGAAGCTGCATCTTGCCGAAGCGGCTGGTCTGCGAGGCGTCGAGGACCGGGCTGGTCCAGGTGCCGTCGGAAGCGAAGCCGGAGCTCATGGCGGCCACCGCGCCGGTGTTGGCCAGGCCCATGAAGATGCGGCCGTCGGCCGCGGGCAGCAGGCACATCACCTGCTTGGGATCGACCTTGGCCAGGATGGTGGTCTCCTCGGCGGCGGGATCGATCTGATAGACCAATCCTTCGCTGCCGGTGCCGACCAGCAGCACGCCGTTGTTTTCCAGCAGCGACAGGACGAGCACCGGCTGGCGGAAGATTTCAGTGACGAAGCCGTCGGGGTCGATGCGGTAGATGGCGTTGCCCTCAGCGCGGGGCTTGACGGCCTCGCCGGATTTGGGCTGGCGCGGCTGCAGCGTGTGGGCTTCTTCGCCGTCGGCGGCCTCGGGAGACGATGCGGGCGGATTGGGCTTGTGCGGATTGGCGGCGTCTTGTTTCATCTCCGCGAAGATGACAGGCGCGCGCGTTGGAAAGTCTTGTAGGGTGGGCGTAGTCGCCCACCGTTGTGGCGCCGGGTGGGGGATGGTGGGCGAGTACGCCCACCCTATGGGAGCAACAAGTGCGCGCCTGGTTGAGACGGATGGCGCCCACTTCACCTTGTGGTGCTCTTTGGGAATTGGGGCCGGCTCGCCGGGATTGGGATCGGGGAGGGCGGGGGGCTTGGGGGCCTCGGGCGGCTTGGATGGAATGGCGACGCCGCTGGGCTGGCTTTCGGGGCGGCCGACCTGCTCGGCCGCGCCGCCTTCTTCGGCGTTTTGCGTCGGCCCTTCGCTGGTTTCGGCAGTGCCCGCGTACAGATTGCCTTTTTTGTCCAGGGCCAGCGCGCTCACTTCGGCCTCGGCGGCATCGTAGAGGACGAAGGATTCCTTGGTCTTGCGATTGATGCGGTAGACCAGGCCATTGGGATCGGTGCCGACGTAGAGCGTGTCCTTGCCATCGGAGAGGAGACTGAGCAGGTTGCTCTCAGTGCTGTCGAAGAGGACTTTATGCGATCCATCGGGGTCGATCTCGAAGAGCTGGCCTTCGGGGCCGGTGGCGGCGTAGATGAAACCGTCGGGGGTCTGGGCCATGGCCCAGATGTATTGCACGCCTTCGGCGGCGAAAATCTCCTTAGGTTTCTCGCCGGCCTTGATGGAAAAAATCTTGCCGTTTTCACCGCCGGTGCCGGCGAGGACGCGGCCATCTTTGTCAATCAGCAGCGAGAAAATGTTGAGGTCATCCTCCAGGGTGGCGAGCGTCGAAACCTTGTCATCCTTGATCGCCAGAATGATGCCTTTGGGTCCGGTGCCGGCGTAGATCGTCCCATCCTTGCCCTGGGCCAGGGCATATACCGCGCTGACGTGGGCATCCTGTTCAAGCAGCATCTTCACCGCGCGGGAGAGCTTGAGATCGCCGAGGTTGGTGGCGACCACGTTGTGCAGGGTGCCGCTCTTGAAGTCGGCCTCGGTGGTGTGCGTCCAGTGCGAGGCGCCGGCCGCGGTTGCGCGGGAGGGGAGTGCCAGGACCGCGGCGGCGAGGAGGAGGAGAGTGAGAATGAGTCGTTGCACGTTCATGGGGATCATCGTCGGCATCGGTGCGAATTTGTCTAGGCGGAGGAGGGCGAATTCGACCGCGGAACGGCCGGGAGGGAAGTCGAGTTGGCCGGCAGCGGGAGATTCGGAGGCCCTTTGGAGGGTGGGGATTCGGAGGGCAATTGGGTGTTTTGGATTGAGGGGAAAGTGAAAATGAGATGTGGGACATTTGGGGGATTTTTTGGCGATAAATCGGTTGTTAGTGGTTGGTGCTGCAGGAGTTGATGCGATGTCCCACAATGTCCCACATGGGGGCGCGGAGGTGGGAAGTGGGACATTGGTGGGGAGGGAGGGAGATTGCAAATTGAAAAATGAAAATTTCAAATTGCAAAATGGGGAGGGGAGGAGGAGTGCAGAGTGCATAGTGCATAGTGCAGAGTGGGGGACGGGGAAAATGTTGAATGCTGATTGATGAATGCTGAGCGCAGGGGCGGGGCGCCGGAATTGTCCGTTGTCGCTGGTCAGTTGTCGGTTGCTGGTCGCCATAAGTGGTCCCTTCATATAACGGGGTGAAGTTGCGCCGGCGGCGCGCCGGGCGCGCAACACCTCGGAGAGGGTTTGGCCACAGGTGAGGCACAGATGTGCACAGATGCTGGATTGGGCGGGAGTTAACCGCGACGAGGGGGAAGAGGCGAAGAGGAAGAAATTTTTTATTTTGGGGATTTTGTGGTTTTAGGGCGTTGCGCTGGCGGCGCGGGAAATGCGCAATCCGTGAGTTACGTGCGATTGTGGGAAGGGGCGTGGGGGAATATCATCGCCTGCGTGTTGGATAGGGTAAGCGGCAGATAAGAGTCGAGGGTTGAGAATCTGCGGCGAAGCGACACTGGTTGGCGGGCGGTGGACTGGCCGCAATCGCGGGCCGCGATGGGCTGAAGGGAGTTGAATGAGGCCAGATGTACCCGGTCTTTTTGTGTCCGCGGGACTTGGACGGAGGAAGTCCCCAATCGGCAATCGACTTTCCGCGGGCGCGGCCAGCGGCAAAGAACGGAAGTGCCGAAATGTGCCGACCCTTTTGGATCTCTTGGCCCACACCCTCCGCCCGCGAGGTTGGCCGGCGGGCTGGCGGAAGACGGTGAAATCGGAGGTGGGACTAATGGTTCGCGTCACCTTTATTTTAGGCCTTTATTTTAGCCCCGCCAGATGTTGTACACAACGCTGATGAAGCCTGGGCTGGCCCCGCCAAAGTGCGTGGCCGTGACTCATGCCGATGCGACCGAGAAGTACGGCCGGTATCTGGCCAATCTCTGGGTGTACGGTGAAGGCGTCACTTGGATCAATGTCAATCAGTGGATGATCGATAACGGATACGCTGTTGCGTACGACGGCGGAGCAAGGTAGGCGTCCCTTTCCCATGGCTTGTGCGGGCGGATGCGTGTGCTGCACGAAACACCTGCGTCGTTGCAAACGCTGGTGCTGTGACAATACGACCGCCCGCACTTTGTCTATTCGCGTACGACGACCTTCTTCGTGACGCCACGAAAATGGTCCGGGAGAGACAGCGACGGAGTACCGATGCTGTGGCTGGCCGCTGGCCAGCCGTGTTCCGCCTCCGGCGGCCCGATGGCAAAGGCGAGTTTCCAAATATTTTGTACGCACAATGTTTGGAATCCGCCGACGGCAGTAGCGATTTCGCAGCCCACGTCGATGGGGGATGCTTATCATCCCAAAATCCAAGCCGCAGACGCCCCTGATTCCGCCCAGAAGTGCCAAGCCGCAGACGCCCCTGATTCCGCACAGGCGGGAATTGCCGCCGCTGCAACGCTACGCAACCGAAGGTTGGAACGGGCCTCGGCAGTCGGAGAAGTGTAGGCTCACGGTAGAGGTCGCCTGCTGCTGGCCTTCTCCGAAGTGAGCGCACAGTCCGCACTGACCATCGTGGACCTGTTTCATAGGAGATTTCATGGCAGACTCCTTTCGCGGTAAGTCATTGTGGACCCTTGCCCACGCAAAGTATCCATGGCAAAAATCGCACCGGCAGAATAGCCGGTCCGCGGAAGCGGACCCTGCATCATGCGGGCTGTGAAATCTCCTTGACCAATCCGTTGGCCTGATCATCCGGTGCTTTCAAAACGATATCCGCTTGGGCGACGATGCCACAACAGGCCCCGCGCTCGTCGATGACCGGCACGCGCCGAAGCTGCTTTTCCTCCATGAGCCGGCAGCAGTCCTCAAGGCTCATCTGAGGCGTGACCGTCAGTACCGGGCTGGACATGCACTCGCGGGCCTTCATTTGCAGCGTGTCCTTGCCCTGGGCGACAGCGCGACAGGTGATGTCGCGATCGGTGATCACGCCGATTGGCCTTTTGTCGCCGCCGTCGATCACCGGAATTTCGCCGCAGTTGTGCTCGACCATCATCTGAGCCACCTCTTGAAGGTTTGCGTCGGGACCGCAGCACGCCGGACTCTGTGTCATGATCTGTCTAACTTGCATGGCTTGCTCCTTTCGAGTTATCGCCTCGCGCCGTATTAGGCACGATCTTTTACACCGCGCACGCCCGCTTGCGCCGCACAATGGGCGCAGCAGAAAATCATGTCGCCTGCTTCCACGCCATGGCCGACCACCCGGCAACCGCAGTGCGTACAGTGCGGCGCCAGCGCATGAATCGCGCACTCAAAACTGTCAAACACGTGAGATGCTCCGCCAACCGTCACTTCGAATGACTTCTCGTAATCGTTGCCACAGACTTCGCACAGGGCCATGGGAGACTCCTTTCGGGAACGCTGATCGAAGGGGACATGGTAAATGATTTGGCCCGGCGCGAGGAACGGCCAAAATCTTTTTTGGTTTCCCGGAAACTCTCGCGACTTGACGGCGTAACATTGAGTTGTTCACCGCAAGATCAAGCCTTCCACAAAAGAGGCCAATCATGCCAATCCAAGATCAAGCAAGCGACCTTCTTCAAACGCATGCCTTCCCCGACTTGGCTGAGGCAATCCGGGAACGAAGCGAGCGCATCATGGACCGTTGGGAGAAACTGGTCCGAGAGACGCTGCCGCGTGCCAACAAGTTGCCGGCGGCACAACTCCGCGACCACCTGCCGCAAATCCTGAACCTGATCGCGACCGCTTTGAAGACGGAGCCGCAATATAAGTTAATCGGCACGACGCTGAGGCACGGGGCCCACCGCTTTTACGTCAACTATGACGTTGAAACCGTGATTATCGAATTCCGCCTGCTCCGCCGGATCCTGGTGGAGGAATTGAGTGAAGCGCTGGCTAACATGCTCACGGCTGATGAGATCATCGCGCTCGATATGGGCGTGGACATCGCCTTACAGGAAAGCGTGACCGGCTTTCTCGAACACCAGCGGTCGGAGCTTAACGCCGCGACCGAAGCCGAGGCCAAGTATCTCGCGTTCCTGTCGCACGATCTGCGAAACAACCTGAATAGTGTGAATTTGACGCTGGAAGTGCTCAGCCATGATTTGGCCGGCACACCCCAATTTGCGGAGAAGGCCGGGGATGTCGCTGCGGCTCAGCAGGCCATCGAAGATACGGTAAGCGGAATGAACCTGCTGCTCCAAGCCGAGCAAATGCGCAAGGGAACTGTGGAACCGAAGCGGGAAGTCCTGGACCTGCGCACGGTCGCGGCGGAAGTGGTTCGACAAGCTCAGCCGCAGGCAACCAAGAAAGAGATTAATCTGGCGCTCGCGATGCCCCATGAACAGGCAGTCGTCAACAGCGGCCGTCGGTTGATTGCGCTTATCCTTCAAAATCTTGTCGGCAATGCCGTCAAGTACAGTCCGGCAGGAGCAACCGTCACGGTAGAGGCACAGCCGCCCAAAGCAGGGCCCAATGAAGGATGGACGCTTTCGGTTGCCGATCAAGGACCGGGCATCACGAATGAAAGGCAGCTTTCGGCGCCTTTTGTCCGCGGCGAAACGCATGGCGAGCAAGGCACAGGGCTGGGGCTGAGCATCGTCCATGAGGCCAGCGCATTACTCAGAGCGCGCGTGGCCGTCGATTCCAAACCTGGCGTCGGCACGGTGTTTCGCATAGTTCTGCCCGCCGAAGGTTAGAACGCCTTTATGCAGAAAGCGAGGCGATTATGCGAACCAGAGAAATCACACACGAACGGTGGCCGCATTTCCTTGGCGATTTCACTCAACTTCACCAAGGTGAGCACGTCAACGTGGAGACGATTGGCGAAGGCGTTTTCGGCGTTCGGTCGCAAATGTGCGACCAGCCGCTGATCGGGATCGTCGGCGCTGATCCCAAGGCCCGCTGCGGCGAGTGGATCGAAATTATCGCTGGCGACTCACCAGCCACTCAGGCGACCCTCTCGATCCCTCATCCTTCCCACGTCGTGATCGCGGAAGAGGAGGACGGCCAAGGCGTGGCACTCCAAATTGATTCAGCCGACGGGTCGATCACGATGGTCCGCTTTGAGCCGCCGCTCGAAGGGATGCCAGCGGGGTTCACGCTTGTCTAACGAAGTCGCCGTCGCCCCACTGAGCCGCCAACTCACCCCCGACAATCGTTGGCGAACAGGAGTTTGTATGGCCTACGTCATCGCCCAGCCCTGCATCGGGACCAAAGACACGGCCTGTGTTGCCGTTTGCCCGGTGGACTGTATTCATCCGACCAAGGATGAAGCCGCTTTCGCGGAAGCAGAGATGCTCTATATCGACCCCGACACGTGCATCGACTGCAATCTGTGCGTGGACGAATGTCCGGTGGCGGCCATCTTCCCGCAGGGTGAGCTGCCGGCGGAGTGGGCATCGTTTATTGAGAAGAATGCGGCTTACTACAAGAAATAGATTGCCTGACTGAGCCGTTGTCGGTCGATCAGGCTCGCGGACTTATTGAACGCTGTCGAGCACGTCTTGCACCAATTGGCGATCCCACAGCTTGCCGATTTGGATCACCTGTTCCGCGGGGGGCAAATAAAGGTGACGCGAACCATTAGTCCCACATCCGATTTCACCGTCTTCCGCGAGCCCGCCGGCCGATCATTGATTCCTGTGTAAAGGCTCGCGTCACCTTAATTTAATCCCGTCAAATAGTGTACCCGCTCATCGCTCACGTCGGGGCGTTATTTTCCGGGTGCGTGACATTTTCGGCGGCGTTTTCTTGATCTGGTGGGGCGGACATTCCTGTCTGTCATGGCTGGATGAGTGGCAGGTGTACTCGCCTGCCCGAATCCAGCCATATCTC
>DAIOHQ010000130.1:0-12978 GCA_036744635.1 Tepidisphaeraceae bacterium | reverse complement strand
TCGCAGCCCTGCCGTTCACAATACAAGGGCGGGGAAACCCCGCCCCTACAACAGCGTCCCCAAAAACTGCCGCAGCGCGTGATTCACCTGCTCCGGCTGCTCCAGCGGCGACATGTGCCCGGCCCCCTTGATCACCACCAGCTCCGATCGCGGAATGGCCTTGTGCATTCCCTCGGCCACGGCCGGCGGGGTGATGGCATCGTGCTCCCCCACCACGATCAGCGTCGGCACCGGAATCGACGCCAGCGCCGCCGTGGCATCCTTGCGCTCCCGCACCGCCTCCAGGGCGTGCTCGATCGTCCCGGCCCCGCACGCCTCCATCATACCCCGCAACTGTTTCACAATCTGCGGCCTGCCCGACAGCGTCCCCGGCGCGAGCATCTTGGGCTCCATCTTCTCGGCCACCGCCTTCGACCCCTCCTTGCGCACCAATTCGATCATCTGGTCGCGCCCCCGCTTCCCCTCGGCCGAATCCGCATCCGCCTTGGTATCGACCAGGATCAGCCCGCGTAGATCGGCCGGATATTTCTGCACGTACGCCAGGGCCACGTATCCCCCCATCGACAACCCCGCCAGCACAAACGGCATAATGCCCCTCCCTCCCAGCTTTTCCGCCAGCGCATGTACATCATCGGCCAATGATTCCATCGTGAACGCATCGGCCGACTTGGAAGCCCCAAACCCGCGCAAGTCCATCGCGATCACCCGGTGCCTGCCCGCGCCCACCCCCGCGCCCGCGCCCGCCAGCGCCTCGATCTGCCCCGCCCACATCCGCCCATCCAGCGGAAACCCGTGCAGCAGCACCACCACAGGTCCGGACCCCTTCTCCACGTACGCAATCGTCGTTCCGTTGATATCCATCGTTGCCATCCCACCCAGTGTAGCGCCGGCGGGAGAATTTCCAAATGCTGAAATCCACCGACAAGGTATACTTTCCCAAAATAGCCGTGCATGATTCCCTGCCAACTGTCATCCTGAGGTACTCCGAAGGATCTGGCCGCGAATGGTGATCCATCCAGATTCTTCAGAGTACTTCAGAATGACAGCGTGCTGTTTGGAGGGCGCCGAATCACGCACGGACATAAGGGAACCTCATGACCAACAGACTATCCTTGATGCCATCGGCGATCTTTCTCCTGCTGTTTTGTGCCGCGGCCAGCGCCGCCGGCGCAGCCGGGGTCGATCTCACCATCCAGCTTCCCGAAAAAATCGACGCCAAATCCGCCGTCGCTGTGAACCCCGACAGCAAGCTTCAAATCACCGGCAAAGTCTCCGACCACTCCATCCTCTTTCCCCAGCTTCTCCCCGACACTCCCTACGACATCGCCATCACCCTGGCCGACGGCAAAGTGCTCCAGGGCGTCGACATGTCCTGGTACAACCCCGACGACGCGCCGGAAAAAGACGCCACCCCCCCTGGCCCGCTGACCGCCGAGGACCTCAGCGCCATCCGCGACATCATCACCATCCCCACCGCCTTCGAGAACAAGAAGGATTTGCTGATCATCAATGGCACCCACCAGCGCGCCACCGTGCTGGTGCAGCTCATCCGCGACAGTGACTTCTACAACGCCAACGGCAACATCGTCTGGCGGATCGAGCTGTGGTATTTCCAATACCGCCACGGCGGCTGGGAACGCCCCCGCCAGACCGGCAAAATCCTCCGCCGCGAACGCTTCGCCAACCTCAAGGCCTTCAAGGATGAAACCGAAAAATTCCAATACCTCCCCCAGCTAGGCGGCCTGCGCCTCCCCCCCCCTGCCAAGGACAAACCGCAGCAGACCCTCAAGCTCGACTCCACAAAAACCCCCGATCCCCCCAAGGCCAAGCCCAAGCCGGTAGAGACGGAGGATGACTGAAATTCGACTTCTTCCGGCAGGACACAAGGGGGAAAGGAGGGCACGGGATTCAGGGTTCACGAGTACACGAACGGCACCTGAGACCTTCGACCTTCTCGACCAAACGAAGAACAGGCAATGCCAACTGAACCAGCCGAGAATCTGCATTTGCTCGACTATGCGGCGCAGCATCCCACGAACTGGGTGAAAGCATCGCGCCCCTGGTTGGGTTGTGCAATTGGACTAAGCCTTGGGAGCTTGATTATTCTCGGTATATGGGCAAGAATTGAGTTAACTCATTTTCAGAAGATCGAAGGGACGCAACTCCTGAGTTACTTGCCACGAGAAGCGTACTATCAACGGTGGTCGGGCGACGCACAGTGGGATTTCGCACTAATCGTGCAGGGAGTTCTGGCTGTTATCACACCAATCAAAGTCCACAAAGCAAGATGGAATCCAAGGTGGACATGGACGCTGTTACTTCTCTACAGCTTTTCTGCCGTTCTTGCGTGTGCATGGTTCTGGTGTTTTTCAACCGAAGCATTCCCTTAAAACATCAATCCGCGATGTGCAATTGGATGAAAGGAAGCGCGAGGAGAAGGGAAGGGGATACGGGGACGCACCTAGTATGGAAATACTAGGTGCGTCCCCGTATCAATCCCCCCGTATCAATTCCGGCGACGGAGCGATTCTTCAGTCAAATGACGCTTGACCTTGTCGGCCCCCCGGCTCCCAATTCACCCGACCGCCCAAGAGACGATGACGCCTATCCAAATCACTTTGCCGTCACGCGTGCGTACAACCACCTTGGCAAGTTCGGCGTCCTTATGAGGTGAGGCCCACCGCCATTTGAGGAGTACCGCGCCGGCCTCCTTTCTCGCGGCAAACGCACGCTGGTCCACATCGATGCTGCTTCCGTCTGTAAGGGCGATCGTCACCGCATAGGATGGATCTCGATCCGTGGCATCGTCGGGACAACAAATCCAACCAAACGAAGTGCCGTCTTTCTGTTGAACAATTCCCCCCAACCCGAATCCGGGCATTTCGGCCGCGGGAAAAGCCGCTCCGTACTGTTCCGCTTTCCAGAGCAGAGGGATAGTTTCTGTCTGCCCCTCGTGTTCGCAGACGATTGAATCCAGCCGCGATCCCCGGTGGCAAAGCGCAATATTCCCTCGAGCCCATATTTCAGATGCGAGCCAAGGACCACGATTTCCACGTGGTCCACCCGCTCTCATCGGTGTGGCGGATGTCAAATCTAGCGTGGTTTCATGGCCATCTGCGAATGCCGCCGACAGCTTTTTCAAGCCAGCGTCAGCACCGCGGAACGAAATTTCAGAGATGTGGACAGACGCTTTACCGGACGCGTCGATATACACGCTAAATGCCGCGAGTCCGTGGCTGGTGAGGACCGGGTAAGCGGCCGGAACTTCCCGATTCACGATTCTGGATTGGCAACGCGCACACCCCGCGTGCACGGCGCCAAGCCACACCACAAGCGACCAGTAGGCAAGCTGTCGGCAATTCTTCATGCACGACATGCTAACCGGCCAAGGTTTCAGCCGCGACGGGCCGACACGTTCGCGCTGATCGGCATTGGGACAATCAAAGGTGCGACAATCAAAGCTGACGCACGTCGAGGCTGGAGATTTCGATCAGGGACACGCCTTCTCGACGCCCGCCCACGCCGCCGGTTCAATTCCTCGTTCACCCTGTCACCCCCTCACCTTGTCACCCCCTCGCTCCCACACCCCTCCGCTCACGGCCGCGTCGCCGCGGG
Source organism: Tepidisphaeraceae bacterium (assembly GCA_036744635.1). Classification (GTDB taxonomy): domain Bacteria; phylum Planctomycetota; class Phycisphaerae; order Tepidisphaerales; family Tepidisphaeraceae; genus DAIOHQ01. The sequence continues at coordinate 9,363 of DAIOHQ010000130.1, read as the reverse complement.
CGTGCTCCCCGCAGGCGTGCTCACCGCCGGCGTGCTCCCCGCAGGCGCGGTCGTCGCCGCCGGCGCGCTCGTCGCCGGCTGCGTGGCCAGAATCTTCTCCGCCCGGCGGGTCAGCTCCGGCTTGAGCCGGTTCACCTCGGCCAGAGAGCGCAGGGCCTCGGCCTCGTTGCCGCTGGCGTAGAGCACCTTGGCCAGCGCCAGGTAGGCCTCGGCATAGTCCGGCTTCAAATCCACCACCGTGCGATATTCCCCGATCGCCCCGGCCAGGTCTCCGAGTTGCGCCAGACAATCTCCCAGCCGGTAATGCGCATCCACCAGATCCGGCACTTGCGTAGTGACCATCTGAAACTGCTCGGCCGCCTCATGCAGCTTACCGGTGCGGATCAACGCCACGCCCAGGTTCATCCGCGACTTCCACAGCGCCGGGTTGAACTCCAGCGCCCGGCCGAAGTTTTCGATGGCCCGATCCCACTCCTGCCGCCGCATAAAGGTCAGGCCCATGCTCTCGTAGGCCAGGGGAAATTTCGAATTCTTCTCCACCGCCGCCCGAAACTCCTGCAGCGCCGCATCCGGCTGGCCGCGCTGCGCCAGCAGCTCGCCCAGGTTGAAATGCGTCTCCGGCAGGCCGGGGGCAAGCTGCAATGCACGCTGATAGTTCAACATCGCCTGCTCGTAATACTGATTGGCCACATCGCCGCGCCCGGCCTCCTCATACGCCCGCCCGTCAATGAAGTATGTGTGCGCTAAATTGGTCGGCACCATCCACGACGTCGTATTTTTGGTCAAAGTGTCGCGCCACAGCGCCTCGGAACTCTCAAACGCGCCGGCGTGGTGCGCGCTCAGGTAGATCAGCACGACCAGCAGCGCCCCCATCACCGCATGTCCCGCCCCCAGCCGCAGCGGAAAGGCGTTGTCGGCCAGCTTCGGCATGAGATGCGCCAAAATGCCCACCGCCAGCGCGATCAGACCGATGCAGGCCAGGTACTGATAGTGGTCGGCCGCAAACGCGTAGCGCATCGGATAGATGTTGAAAAACCCCAGCGCCGGAAACAACGAGATGATAAAAAACAGCACCGCCGCCAGCGGTCCCCGGCCAATCCGCCGGCGCAGCGCCCACAACCCGACAACCACGCCCACCGCCGCGATCGGGAACAAATATCCAAGAGCATCCCCCGCGCCGATATGCCAGTTCTGCTTAGGATACACAAAGGTCAGATTCGCCGGCCACACCAGCTTCCACGCATAGAACCACAGCGCGCTCCCGGCCAGTTGCACGCGCTCGAAGAAAGAAAAATCAAACTCCTTGCCCACCGCCCCGACGTGCGAGCGCTCCAGCACCGCCGTGAAAGCACCCAGCACGATTCCCAACAGAAAAAACGGCGCCAACAACAGCAGGTCGCGGCCGACAATTTTTCGCCCCTTCCACCACCAGACCAGCAGGATCGCCACCGGCAGCGACGCGGTCACCGTCTTGCTGAACAGGGCGCCGGCAAACAGCACCAGCGCCAGCACGTATATCCGCCAGCGCCGCGGATGCTCCGGCGAATCAGGCGCCAGCGACTCATCGAAATTCAGGTACATCCAGAAGGCGCAGAGGTAGAAGAGCGTGGACAGAATGTTCTTCCGCTCCGACACCCACGCCACCGATTCCACCTGCGCTGGATGCACCGCGAAGATGGCCGCCACCCACAGCGCCCCGGGAACCCCCAGCCGGCGCCCAAGCCGCCACAGCAGCAGCGCCGAGCAGGCGTGCAGCAGGATGTTGTCGGTGTGATAGCCGATCGGGTTCAAGCCCCACAGGCGATATTCAACCCAGAACGCGGTGTGTACCAGCGGATAATATTGCGGCAGGCTGCTCGGCCGAAACCAGATGTAAAACAGTCCGTCAGGCCGCGGCAGCAACGGGTTATTGGTGATGTGATCCGGATCATCCCACACATATCCGGCCGAAAAGGCCGGGAAATATGCCAGCGCCACGATCAGAAACAAAAACGCCGCCCCCAGAATCATCTGGCGATGCTCCCACAGAATCGCCGCCGCACTGCGATGTGACGGCGCAGGCGCGGTGGGTACGATTTGTACTTTTGGCTTGGTGTGCCTGCCGCGCTGTTTTGCCATCGGGCAGGAGTATCACCATCGCGGCGCCAGTTGGCTAGTGCGACAGCAGAGCGATGACTTTCTGTCCGTCGAGCCAAAAAGAAGTGCCGGCGGACGAACAGGCGCGACTTGCCATAGCGGCCGACCGCAACGCGTGCAAGGAGAACGCGCTACGGTCGGCGCCACAAATCATGGACTCCAACTGGTTTACTGCCAGACCCAGATGTTCCCGTTGGCGAATCCGATGATCGCAAACAGCACAGCCAGGACCAGGAAGACAAACAGCAGCGTCCGCCCGATTCCGGCACTCATGCCGGCCAAGCCGCGGGCGCCGATGACGTACGCCACCAGAGCAATGATGAAGAAAATGATCGCAAGTGATACGAGGCCAGGCATGATGTTCTCCTTAGGTCTAGAGCACCCGGCTCGCAGCCACCACGACTGCAACCATTTTACCGGGCAATGCTTCGTTCTCACGAAGCGGACTCTGTTGGTAGGTGCAAACCCCGTGCCGCGTTCGCTTGCGGAAAGCTGCCCATGTTGACGCGAGCACTCGGCATTTTCGCAGCGCTACGGTATCTTCGCGCCCATGTCGTTGCGGTGGGATTTCAGCACGTTGGCGGACCATTTCGAGGCGGTGTTGGCGCGGGCGGAGGCCGAGATTCGCCTCGAGCAGGCGGTGTATGGGCTGGATGCCAAGGATGAGTTGACGCTGCACGCGCTGCTGGCGGCCGGGTTGGCGGAGCACTATCAGGTGGCGCACGAGGTGCATTATCCATCCACCTTTGGAAAGAAGTTGTCGCACCGGCGGCGCTGCGATCTGGTGTTGACGAAAAAAGGCCGGCCGCTGCGGCTGGATTCCCGGCCGGCGACCTTGTTCGACCCGCCGGATTTGTGCGAGGCCGCCGATGCCCTGTGGCTGGAGATGAAGGTGGCCTATCAGTTCCGCGAAGGAGGTGCGCGCCACGGCGGCTATGGGGCGCAGTGGCGCAACGGCGTGATCGAGGACCTGCGCAAGATGGAATCCGATCCGCTCATCCGCGATGCCGGATTGGTGCTGATCGTTTTCAACGAAGATGCGGCCATCCTGGAGAAGGATTTGGAGATTTTTGAAGATGTGCTGGCGCAGAAGGAAGTGCTGGCCGGCTTTCGGCAGGTGCGGCGGGTAGGCATCTGGGAGCGCATCGGCCACCGCCTGTGCACGGCGGCGCTGTGGCCGACCGTGCAGCGCTAGCAATACGCTTGGCCGGTATGTTTGCCCGGTTTGGCCGGCGATCGGGATTTTGGATGGGAGAAGAATGCGAGTTTGAAATGTGGGACATTTGGGGACATTTTGGGACATGGGGTTGTCATTAGTCATTTGTCCTTGGTCACTTGTGTCGAGGTGGGAAGATAGGAAGTTTGCTCGGAACCGGGACATTGGAAGGATGAATGATGAGTGCTGAATGATGAATGCTGAATTAAAGCGCGGAGGGGGCGGGATGAGGCGGCTTCGGGAAACTCGGGATGTCGGCAGCGGCATTGGAAACCCCCTTTTTGTTTGGCTGGCCGAAGATGGATGATGCTGGAGATATGTTAGGGTTTTGTTTGAAGAATGTCAAAATGTCAAGGAAAATTATTGAAATTCTGATGGATTTGAGGAATGATTGTCGGGGCTTGTTAACGACGCAAAGGGGGTAATTACGTCCGTCCCCGTATCACCCCCCTGGCTTGATAGAATGCGCATGGTCAGTTCCGAGCTTTGTTGTTACGAGCTGGAGTGAAGTGGCGTCCGCGCAGTTGATGAAGACCTGATCATCGATGTCAAACCAGAGAAACAAGTGTGCGGCCCGCGGGACGACAAACAACTCATCCTGGTAATTATTGAACATTAGCCGGTTGAGGGTGACTATCGCCGTTGCCAGCGGATGCTCATTTTCTTCGAACCACAGCGCCCCCTCCCCATTTGGAATGCCCATTTGCCGATACGCGGCATAGACTTCCTCATCGAACATCTCGAAGGCAAAGCCCTTGCGAAATTCACGCGCCTCCTCGATCATCGCAAAGTCCCATGACCCACGGCGGTTCCATATCCACAGCGGACCGGCCGGCATCAGATCAAAGACCATCCGCAGTGATCGTTTCAGGTCATCTGCGGAGTTGACGCCCTTGGGAAACAGGGGCCGACGCGTTCCAAAATTCTGTGGGAATTGGAGCGTACACGGCGGCGGATAGCGTGTATCCGGTCGGATGTTTCGCTCCGCCGCCCACCGGAGAAATTCGTCGTTAGTTGTTATGCGCATTGCAACTCCCTCTCTGTTACGGTAGTCCGAACAGATGCAAGATGGCGGCCGGCGGAAAAACGATATCGACTACGACAATCGTGACTCTACCTGCGGCCGTTCCTGCGATCATGAGAATCTACCGTCACTTCTCATTGGCCCCAGTTGGGTCTTCGACCGGATAAGGGCTATGCCTATTATATTCAACCAAGGCGCCCTTGAGGCGCGATACGACGTCTATATTGCGGCAAGAAAATATAATGTGGTCGTCGGTATTACTGTAAATGTACCTCGTGCCTGACCATCCTGCGTCAGCAAGTCCTTCGCCAGCGTCAGCCGTTGGAACATGAACTCGCACCACTTGGAGTGCCTCCACAAGTCTTCCTTGTCCACGAAGCGGTCGTTGTAGACGAAATCCTTGTTGCCCGTGTTGTAGGGCGGGTCGATGTAGATGCATTTCACCCGGCCGGCGAAGGTCATGCGGAGGTAGCGCAGGGCGTCGAAGCTATCACCTTCGATGATGAGGTTTTTCCACGGGCCGCTATTCCTTGGCGTGGATAGCTCGCGATCAAGGTCGAGGGCGACGAAGTCGGCGTTGAGGGCCTTGTCGCGTTCGATCTCGTTGGCCTCCCACACCAGCCCGAAGCGCGTGGCATCCCGCCGGTCGCGGGTTTCCAGCAGCCGGACCAGTTCATCCTTCGAGAGATCGTCGTACTTCTTGCGCGCCATGTTCGTTTTCGCGTGGGTTCACCCCATCGAGCCTGACCAGCCCCGGATGATAATCGCACGGCGGCCGATACTCCACTGCGCCCCCTCAAGTTCAATCCGCAAGTCAGGCCGACAACGCGGCCACCCTCCGACGGGCCATCACACCGCCGCTCCGAGCAGCAATCCACTCTGATGGGGGGCAATCCAGCGCAGGCGCATGAGTTGCCGATCTTCGAGTGTCTTTTGGCGTGCTCTTGCTTGACCGGATGCCTCGATATGTTATAGAGAATGTTCACGCAACGGTGGGGCATGGAATCCGGTCGGGGTCACCGCCACCTGATTGAACCAAAGGAGATTTGCCATGGCGAATGTTTATGTTGAACCGGAACCGAAGGGGCGTCCCGAAGGAAGTGCAATTATGCACTATGTTTTGGAATACGCCCTTGGAGCGCGCGTAACCCAAACCGACTATCGAACGCAGGGCGACGCGATTTCTGACGCGAAGCGCCTCGGGCACCAGCCGCTGGTCGCGCGAGTCCGGAACACCAATAAGGGCAATCCCGACCATTGGCGTGCAGCGTAGCGGAGCCGCGCTGTTGGCTATTGGCGAGGAGCACGTGCAGAAGATGTAACGCTGGGGTGTGTTCACGAACGATTGCTCATGCGCTTATTGGCTGAGGCAATATGTCAGACGATTCCTCTGCAACTCATTCCTTCGTTCTGTCAATCGAATTCTCCGGGGCATCCGCGGATCGTTCTCGGCTGAATTTCGAAGAATACGCGCAGTCGCTCGATGGTTGGCAGCGATTCTTTAGGATGGCGAGCGACCTGAAGCTGCGGGCAGAGATCGACTTCGGGGAGTTGCGGCTGAACGACGTTCTGGACCTTCAAATCCGACCTGAACGGGAAGGCTCTTTCTTAACTGTCGTGGAGTTCGTGCTGCTTCTTTCAGCGAGTGAGTGGATTAAGAAGGGCGCTAATCAGTCCTATGAAGTCTGCACAAAGCGGCTTATAAAATGGTTTCGCGATCTTGTCGCGATCTTCGTTGAAACGAAGCGAAAGACAACAAACGTCGAGGAAATTGCCGCTGCCCTCGAACAAATGGTGACACAGAACGGAATAGACCTCACATCTAGAGTCGTGGCAACGGACGAACAGATGAGTTTGGACGTGGCGGAAGATGACAATGAAGACCTTGAGGAAGGACCGCGGGCGTCCAAACAACGCCAAATCACGGAGCGGCTTGACGAGCAGTTAATGGCAGCAACGCAACCGCTTGAGCGCTCATGCACTCGAATCCGGGTCTTGGACACAAACAAGACGCCGCTTATCACCCTTGGGTCCATCGAACGCGCGGTAATCGTCGAACCCCTCACCCTGCCGCCGCCGAAGCGAGACTGGGTTGAAGCATCAGTCAAGTTTGTGCGAATCCATAAGCAGACGGGGCGCGCGATGTTTTATTTCAAGAAGGATAACGAATCCGCGTACGGTGCTCACTTCTCGCGGATAATCGATCCTCGGGTCCGAGAAGCCGGGAATCCGTATACGACGGCTTTCAATGACAATGAATTCCTTCCGGTCTGGGTCCGGCAAAGAATGGCACCGAAGGGCCGCTTGAACGTCCAATGGGAGATTACGGTCCAAGCGCCCGAGATACAGGGACTACTACCCTGGAACGGAACTGACGGAGCGGGATAGGCGGCAAGGCCAGCGGGGTCAAGATCATTTCAGCGCTTTTCTCACTCATCCAGGCGGAAGCGGCGGAACCCATAGGGGCCCAAGATGTTCCGCCTCTCCCTCCTGAAACCGCCCACTCCACCTCCCTTCCCCCCTCCGGCCGCGCGCATGCTTTCGCCCCTCAGAGTGGATTGCTGCTTGGAGTGGTGTGAGGACGGCCCGTTGGAGGGTGGCAGCTTTGTCCGCCTATTTTTCGGATTGGTTTGACGGCCGGTCGTGCAGGTTGCTGCGATATGTCACGGGATCGCTGGCGCTCGGGCGCACGGGCAAGGTTGCCCGTGCCACGTGTTGGCCTCCGCCCCTCCGCCACGTCGCTTCCTCCCTTCAGGCCGTCGCTCTCGCCACCACGCCGCCGCCATGGGGTACTTCGGCACGCGGGGCGGGAGACTTTGGCGGGGGGGGAAAATTTTGCTCGGCCCCCTCTGCCGCCGGTCGGGGCGGAGGAGGGGCGATAACCGCGGGAATCTGCCCGGTCCGGGAAAAATCGCTTCCGCGGCGTTGGCTGAGGGGGCAGCGGCTTGCGGGAAGAATAAATTCACCTGCAGGGAACAATCATTCACCTGAATGGAAGAAGAATTCACCTGAGCGGAAGGATTATTCAGGTGAATGGAAGGACCATTCAGGTGAGCGGAAGAAGTATTCAGGTGAGCGGAAGAAGTATTCACCTGCGGGGAAGAATAATTCACCTGAATGGAAGAAGGATTCAGTTGCGGGGAAGAAGCATTCACCTGAGTGGAACCATCATTCACCCTGCGGAAAGAATGCGCAGGCTTGCGGGAAGAATCCGCGGGCTTGCCGAACGGGTTCGCGGGCTGGCCAAACGTTGCGGCGGGGTTGGCGGAAGAATTCTCAGGCTTGTCAGAACTTCCCCCACGATTGGCCGAAGCTCCGCCAAGCCTGTCGGAAGGTTTATCAGGGCTGTCGGAAGCTGGAGGCACAGAGACGCGAAGCCACAGAAGAACGAAGGAATTCACCCGCGTCGCCGCAGCGACGGAGCCTCCCCCCCTCCGTCGCTTCGTCGCTTCGTCCCTCCGTCCCTCCGTGCCTTCGCCCCTCCGTGCCTTCCTCCATTTTCAAATCTTGACAAATCCGCTGCCTCCGGTAAAATCCCCCCAAAATTCGAGCCTCTTATCGAGAGTGGTCGAGGGCCCGGGCCCGATGAAGCCACAGCAACCAGCGGGCTGGATGAGGTCCTTTCGGGGCCAACCAGTCAATGCGGAGGTGCTAACTCCCGCCTGTCGGTCGTGGACAGGGAAGATAAGAAGAAGCTGTGACGCCGAGCACGCCTCTTCTTAATGGAGAGGTTTTTTTGTTGGGAGAGTTATGAGCTACGTCATCGGTCTCAAGTGCAAGGAATGCGGCAACCGCGCCCCGGTCTCCCCGGTCCACGTCTGCGAGGCCTGCTTCGGCCCCTACGAGGTCGAGTATGACTACGCCAGGATGAAGGGAAAGGTCACCCGCGAATCGATCGCCAAAGGCCCCAAGAGCCTCTGGCGCTACAAGGACCTGCTTCCCCTGGCCGGCGCGCCCAGGACCGGTTTCCACTCCGGCTTCACCCCCTTCCGCAAGGCCGACCGCCTGGCCAAAGAACTCGGCTGCAGCAACCTCTGGATCAAGGATGACTCCTGCAACTACCCCACCTACTCCTACAAGGAACGGGTGGTTTCCGTGGCCATCTCCAAGGCCATCGAATTCGGCTTCGACACCGTCGGCTGCGCCTCCACCGGCAACCTCGCCAACTCCACCGCCGCCCACGCCGCCATGGCCGGCATCAAATGCTATGTCATGATTCCGCATGATCTGGAACAGGGCAAAGTGCTCGGCAGCCTGATCTTCGGCCCGACCATGGTGCGCATCCGCGGCACCTACGATGACGTCAACCGCCTCTGCACCGAAATCGCCGACAAGTACGGCTGGGCCATCGTCAACGTCAACCTCCGCCCCTACTACACCGAAGGCGCCAAGACCTTCGGCTTTGAAATCGCCGAGCAGTTCGGCTGGGCCCTGCCGCAGCACACCATCGTCCCCACCGCCGGCGGCACCATCCTGCCCAAGATCTACAAGGCCTATCAGGAGTTCATTGAGTTGGGACTGGTTGAAGACAACAAGCCGAAGATTTATTCGGCACAGGCCGCCGGCTGCAATCCGGTCGTCACCGCCATCCACAAGGGCATCGACCTCATCGAGCCGCAGAAGCCCAACACGATTGCCAAGTCCATCGCCATCGGCAACCCCGCCGATGGCTATTACGTCTATCAGGCGGTGAAAGAATCCGGCGGCTGGGGCGAATCCGCCAGCGACCGCGAGATCATCGACGCCATCAAGCTGCTCGCCAGGACCGAGGGCATCTGGACCGAGCCCGCCGGCGGCACCACCCTGGCCGCGGCCATGAAGCTGATCCAGCAGGGAAGGATTCCCAGGAATGACTCGATTGTCATCAGCATCACCGGCAACGGCCTGAAAACCCTGGAGACGGTGCAGGATGACCTCACCCCGCCCAGGGTGATCGAAGCCAGGCTGTCGGAGTTCGATAAGCTGTTGGAAGAATCAGCTCCCACCC
>DAIOHQ010000129.1:0-12993 GCA_036744635.1 Tepidisphaeraceae bacterium | reverse complement strand
CCCCGCCCTCCGCCGCACCTTCGAGCAGCAGCGGCGCGCCGCCTTTGACCCCGCCCTCACCGGCCAGGTGCAGGCCGGCAAATCTGACCGCGCTGCCGGCGGCGGCACTACCCGCCGCCGCGATGTTATCGCCAACACCGCCAGCGCCCAGGCCAGTGTGCAGCAGTTTTTCCCCACCGGCACCACCGTCGCGGTGGATGCCACCGCCGACTACAACGACTTCGATTTCTACTCCGACACCGCCCGCCTCGGCCTCACCGTCACCCAATCCCTGCTTCGCGGCGCGGGCGCCGACGTCAATCTCGCCGCACTCCGCGAGGCCCGTATCGACACCAAACTCTCGCAGTACGAATTGCGCGGCTTCGCCGAATCGCTGGTGGCGCAGGTCGAGGAAACCTACTGGGACTACGCCCTCTCCCAGCGCCAAATTGACATCTTCACTGAATCTCTCAGTCTCGCCGGCCAGCAGCTCGATCAGACCAACGAGTTGATTCGCGTCGGCAAGCTCGCCGAAACCGAACGCGCTGCCGCCGAGGCGGAATTGGCCACCCGCCGCGAAGACCTCATCAACGCCCGCGCCAACCTGGAATCCACCCGCCTGCGCCTGCTCCGCCTGCTCAATCCCCCGGGCGCTGCAGGCGCGGACGACGGCGAGACCAGCGGTAACTTCTGGAGCCGCCCCATCCAGCTCCGCAACCATCCCTTCATTCCGGCGGATGTGTTGGATGATGTGGAAAATCACGCCGACCTCGCCCTGCAGATGCGCCCGGATCTCAACCAGGCCCGCCTGCAGGTTCAACGCGGCGATCTCGAGATCGTCCGCACCCGCAACGGCCTGCTTCCGCGCATGGACCTGTTCGTCACCCTCGGCAAGACCGGCTATTCCAGCTCCTTCGGCGGCGCCATCTCCGATCTCAAGGGAAAAGGGTACGACGCCGCAGTCGGCCTGCGCTTTGACCTGCCCATCACCAGCCGCGACGCCGAGGCCCAGTTCCGCCGCGCCGTCCTCACCCGCGAGCAATCCACCGAGGCCGTCAACAACGCCGCCCAACTCGTGCAGGTGGACGTGCGCACGGCCTATGTCGAAGTCCAGCGCACCGCCCAGCAGATCGTCGCCACCGCCGCCACCCGCCGCCTGCAGGAGGTGAAGCTCACCACCGAAACCGAAAAATTCCGCATCGGGAAATCCACCTCTCTGCTGGTTGCCCAGGCCCAGCGCGATCTGGTCGCCAGCCAGATCAACGAAATCGAGGCAGTTGTCTCCCACCTCAAAGCCCTCGTGGAGCTCTACCGGCTCGAAGGCTCCCTCCTCGAACGCCGTCGCATAGCCGCCCCCGGCCGTGATCCAATTGGTTTGACAAACAAGTGACAAAATTTGCTATACTTTGCGTCTAAAAGGAGAAGGTATGAAATATACCATCGCCGCAGCGATTCTGATCGCCGGTTGTCTTTCCGCTTTCGTAAATGCCGACGAGGCCTATCCGCCGCCCATCAGCCACCAAGCCTCGGAAAACGCCGGCAAGGTCGTCGCCGACGCCCAGAAGGAATTCAACAAGGTCACCGCTGACGCCAACGCCGTCCGCGAAAGGCTGCAATCCGAATTTCAGGCCAAGCCCGAATGGCGCACCGCCCAATCCGCCCTCAAGCAGGCGCAGGTAAATTATGACACCGCGCGCGAGCCTGTGCTCGAGGCGCTCAAGGCCAAAGACAGCTACCAGGCTGCCGCCAAAGCCGAGAAAGCCGCCTCGATCGATTTCGACAAGGTGAACGCCAACGCCAACGCCACCCAGGAGGACCGTGTCGCCGCGGCTACCAAAAAACGCGACGCGGCCACCGCGGTGACCAAGATGGAGGCCGACGCCCTCGCCGCCGACAGCAAAGTACAGAAAACCAAGACGGAGCTCACGGATGCCAATACCGCTGTGCAGGACCTGCAGAAGGAGCTCGAGTCTCTCGTGGTTGGCGACGTCGAATGGCTGACAGCGCGCAAGAAAGTGAATGACGCCAAAGTCAAGGTGAAGGCCGCGGAGACGGAACTCACCAAGGCGAAGGCCGATGAATCCCGCCTGGAAGCAGATCGCAGCCGACAGATAGCCGACATCAACCGCCGCGCCGCAGATGCCCGCCGCGCCCAGCAGCAGCAGAACAATGCTAACCGCCGCTGAGGGATCGACCGATGCCCCTCGACCGTCGCTCGTTTCTGACATCCGCCTCGGCCGCCGGCATTGCCTCGTTGGCCACCCGCGCCCTCGGCGCGCCCGCTCTCCCCGCGGCGACCAATCCGAATGATCCGCTCCTCTCCGCCCGGATATTCAATGTGCGCGACTTCGGCGCTGCCCTCGACGGCAAACAGGATGACTCCCCCGCGATCATGGCCGCCTTCAACGCCATGAAGCTGGCCGGCCATCCCACCGGCACACTCCTCATTCCCGGCCTCGCCCGCATCGCCGCAACTATCGACCTCGATGGCGGCTATCGCAACACCACCTCCGAAGGCCAGTGGTCCGCCGGGCATGGCGAACGCTTCAGCGTTATCGTGCAAGGCGCCCTCCGCCCCGATCCCGGCATCAAAACCGCCGTCCATCTGCACGGCCACCGCGGCGCCTACACCGACATCCACCTCGACAAGGGCGGAAAATCCACCGATGTCGGCCTGCTCTGCGAAGACCTCGATCTGTGCGACATTGGCGTAGGCGCCACCGACTTTGCCGGCACCGTCCTGCGCGCTGACGCCTCCGCCGACGCCTCAAAACGAATCCGCTCCACCAAGATTCGCGAGCTTTACGCATCCAACTGCGGCCGGGCCGTCTACTGGCGCGCCATTGAGGCGTTCGGCTCCTTCCAGTTCATCTGGGACCGCAACTGCGTCGAAGGCTCCCAATTTGAAGACTGCGCGGATGTGACCATCCAATACTTCGAAAATTTCTCCCCCGACACCCAGACCGTCGGCCTGAACTTCGTCGAGTGCAACAACTTCTCGGTCGGCATCCTCAGCCTTGGCGACCGCCCCAAAGAGGCGCTGGTCAAGATCACCGGCGGCGACTTTGGCTCGATCAACAAGATCCGCGTCTCCGGCCATCCTCATCCCCCCAAAGGTTTTCAACCGCCGGTCGGCCTCAAGCTCGTGAACGTCAAGAGCCTGAATATCGACAACTTGCTCACCTTCCGCTGCGGCGCCGGCCTGCACGCCATCGGCTCCTCCTTCACCATCAAACGCCACCACTCCCTCACCGGCGACGTCAATCCGCTGCTGATCGAAGGCTCCAAAGAGTTCCCCGCCCCGCGAATGGAACTTGGCGTTCTATACCGCTATCACCAGCGCGAGTCGGTCAAAATCGCCGACAACCTCGCCGGCGGGTCGCTTCGCCTGCATGGCCGCATGTACGACATGAATACCAGCGAGACCCCCGACCTCTCGGCCATCGACTGCCGTAGCGAAAAGTTGCTGCTCGACGTCGCCGGCCTGACCATCGAGGCCCGGGCAACGATCACCAAGTCGATTTCTCATCCCAACCCCGCCAATGTCGTCGGAGTCTCCCAAGCCCGCCTCGCCATTCCGCTCGTTCATGGCCAGATTACCGAGCGGCAAATCGCACTTGGCGCCGCCATCCAGAACACCTCCGACCGCCCCCTGACCCTTCACATCCCGGTGGAATTTCAACCAGCCAAGGATGCCCATTCCTCCTGCGAGATCCTGCTCGGCCCGACATCCGAAAAGCTCATCACCGTCGTCAGCGCCCGTCGGCCCGCACCTCAAACTGACACCCTTACCGTACGTATCCCCCCGTGGTGGTGGTATCGTATCGAGGTGAAAAACGCCTCGCCGGGCAAGGCCGCAGCCTACTTCGATTAGCCTGCTGCCAGCTTGGCAGGCGGCTGCGGACCGATTCCAGCTTTGGCAGAACGCCTCGTGAATCGCACAACTCGTGTGCTATCCTAACCTGCGCATCGACATCCACTTAAAGCCATTATTGGCAAGCCCGTCAGCGGCACGGCGGTTGTTATGGGAGGCTGAGCGAGACCGCCGCGGCGCGGGCAACGATGATGGTCCATACGAACCACAACAATCGCCTGACGGTGCTGCTGGCCAACGAGCAGGAAGGTTGGCATCAGACCGTCCGCCAGTTGCTCGAGCCGCAGGGTGTGTTGACGATTTCGGCGCGGTCTGGGCGCGATGCGCTGCACCTGATTGAGTCGACGCCGGTTCACGTGGCCGTGCTCGATGCCCAGATGCCTCAGCTTGGCGGCCTGCAGGTGGTCAAGTTGATGCGCGAATTGCAGAACGCGCCGCCGGCAATTTTGCTGGCCAACCACATGACCGACCACCTGCTGCATGAGGCGTTGGGAATGCACGTGTTCAGCGTGCTTTCCAAGCCGGTGGATTTCAACCTGCTGCTCGACGCCCTGGCCCGCGTCATCCGGCGGCATTATGAAGGAAAGTGGCCTAACGAAGGATAACAATTTAGTTGCCGGTTCCTAGTTGCCAGTTGCTAGTGAACCGGCCGAACGATCCAACTGGCAACTGGTAACTTGCAACTATTTCACAAGGAGTCTAGCAATGTCCAAACTGCGTCCTCTCGGCGACAAGATTCTCGTCAAGCGCGTCGAGGCCGAGTCCAAAACCAAGTCCGGCATCGTCCTTCCTGACAGCGCCAAGGAAAAGCCCAAGCGCGGCAAGGTGCTGGCCATCGGCGACGGCAAGCGCCTCGACAGCGGTGAGCGCGCCCCGTTTTCCGTCAAGAAAGGCGACGAGGTCATCTTCACCAGCTACGCCGGCACCGAGATCAAGCTCGACGGCGAAGAAGTCATGATCATGAGCGAGGATGACGTCCTGGCCGTGGTCGAATGATGAATGCGGAATGCTGAATGCTGACCAAATCAGCAGGCAGCTTCCGCGTCTTCGTTCATACTTCAGCATTCATCATTCAGCATTAAGGAGAAAAACATGGCAGCCAAACGCATCGCATACGATCAGGAAGCCCGCGAGAGCATTCTCCGCGGCGTCAAGAAACTCGCCCGCGCCGTCAAGGTCACGCTCGGCCCCTCCGGCCGCAACGTGGTTCTGGAAAAATCCTTCGGCTCTCCCACCGTCACCAAGGACGGCGTAACCGTCGCCAAGGAAATCGAGCTGGAAGACTCGTATGAAAACATGGGCGCGCAGATGGTGAAGGAAGTCGCCAGCAAGACTTCCACCGTCGCCGGCGACGGCACCACCACCGCCACCGTCTACGCCGAAGCGATCTTCTCCGAAGGGATGAAGAACGTGGCCAGCGGCGCCAACCCGACGCAGATCCAGCGCGGCATCAACCTCGCCGTCGACGCCATCGTCGAAGAGCTCAAGAAGATGAGCAAGAAGGTGGATTCGTCGAAGGAAGTCGCCCAGGTCGGCACATCGTCCGCCAACCAGGATGAGCAGATCGGCAAGATGATCGCCGACGCCATGGACAAGGTGGGAAAGGACGGCGTGATTACGGTCGAGGAAGGCAAGAGCCTCGATACCCACGTCGAGCTGGTCGAAGGAATGCAGTTCGACAAGGGCTACCTGTCGCCGCACTTCGTCACCGATCCGCAGACGATGGAAGCGGTGCTCGAGGATGCCTACATCCTGATTCACGAGAAGAAGATCAGCAGCGCCCGCGATCTGGTGCCGATCCTGAGCAAGGCCGCCGAAGCCGGCAAGCCGATGCTCATCATCGCCGAGGATATCGAAGGCGAAGCCCTTGCCACCCTGGTGGTGAACAAGCTGCGCGGCACGCTGAAGGTGGCCGCGGTGAAGGCGCCGGGCTTCGGCGATCGCCGCAAGGCCATGCTGGAAGACATCGCCATCGTCACCGGCGGCCGGGCGATCTTTGAAGAACTCGGCGAGAAGCTTGAGAACGTCGAGCTGTCGAGCCTTGGCCGGGCCAAGAGCATTCGCGTCGACAAGGACAACACGACGCTGATCG
This sequence comes from Tepidisphaeraceae bacterium, assembly GCA_036744635.1. Lineage (GTDB taxonomy): Bacteria > Planctomycetota > Phycisphaerae > Tepidisphaerales > Tepidisphaeraceae > DAIOHQ01. The sequence continues at coordinate 7,048 of DAIOHQ010000129.1, read as the reverse complement.
AAGGCGCCGGCGATAACAAGGCCATCAAGGGGCGCATCGACGCGCTGAAGAACGAGATCGAGGCCAATACCAGCGACTACGACCGCGAGAAATTGCAGGAGCGGCTGGCCAAGCTGGCCGGCGGCGTCGCCCAGATTCAGGTCGGGGCGGCCACCGAAGTCGCCATGAAGGAAAAGAAGGCCCGCGTGGAAGATGCGCTGCACGCCTGCCGCGCCGCGGTGGAGGAAGGCATTCTTCCCGGCGGCGGCGTCGCGGTCATTCGCGCCGCCCGCAAAGTGCTGGACGGCGTCAAGAAGCGCGCCAACAACGAAGACATCGCTCTGGGCGTGGAAATCGTCCGCCGCGCCGTTGAGGCCCCGATCAAGCAGATCGCCGAAAACGCCGGCGTTGATGGCGCCGTCATCGCGCAGAAGGTGAAGGAAGGCGAAGGCAACTTCGGCTACAACGCCCTCACCCACGAGTACGGCGACCTGATGAAGATGGGCGTGATCGTCCCGACCAAGGTCGAGCGCAGCGCCCTGCAGAACGCCGCTTCGATTGCGAGCCTGCTGCTCACGACCGATGCGATCGTCAGCGAGATCAAAGAAGACAAACCCGAACCCGCCGGAGCCCCGGGCGGGGGAATGGGCGGGATGTACTAGCAAAGCACCACAAGTTGGATACAGTTGCGGGGCCGAAAGTCGCGAGACTTTTGGCCCCGTTTTCTTTGTTGCTGCAAAATGCACTCAATAGCCTGAATTCACTCGGGTTCGGGAGTGCGCGTCCGGCGGATGACCTACATTAGTCATGCACGTTCTATATGTTCATCCTAATTACCCGGCGCAGTTTGGGCATATCGCGAAGCTGCTGGCCGCGAAGCCGGGCTGGCGATGCACCTTTGTGAGCCGCACGGCGGACGGATTTGATGGGGGCGTGGAGAAGATGCAGCACCAACCGAGTGGGGGGGCAACCCAGACGACGCACTTTTGTTCGCGCACGTTCGAGAATAGCGTTTGGCAGTGCGATGCGGTGTATCGGGCGCTGAAGGATCGGCCGGATATCCGGCCGGACTTGATCGTGGGGCACAGTGGATTCGGCAGCACGCTTTTCCTGCGCGAATTGTACCCCAAGACGCCAATCATCAACCTGTTTGAATATTACTATCGGCCGCACGAGCCGGATGATGACATGGATTTCCGGTCCGACCTGGGGTGGAAACTCGATGACATGCAGTATGCGCGGGCGCGGTGCCGCAATGCGATGCTGTTGCTGGACCTGCAAAATTGCCATGCCGGGTATGCGCCGACGCGATTTCAGAAGTCGCGGTTTCCTCCGGAATATCAGCCGAAGCTGCGGGTGATTTTCGATGGAATCGACCGGGGAATCTACCACGGACATGATGGAGCGCTGCGCCCGCCGATTCCGCAGCGGGCCGCGCGGACCATCGGCGGGGTTCAGGTGGGGCCGACGACGCGCATCGTCACTTACGTCAGCCGGGGGTTCGAGAGCATGCGCGGGTTTGATATTTTCATGCGCTGCGCCAAACGCATCGCCGAACAATTTCCTGATGTGATCTTCATTGTCGTTGGCAGCGACCGGGTGGCCTACGGAGGCGATGAGGGATATCTGGAGGGGAAGAAGACGTTCAAGGAATGGGTGCTGGCGCGGGAGGAGTTTGACCTGTCGAAATTTGCGTTCGTCGGCCGGCTTGAGCCGGGGGAGCTGGCGCGGCTCTTGGCCAGCACCGATTTGCACATCTACCTGACTGCGCCATTCGTGTTGTCGTGGAGCATGATGGACGCGATGAGCTGTGGGGCGGTGGTGTTGGGATCGGATACGCCGCCGGTGCGGGAGATGATCGCCAATGGCGAAAACGGCCTGTTGGTGGATTTCTTCGACGTGGAGGGGATGGCGGAGCGTGCGGTGGAGGTGCTGCTGAATCCCGAGGCGTTTCGGCGCCTGGGCGAGGCGGCGGAGCAGATGATCGCACGGAAGTATTCCCTCGATGCAACTCTTCCGAAGATGGTTGAGATGTATGAAGAGGTGTGTCCGTAGCACGGGTTTTCCTGAACCCGTGTCCGTCGGTATTCCAAACTGTATTCGGAGGTTCGCGGCGTACCGCGGACGCACGGGTTCAGGAAAACCCGTGCTACGAAAGTGCTACGAAAGACGTTGGACAGGCATCGAGCGCCCGTGCTACGCTGACGGCGGCAATGGTCTGGTCTTCGCCTGCGATGGAAAATTCATGCGCATCCTTGGAATCGATCCTGGCTTGCAGCTCACAGGTTACGGTGTAGTCGATTGGAAGCTGCCGAAGCCGGGCCTGGTGGATGGGGGCGTGATCCGGTTGAATCCCAAGACATCGGTGCCGGAGCGCCTGGTCGAGCTGGAGACCGAGCTCGATCAGCTTTTCGTCGAACACCGGCCGGATATTTGTGCGGTGGAGCAGCTTTACTCGCACTATTCCCATCCGCGCACCGCGATCATCATGGGCCACGCCCGCGGGGTGATCCTGCTGGTGGCGCAGCGCCGCGGGGTGCGCATCGAGCAGTTCGCGGCCAATCGGGTCAAGCAATCGGTGGCCGGGCAGGGACACGCCAGCAAGGTGCAGATGCAGCGCGCCGTGCAGGCAGTGTGGGGGCTGGCGACGCCGCCGGAGCCGCCGGATGTGGCGGATGCGCTGGCGGTGGCGCTGTGCTGCGCGTATGCCATCGGCGCGGGGTCACGCATTTCGACAAAGAGGCCGCGAGCGATTGACGTGGGTGAGAAATGATCGTGCCGGGTGTCGCCGCCGGCCGAAATCTGTCTCCGCGGCGCCTTTCATTGTGGCGAAATTTTCATTTCGCGGGCATTGTTCATTATCATCACGCTTATGATTTCAGCCGTAACTGGAGAACTCCGCCGGGTGGACGAGGACCGCGTGCAGTTGAACGTGGGGGCACTCACGTATGAGCTGCTGGTTCCGGCCGCGGACCTGACCGAGCTGCAGGTCAACCTTGGCGAACAGGTGACGTTTCACACAATTCTGTATCTGGAGGGCGATCCCAATCGCGGCAATCTTGAGCCGCGGCTGATTGGGTTTCTGCGGCCGGAGGATCGCAAGTTTTTTGACCGCTTCACTACCGTCAAAGGCATTGGTCCCAAGACAGCGCTGCGGGCGTTGACCATTCCGGTCGGCCAGATCGCGCAGGCGATCGAGGCGAAGGACGCGCGCTTCCTGGTGCAACTTCAGGGGATTGGCAAGCGCACGGCCGAGCTGATCATCGCGGAGCTGTCGGGCAAGGTGAAGGATTTTGCGACGGGATATGGGGAGCGAGCCGCGTCGCCGGCGCCCGGCCCGCACCGCCCGGTCATGGAGGAGGATGCCATCGCGGCATTGCTGGCGCTTGGTGAGCGCCGGCCGGACGCGGAGCGACTGTTGGAGCGGGCCAAGCAGTCAAAACCCGATATCACCACCACGGCCACCCTGGTCCGAGAGATGCTGAGCCTCCGCAATGCGCGGGTCTGATATGGTTGCGCCGTTCCCGCGGGTTGCACCCTTCCCACGGGTTTTACCCATGGCTACAGGCCTGCGCCCCCGTGGGGCGGGATGGCGGCGGGCGGCAATGGGTCAGGTTGAAATTTATGGGTGCCACAGGTCGCGGTATTCCGAGACCTGTGCCGCGTAGCGATGCAGTAAGACACAGGTCTGCGAGTACGCCGACCTGTGGCACCCAAGCTGACCCACTACCCGGCGAGCGATTATTTGATCCGCACGCCCAGGTCTTTTGCCATTGCGATCAATTTGTGGCGCGCCTCGCGGCCCGTGGCGAAACCCCAGCGCGGGAGTTTTTTGTTGCTGCAGACCAGGCCATCGAGCCGGGCATCGCTGCCCATGAACCAGAGCGCTTCGGGGTCGAAGCGTGCGGCGTCTTCGAGAGACATGCGCCACTGCTCGAGAAGGTCCATCGGCGGCCCGTCCGGCGGCCAGGTCCAGGTCATCACCCCGCGGGTGAGGAAGAGGACCTCAAAGCCGAGCTTGCGCGGCTGCTCGACGCAGAAATCCATCGTCGCCAGGCGGTTCTCGCGACGGTCGTAGATGCTGTCGTAGGTCACCAGGGCCCAGTGCGGCAGCGCCGCGCGGAGCACCTGCAGGTTGACGTTGCCAACCACCACCGTCGGCGCATTTCCAAGTTCGGCGATTGAGGAAAACTTGCCGTTGAAGCCGGCCGAGCGGCAAATGGTTTCGATTTGCTTGAATACGTCGATGCGCCGCGAGGTCGTGAAGTCGCGCCAATCCATAAATGGATAGCCGCGCGGCTCCAGCGCGATCGCCTTGATCTTCTCGAACGGCGGGCGCCGGTTCTTCTCGGCCCATTCGTTGTAGATCGGAATGCGGTGGGGTGCTTCGCCGTCACAGAACTCCAACTCGACGACGATTCCGTCGGCCTCGGCGCCGAACAGCGTTGCGATTTCGTCGAAGAGCGCGAGGATGCGCTCAGGGATTCCCGGCTGGTCGAGATCGTAGGCGGAAATTTTCTCCGCCGGGTTGTAGCCGGTACGGGCGGGGGCGAAGCCAAATTTGGCCACATCGAACTGGCTGGCGACGACCAGCAGCCACGTGCGAATGCCGCGGCGGCGGGCCTGTTGCAGTGCGTAATGGATCGTCGCGTTGTCGGAGTCAATGGCGGCGTTGCCCGGCTCCTGATCGAGCCAGGAGAAGTTCGAGCGATAGCCGGTGGTCAGCCACTTGATACCCAGCACCAGCGAATTGAAGCCGCCGGCGGCCATGTCATCCAGAAGCTCATCCCAGTCCTCTCGCGTGTAATGCTCGAGAGAGCCGTGCGTGGGGCAGGTGTAATCCCAGAATCCGAGCTCATTCATATCGATCTCCCTTTGGCTGCGGGAGACGTTACGGCGAGACCACGACGTTGTCGATCAGCCGGGTGTTGCCGACGCGGGCGGCGATGGCCAGCACGGTGGGGCCGGTGACGGAATCCACGTTCCTGAGCGTCACCGGATCGACCGCGGCGACGTAGTCGATGTTGAGGTGCTGCTCGAGCAGCAGGCGCTGGATGGAGGTGACGAGGCGGTTGGTCTGGCGAACGCCGTTTTTCACATCGGCCTCGGCGAGGATCAGCGATCGGCTGATCGCCAGGGCGCGGGCGCGCTCGTCCGCGGACAAATATTGGTTGCGGCTGCTCATCGCCAGGCCATCGGGCTCGCGGATGGTGGGGCAGCCGATGATCTCGATCGGCCAGTCCAGCGCCTCGACCATCGCGGTGAGAACGCGGAGTTGTTGAAAATCCTTCTGCCCGAAACAGGCGACCTGCGGCTGGAGGATGTTGAAGAGTTTCGCGACCACCTGGCAGACGCCCTTGAAATGGCCGGGCCGGTGCTTGCCATCGAGGACGCTGGTGAGGGAGGGGAGATCGACGACGATGTCGGCGAGGTGCTCGGGATGCATCTCCTCCGGGGGCGGATTGAAAACCAGATCGACGCCGGCGGCTTCGCACAGCTTGAGGTCGTGCTGAATCGGCCGGGGATAGCGGGTGAAGTCTTCGCGCGGACCGAACTGGGTGGGATTGACGAAGATGCTGGCGGCGACGTGGGGCGCGTAGCGGCGGGCTTCGCGGATCAGCGAGAGATGGCCGGCGTGCAGGGCACCCATGGTGGGAACCAGGGCGATGCGGCCAAGCTTGGCGCGTTCGCGGCGGCAATCGTCGATGGTTTGGACCAGTTGCATCGTCAGTGACTCATCTCAAGTGCCGCCGCCGGCTTCGGGTCGGCGGGGAGATTCTAATGAAATCGTGCTTGGATTCCCCATGATTCGTGCCTGCAAACATATTGGGACGTTCACTGCTGCTTGGTTTATTCGGTTTGTGTGCATCGTGCCGACGTGATCTTACCATGGGTAGACGATCCATCTGTTCAGCGGAAATTGAGCGTCATCACGATGAAGTCAGGGCGGGGATTGCCGTTGTCATCCTTGGGCGGCTCAACCCACCAGCCATAGAGGGCGATCTGGCAGGCCTGATCGACCGCGACGCTGCCGCTGGTGCGGACGACGTCGGCGGAGACGACCTTGCCGGTTTCGTCGAGCTTCATCGACAGGACGACGCTGGGATTTGACATGCCCCACAGGTCGTGCTCGGCCGCGAGCGTGAGCCGCGGGCGGGTGGTGCGGACATTGCGGCCGAAGCGGGCTTCGACCTTGCCGGAGCGCGGATCGGCGGTAGCGGTGAGCTTGGAAGAGAACGCGTCGATTTCCGAATCGCCCTGCGGAAGCGGATCGGCCGCGGGAGGAGCGGGGGAATTTTGGATTCGGGTGCCCTCTGGGCGTTTTGGATTTTGGATGTCGGGCGCGGGCGCCGCGCTTACGGTATCGGCCTGTGGCGCGGGGGCGGCGGTCGCGAGGGCAATGAGCTTGTGGGGCCGCTGGGGGGGCGTGGGAATTGGAGGTGTTGAGGAGGGAATGCCAAGGACGGGTGGATCGCTGGCGGCGGTCGGCAGTTGGGCGCGCACGGGGGTGGGTATTTTGTCCATCTCGGTCAGCAGAGATTCTGAGGGCAGATTGCCGATCCGGCCGGGGCCTATCGGATCCTTGCTCCAAGGGGCCTGTTCCTGTTCGGCGAGGCGGGCGATCATGGGAAGCTCGCCGTCGGAGGCGTTGAAGGCTTGACCGGTGCCGGTCGATTGGCCGGCACGGTTGGAATCACGTTCGATAAGCACTCCGCCGTGGGTGAGTGGTCCGGGAAGATATAGGCCGAAGGTGACCATCTCATCGGCATAGAAGCGGTAGATGGCGCTGGCGCAGATGCCGAGATGAAGGGCCAGCGAGGCCAGCAGGGCGGTGGCGAAGATGGTCTCGCGGCGTTTCATGTAGCGAACCGTGCGCAGGTCGACGTTTTCAGACCCGGCTGCATTGTACATCGGTTGGCGAAGCGAGTTGTATTTTGATTTTTGAAATGTTTGCAGCGGTGTGCGAGCGGCGGAACGAAATAGGGCTGGATTCGCACAGGGGAGGCGGCGCGTTCTGACCTTCCCCACGAACGGTGGGCGCGCCGCGGGGATTAATTGAGGCTTGCCT
>DAIOHQ010000128.1:0-13200 GCA_036744635.1 Tepidisphaeraceae bacterium | reverse complement strand
CAGGCGATGGCTCGTGGGCGCAGATCGAGAAGCTGGTGCAGCTCGATCCGCGTGTGCGCGGCCTGCGCTTTCGGGCGAACTGCGGGGAGACGGCGGCATCGGATGCGGGGCTGCGGTCAGCGCGGGGGAAATACGTGATGACGATGGATGCGGATCTGCAGAACGATCCGGCCGACATTCCGGCGTTCCTGGCCAAACTGGCCGAAGGATGGGATTGCGTGTGCGGGACGCGGGTGGCGACGCGCGGGGAGGGGGACAATTTTATCCGCGTGCTGTCGAGCCGGACGGCCAACTGGGTGCGCAACCGGCTGAGTGAGGAGAATATTTCAGATGCGGGGTGTACGTATCGGGCGTTTAGGCGGGAGTGCGTGGAGAAGCTGAAATTGTATCGCGGCCTGCACCGGTTCATCCCGACGCTGCTGAAGATGGAAGGATTCACGGTGACGGAGATCGCGGTGAGCAACAATCCGCGGCTGCACGGGGAGAGCAAATATGGGGTGTGGAACCGGCTGTTCAAGAGCTTCCGCGATCTGCTGGCGATTCGGTGGATGAAGAGCCGGCTGCTGGGGTATCAGGTGGCCGTGCATCTGGACAGGAGCGGGGAGCTGCATCCGCTGGGGGAATTGGACGGGGGGATGGGGATGAAAGAGAGAGGGCGTGAAGTTGCAGGTGTGAATGCGGAGGTGGGGGAGCGGGTGGGGTAGGGGCACCGATATGGCGCATGGGTGAGTGAGCGGGAGTGGGGGTTGGTGCGCGAAGCGTACCCTACCAGCGCAGATGACAGGCAAGAATGCCTGTCAAACGGCAGACAGGAATGTCTGCCCCACCGGGAGGAATGTCTGCGCCAGCGGGAGAGTAGCATCCCCCGAGGCAGACAAGAATGTCTGCCCCACCGGGAGAGTAGCATCCTCCGAGGCAGACAAGAATGTCTGCCCCACCGGGAGGAATGTCTGTTCTCACCGGATTGCGGATCATTTTGGGGCGAGGGTGAGTCGGTAGAGGAGCCAGGAGTGGGTGGGGGCTTCGGCGGCTTTTTGTATGGAGAGAATTTGGCGGTTGGGGGAGGCGTAGGCGAAGGGGCCGGAGTCGAGGGTGGTTTTCCTGGAGTCGCCGGCTTCGACGAGAACGTAGAGCGTGTCGGCGGGATGATCGAGGTTGGGGTGGGGCGGGAGGTTGAAAAGGGCGGCGGGGGAGATGCGTTCCATGCAAAGCGCGGAGTTGGGCTCGGAGGCGAGTGTCACCACGCGCCCGGCGAATTGGCCGCGCGGGGAGCGGCGATTTTCTTTTATGGCGCCGATCATATTGAAGAAAAGGAAGAGGAGGATGATGTAGGCGACGGATTGGGTGATGAGCCAGCGGGAGGGATGGTGGGGTAACATGGGGCGAAGAGGGAGAAGGGCGGCGGAGATGGCGATGAACGTCAGGGGTGCGGCGATTGCGGCGGGGAGGTGAGGTTTGGCGAACAGAAGTTCGTAGGCGAGATAGAGGCTGAAGGCAAAGCCGGCGGCGAATTGGGAGATGATGAAGGCGGTGAGGGCGGGATGTTTGGGGCGGCGGCGGAGGAGGGCGATGAACCAGGTCGCGGCCTGGGCGAGCAGGAGGGTTTGGGCGGGCATGGCGGGGAGGAGATAGGCCACCTTTTTCAGGTGGACGAAGGAGAAGAAGCAGACGATGGCGGCGTACCAGAGGAGGGGGAAAAGGAGTCTGCGCCGGCGCGCGGCTGTGCTGTCGCGGCGAAGGAAGGGGAGGGCGATGCCGATGATCCACAGGCCGATCCAGGGGAGGGCGAGGGGGAACAAGTTTGGAATGTAGAACCACCAGGGGCGGGCATTTTCGGTGTTTTCGGTGAGTTCGCCGATGGATTCGTATTTCCAGATTTCGGGGGCGTTGGGGATTTGGCGGAGGACCAGGATCGGCCAGGGGAGGGCGATGAGCGCGACGATGACGAGGCCGCAGAGATGGGCGAGGAGATTGCGCGGGATGGGGCGGCGATAGCAGATGTGATAGAGGGCGATGGGGATGAAGATGTGGACGAAGAGGGGAGGGCCCTTGGCGAGCAGGCCGAGGGCAAGGGAGAGGTAGAAGAGGAGGATGAATTTCGTGGCGGCGCTGGCGCGGGGGGCGTGTGATACTTCCGGCGGCATGGGAAGATATGGCTGGATTCGGGCAGGTGAGTACACCTGCCGCTCATCCAGCGATGGCAGACAAGAATGTCTGCCCCACCAACTCAAGGCAAAGCGGCCGGAAGCTTCACACGCGCGGGTCCAGGCCCAGAGGCAGAGGAGGGTGAAGAAGGCGAGGTAGGGATCGGCCATGGCTTTGCGGTATTCTGAGGGGATGAAGAAGCTGGAGAGATAGAGGAGAGCGGCGTAGAAGGCGGTGCGCCGGCCGATGAGGTGGCGGGCGAGATCGTAGAGGAGGAAGGTGGAGAGGACGCCGAGGAGGGCGGGGGTGAGGCGGGCGGCGAAGGCGGTGGCGCCGATCAGGCGAAAGAGAATGGCGGCGCACCAGTAGGGAAGGGGCGGCTTCTGGAGGCGGACCTGGCCGGCCATGGTGGGGACGATCCAGGGATTCACTTGAAGCGAGGGCGCGTTTTCGACCGGGGAGAGGCGCTTGACGCCGTCGATATTGGTGAGGGCGACCTGGGGAGTTTGGACGCGCGCGGCATCCCAGGGCCAGCCGGAGTCGGCCATCTCGCGGGCGGTTTCGGCGACGCGGGCTTCGTGGCTGGCGACGATGTCGCGGTAGCCGAGGAGGGCGAGGAAGGCGAGGAGGGAGAGGAGAAGGATGAGGATGAAGCGGGAGGGCACGGGGGGAATATATGCGGAGAGTGGCGCCGGTGGGAAGCAAGTTGTGTGGCCGGACTCGGGTGGATGAGTACATCCACCGCTCCTCCGGCCACGGCGGACAGGAATGTCCGCCCCACCTCACAAAGTACATCCACCGCTCCTCCAGCCACGGCGGACAGGAATGTCCGCCCCACCTCACAAAGTACATTCACCGCTCCTCCGGCCACGGCGGACAGGAATGTCCGCCCCACCAGTCCATGCAGATTGATGCGTATCAGTCTTTGAAGAGGGCCTTTTTTTCCCAGTCGCGGATGAGGGCCTGGACGTTGGGTTGATCTTTTTTGATTTCCAGGCTCTTGCGCCAGAGGTTGATGGCCTCGCCGCGCTTGGAGTCGTCGAGCTCGAGGCCTTGCTTGTATTGGGCGATTCTGGCGAGGCCTTCGGCGTTGAGGGCGGGGAAATAATTCTTGTTGAGCTTGAGGGCGGCTTCATACTGGGCGATGGCGTCATCGTAGCGCTTGGCGAGGACGAGGGCGTCGCCGTAGCGCTTGCGGGCGAGGGCGGAATCTTCGCGCTGGGTGGCCTGCTCGAAGGTCTGGATGGCTTCCTGGGATTTTCCCTGGACGGTCAGATTGCTGGCGAAATTCACCAGCGTGGAGGGACGGACGGGGTCGAGTTCGAGGGCTTTGCGGTAGGCGTTTTCGGCGTCTGAGTATTTGGCCTGGGCATCGAGGGCGACGCCGAGGTTGGCCCATGCGGAACCGAGATTGGCATCGATCGCCAGCGCCTGCTGGAGATATTTTTCGGCGTCGGCGGGCTGGCCAAGGGCGAGATAGACGAGGCCGAGATTGAGGTTGGCGTCGGCGTCTTTGGCGTTGAGCTTGAGTGATTTAAGATAGTTGCTGGCGGCCTGTTCGAGGCGGTTCATCATCTGGTAGGTCAGGCCGAGATTGTAGAAGTTTTCAAAGCCGTAGGGGTCGAGGCGGACGACGGCTTCATATTGCTGGGCGGCGTTTTCGAGATCGCCGCCGCTGCGGCACATGTCGCCGAGCATCTTGCGGGCCATGATGAGGTCGGGGTTCTGCTGGACGGCGCTGCTCAGGGCGCTGATGGCATGATCGCGATCGCCTTCGCGATAGGCGCGGGCGCCTTCAACGTAGGTGTTGACGGCCGGGGTGGAGGCATCGCGGCTGGCACAACCGATGATCGTCAGCGTGAGGCATCCTGCCCCCAGCCACTTCGCCGCTGTGCCAAGATAATGCATCATAATCAAGGGTATATTCGGCTTTATTGGGCGGAGCAATTATTGAAATCGGCCGGAACAGGGGAATATTTCGAGTACTTGGTCATTGGTCATTGGTCATTGGTCATTTAAGGCACTCGCAAATGACCAATGACCAATGACCAATGACAAATAACACCGTTACGGTTTGGCGACGTGCTCGACCCGGGCGGGGAGCGGGTTGCTCTTTGGCCCGTAGACCTGAACATAAGAATAGATAAGTGAAAGGCCGGCGACAATGACGCTGGCCCAGAGGGTGACTTTGAGAATCTTGATGCGGTTGGCGATTTCCTTGTCGCGCCATTCGCCGAGGCGGCGGTCGATTTCGTCGAGCTTGCGGTCGATGCGGGCTTCGATCTCATCGAGCTTCTGGTTGAGGTAGGTGTCGGCGGATTTCTTGAGGCGGCCGGTGATGCCGCCGATCAGGCCGGATTCCTCGATTTCTTCCTTGATGCTGGCCGGTCGGGAAGGAGCGGCAGCGCCGCCGCCGGGGGGGAGAAACTGGTAGTCGGTGGAGCCGGTGTCGCCGATCATGTTGGAGACGATGGAGCCGAGCACCGAACGGCGCTTGCGGTTGAGGCGGGAGAAGAATCCTTCCTGCTTTTTCAGTTTTTTGACCAGCAGAGGCACAGGCTCATCGCCGCGGACGTTGACGCTGCGGAGCCGGGCGAGCGTGACCAGGCCGCGCTGCGACAGTCCGGCGAAGCGCATCGAGCGGATGCGGGCGATCTCCTGGGCAATCTGATCTTTGCCGGCGCTCATCGTCACCGGGCGGCGGCCCCATTTGACGACGTCGAGCATGGCGTCGCGGTCCATTTCGGCGATCAACTGGCGGCGCTCGTGAATGGCCGCGACGAGGTGCTGGTTGGTCTTGTAGCGGGTGGGATCGAGGCCGAATTCTTCGGCGAGGTGGGCCAGCTCGTCCTTGGGAAGCTCCGAGAGTTGCCGCGAGGGATTGGAGGCGGTCGCGGGCGCAGGCGCGGCAGAGCGAGTGGTCGACAGCTCGGCGCCGCTGCCGGCGGGCAGCAACTTGATATCGCTCGGATTGGAAGGCTCAGCCGCCATGCAGCGCGTGGTCCAGTTGACGAATCAGCCCGTGGGCATGCCAGAGCATCAGGAAAATCCAGCACAACAGCAGGGAAATCAGCACATCGCCCCAAAAGGTTTTGAAGCGCAGGCGCAGGCCGTGTACCACAAGGTATCGGCGGGCGATGGCGATATACTTATCACTTCCGGCCAGATAGACATACCAGCCCCAGAGCGATTGCAGGGTGACGACCGTGGCATAGACGGTGGCCACCGTGCCCAGGGTGTAGCGGAAGAAGTTGAAGAAATCGATCTCGGGCATGGGGCATTTTGGATTCGGGTGTCCTTTGGGCGTTTTGGATTTTGAGACTCCAACGGCAGAAAAACACGGAGACACTGAGACACGGAGAGAGGAGTTTCAAAGCACCCGCCGCGTGATTCCCTCAGTCAGCATTGAAACGAAGAAATTGATGAGCAGACCCACGCGCTTGCCACTGAGCTTGAGATAGGTCAGGAGTTGTGCCTCATGCACGGGCAAGACCTTCTCGATGCACTTCAGCTCCACGACGACGGTTTCCTCGACCAAAATATCGATTCGATATCCGCAGTCGATCACAACCCCTTTATAGGTGATAGGCAACTTCACCTGCCTTCGAAATTTGATGCCGCGCAGCGTCAGCTCATGACTCAGACATTTTTCATATGCCGATTCGAGCACACCCGGCCCCAGATGCCGATGCACCTCAATCGCAGCCCCAATAATCTGTTCGGTCAGTTTTTCTGCCATCAGCATGATTTCTTCTCCGTGTCTCAGTGTCTCCGTGGTGAAGTTTGTTGGCGCGACGTTGCTATTTTTCTTCATCCTCCTGGAGATGATCGGTTTTTCCGCCGAAGAGGGCGCTGCCGATGCGGACCATGGTGGCGCCTTCGGCGATGGCGGCTTCGAAGTCATTGCTCATGCCCATGCTGAGGTGCTTGAGGGACGTTCCGCCGATCTTGTGCCAGCGCATCTCTTCAAACAGCTCGCGGGTGCGGGCGAAGGCGGCGCGGGTGGCGGCCTCGCCGCCTTCCAGCGGGGCCATGGTCATCAGGCCCATGAACTGGAGGTTGGACATGGAATCGAGCTGCTCGGCGAGATGGACGGCAGCGCCGACGGCGACGCCGAACTTGCTGGCCTCTTCGCTGGCGTTGACCTGCAGAAGCACGGGAATCTTCTTGTTGGCCTTGAGCGCCTGCACGTCCAGTTCCTCGGCCAGACGGAGGCTGTCAATGCTGTGGACCATGCTCACCAGCGGCAGGATGGCCTTGATCTTGTTGCGCTGGAGGTGGCCGACCATGTGCCAGCGCAGCCTGGCGGGCAGGCCTTCGTTGCCGGCCCCCCCTGCGTGCTGCAGGCGGGCGAAGAATTCATTCACCTGCGCCGCCCGCTGGGTGAGCACCTGCACGCGGCTTTCGCCGAGGTCGCCGACGCCAAGCTGGAGGATTTCCCGCACCTGCTCGGGGGCGGCGTTTTTGGTCACCGCGATCAGCGTGATTTCGGAGACTTCGCGCCTGGCCTTGGCGGCGGCGGCGGCGATCCGGTCTCTCACTTCATCGAGTTTTTCCGCCAGCGGCGTGCGCTTCGAGGCCATAAGCTCCTTCCAGGAAATTTCGCGCATGCTCCGTCAACAGACGCAGCAGCGCTCGGATACCAGTCGGGGAAATTATATAGCAACCGCCGAAAAGAACCACGGCGGCGGGGTGGTCATTTGTCAATGGTCATTTGTCATTGGTCATTTGCAGGTGCGGCAAATGACCAATGACAAATGACCATTGAGAGCGCGCCCTTTCGTTCTCCGCAAAAACCCGCAGAATGGCCGGATGGGGTGAACTTTATCGGGAAGGAGATGGCATGACTGATACGTCCGGGGATCAGGCGGATCGGGATGGGCGGCGGGCGGGGGGGCGCGATGTGCCGATGGCGGCGCTGGAGGGTATCGGCCGGATCGTGGTGTATTTCGGATGGCTGGCGATCGCGGCCGGGATCGGATTCGCGATCGATCGGTTGGCCGAGCCTGCGATTCTGCTGATCATGGGGGGCGGGATGTGGATCGTGATGGGATACGCCTCGCGCGTCTTGGCGCGCATCGCGATTTCCGTCGAAGTGCTGGCCGAGCGCAGACAGGGATGAGGGATGAAACGTGAAACGTGAAGAGTCGCCAGTTGGCCGGTCTTCATGTTTCACGTTTCTCATTTCAGGTAGTCGCGCTGTTTGGCGATGGCCCCGCTACTCACGGCAACGGCTTCATGCGGGCGGCGACAAGAATGCGATACCAGTCTTCGCGGGAGAGATCGACGGCGTCGGCGCGGGTGGCTTGGCGGATATTTTCCGGCTTGGTGGCACCGATGATGGGGATGATCTTGGCGGGATGCTTCAGCAGCCAGGCCAGAGAAATGACTGTGCGGCCGACATCATATTTGGCCGCAGTCTCGTCGAGCACGTTCAGAAGATTGCTCAAGGGGGCGTGGTTGGGGTGTTTGGGGTCGATGGTTCCGCCGTCAGCCACGATGCCGCCGGCCAGGGGACTCCATGACAGGGGCGTGATGGTTTCGGCGATGCACTGGTCGAGCGTGCCATCGAAGAAACAATCGAGGCGCAGCGGGTGAATTTCAACTTGATTGACGGCCAGCGGCAGTAGGGGGGGCGGCAGGTGTTTTTGCAGGGCGGCAACCTGGGATGGCGAGAAGTTGCTGACGCCGAATTCGCGCACCTTGCCCTGGGATTTGAGCTGGTCGAAGGCGCGGGCGATTTCGGGCGGGTTCATCAGCACATCCGGGCGGTGCAACTGGTAGAGGTCAATCATCTCGACGCCGAGGCGCTTGAGGGACTGCTCGCACGACCAGAGGATATGGTCGGCCGAGAAATCGTAGCGATGCGGGGAATCGGCCCGCGGCTCGCCGGGAAAGCGGATGCCGCATTTGGTGGCGATGAGGATGCGGTTGCGCATGCCCGGCACTTCGCGCAACGCCTGCCCGAAGACGGTTTCGCACATGCCGCGGCAGTAGATGTCGGCGTGATCGAAGAGGGTATAGCCGGCTTCGTAGGCGGCGATGACCGACTGGCGGCCGGCCTTGGCGCGCTCTTCGGTCACATCAGATGGGGTCCAGGTGTGGACGATGCGCATGCAGCCGTAGGAAAGGCGGGTGGAGACGAGGGATGACTTGCCGAGTGCTTGGGTTTGCATCGCCGATTTATACGCCGGTGCCGGGTCATCCCACAACTCGTGCGCCCATTACTTTTCACGCGGCGCCGGGGCGGGGTTCACGGGATGATTCGGCGGCGGGTTGATGGTGTGGTTTGGCGGCGGCGGAGTCGGCGCCGGAGCGCGACTTGTGCCCTGATTTGGCGCAGGCGGAGCTTGAAATTTCACCGTCCTCAACGCACTTATTTAGTTCCCACCTGAATCTGCACCACGTTATTCGGAGATTCGGGACCTTCCCAATACATATAGACTTCCCGCACGGTCTCGGCGGGCGTAAGCTTGGCCGCGAAGATCTGGGGCATGAGCTTTTCGTAAGTTTCGGAGATGTGGGCCATGGCGCCGGAATAGAGATATCCCATCGGTTTGAATTCCTGCATGCGCATCTCGCCGATCTGGTAATCGGCGGGCTTGCTGGCGGGCATATCGGCGGCGAAGGCGGTGAGAGATAGGCCCAAGACGGCGAGGATCGATGCCACATGCAGGAATTTCATAAGCGATCCTTTGATTATTTCTTGCCGGGTGCCACAGGTCGCGGTACTCCGAGACCTGTGCCGCGTAGCGACGCAGTAAGACACAGGTCTGAGAGTACGCCGACCTGTGGCACCCAAACTGACCCACTAACGGAATTTCATAAGCGCTCCTTTGATTATTTCTTGCTTGTACAGCACGGCTCAAGCAACGTCCACTGATGCTGCAGGCTTGCTCGACGGCCAGCATCACCGCCCGCTCCGCAGTCCGATAACCCACCTTTGCGCATACCGAAGTCCTCATTGCTTGCCAAAGTCAGGGGGGTTTCTCCAGTTAGCCTGCCTTCTGATTAACTCACCCCGACGGCGCGACGATGAGAAATCAATAGCGATGATTGCGCCATGAGCGAGACCAAAACGCAACAATCCGAGTACGAATGCACCATCCGCGACTGGGAGCAGAAGTCGCCGTGGTATCGGCGGCTGACAGCGCGCATCGGTCTGCAGGGGAAGCTGATCCTCTGCTTCATGGCGCTGTTGAGCGCGGGACTGGGGGGAAGCTGCTACATGTTCGTCACCCAAAGCGGCGAGCGCCTGGCCGACCTGATGGGCGAGCAATCGCGGCAAATCGCCTACGCTCTTGCCCTGGCCAGCAAGCCGGCGCTGTCGGCGGACGATGCGCTGGAACTGAATCGCATCGGGGAGGATATGCTCAAGAGCCGCAACGTGCTGTTCGTGGCGTTCTTCAACGCCGACGCACACCCGATTCCACTTTCCCTGGCCAGCCGCGATCCGGATTTCGGATGGATGCAGGTGCTGGCAGTGCGGCAGAACACACAGGGTTTGATGCAGGCCCACCGCCAGACGGGCGTGTTTGGAGATTATATCGAAGTGCTGGCGCCGGTGTTGAGTGCGCCGACCCCCCTGCCAGGCGGCGAACCGGCGAGACGGCGAGACGGCGAAACGGCGAATGGGCAAAACGGCGAAGAGCCTGTCGCCGGTTCGCCGGTTCGCCCCGTCGCCGATTCGACTCGAATTCGTTTGCTGGGATACGTCGCGGTGGGAATGTCGCAGAACCGCGAGCAGGCCCAGCTTCAGCGCATCAACTATTTCGTGCTGGCGATCGGCCTGGTGATCGTGCTGATCTCGCTGCCGCTGGCATACCTGCTGGTCTATCGCATCTTTCACCCCATCCGTTCGCTGGTGGATGCAACCAACAAGATCGCCAGCGGCGACCTGGATGCTGAAGTGGCGATCCATCGGCCGGACATGATCGGCACGCTCGCCCGCTCGTTCAATGAGATGGTAAAGAAGGTGAAGAGCCAGCAGGAGGCGCTGGAGTCGGCCAACGAGCGGCTGGCCGAGGCGAATCGCGACCTGGAGGCGAAAGTACACCTTCGCACCGAGCAGTTCGAGGCGGCCAACAAGCGTCTCTCCAGCGAAATCGCGGAGAAGGAAGATTTCCTGCGGGCGGTGTCGCACGACCTGAACGCTCCTCTGCGCAACATCAGCGGCATGGCGTCGATGCTGCTGATGAAGCACCGCGAGAAGTTCGATGAGGATGTGATCCATCGGCTGGAACGCATTCAGAAGAACGTCGAGGTGGAGACGGACCTGATCGGCGAGCTGCTGGATCTGTCGCGGATCAAGACGCGACGGCAGAAGATCGAGCCGACCGAAATCGATGCGATGGTGCGCGAGCTGGATGAGATGT
Source organism: Tepidisphaeraceae bacterium (assembly GCA_036744635.1). Classification (GTDB taxonomy): domain Bacteria; phylum Planctomycetota; class Phycisphaerae; order Tepidisphaerales; family Tepidisphaeraceae; genus DAIOHQ01. Next base: position 2,680 of record DAIOHQ010000128.1, on the reverse strand, counting down.
TCGAGAACGACCTGAAGAGCAAGGAGATTTCCCTGGTGATCGACAACCCGCTGCCGGTGCTGAACTGCGAGCGCGCCCGCGTGCGGCAGGTTTTTCAGAATTTGATCGACAATGCGATCAAATACATGGGAGACGGGCCGACCAGGGAAATCCACGTGGGATGTCAGGTGCGGGCCAACGAGGCGGAATTTTACGTGCGCGACACCGGGATGGGGATCGATCCCGACGACCTGGACAAGGTCTTCTTCGTCTTCCGCCGCGGGCGCAATGGCGCGGCCAACAACGTCGCCGGCAAGGGCGTTGGCCTGGCCAGCGTGAAGAGCATCATCGAGACCTACAGCGGCAGCATCTGGGTGGAGAGCAAACGCGGCGAGGGAAGCACGTTTCGCTTTACGTTCAATGGCCAGTACGTGCCCGCGGCCGCCAGCGCGCCCGCCGGGCAATCACCGAATTTCACGCAGTCGGCGGCCTGCGAATCCGAGCCGTCATTAACGAGGAACTCCCATGGTCGCTCCCAAGGCGCCTTCGACATTCGATAGTGGAGGAAAGTTTATGCTGAACCAGGAAGATCAACCCATCACGATTCTGCTCGTCGACGACGACCCGGATTGCCGCATGCTGATCCGCGACGCGATCGCCGAGTGCAAGGTGAGCAATTCGGTCTTCGAGGCGACCAACGGCCACGAGGCGCTGGAATTTCTGCGCCGCCAGGGCGAGCACGCCAACGCTCCGCGCCCGGGGCTGATCTACCTCGATATCGAGATGCCGGGCATGAACGGGCAGGAAGCGCTGCAGGCGATCAAGGCATCGCCGGAGTTGCGGAATATTCCGGTTGTGATGATGACCGGCGTGAGCGACGAGGAACAGATGAAGACGGCGGCGGCCAATGGCGCCAACAGCTACACGATCAAGCCGGCCAACGCCGAACAGTTTCTGCGGACGGTGCTGGCCAGCACGAATTACTGGCTGCGGATTCACCAGTATCCCGAGCACCATTTGCCGGCGGATTCCTGCCGCCGCTGACCCCCCCGCGGCAACGTCCGTTTTTGCACGGCCGCGAATCGTATCGTAAGTGAAAAGCAGAAGTGGCGCGGGGAGCCTCTGGCAGAAAGAACTGAAGCGTGGAGAAGTTAAGGCTGCTCATCATCGAAGACGACGCCGATCAGCGCGACCTGATCAAAGAGGCGTTGGAAGATTATTTCGGCGCCGGCACCGTCACCGGCGTCGATAGCTGCCGGACCGCGCTGCAGCAGGACCTGAATTCCTTTGACCTGATCCTTTCCGACTACAACCTCCCGGATTCCACCGGGATGGAGCTGCTGGAGCGCATCAAGGCGCTTTCCACCACCCCGGTCATCATGGTGACGGGGGAAAACGTGGGGCAAATCGCCGCCGAGGCGATCCGCCGCGGAGCGACCGACTACATCGTGAAGTTCGGCGACTACCTGTTCACCATCCCGCTGGTGATCGAAAAGAACCTGACCGTGGCGAAGGTGAAGCGCGAGAACGAGTCGCTGCGCCTGGAGCTCGAGGCGGCGCTCAAGCAGGTGCGCGACAAGAACGCCCAGCTCGAGGCCTCGCTGAAGCGCGTCGAGGAAATGGCGGCCACTGATCCGCTGACCGGCCTGTACAACCGCCGGCACTTCAGCAAGGTGCTGGACCAGCTCTTCGCCGAGGCGCAACGCTACGACAAGGACCTGTCGTGCGTGATGATCGACCTCGACGGCTACAAGCAGCTCAACGACACGTTCGGCCACCAGATCGGCGACCAGTTGCTGGTGATGGCCGGCCGGGTGATCTCGGCCAACATGCGGCAGATGGACGTGGCGGCGCGCTACGGCGGCGACGAATTCGTGCTGTTGCTTCCCCGCGCCAGCGAAGATGAGGCCGCGGCGGTGGCCCAGCGCATCCGCCAGGAATTCCGCCAGGCATCCGCGGCGATCCTGAAGCGCGAGGATGGCGTGACGATGTCGATGGGCGTCGGCTCGATCCGGCTGAATCACCCCGCGCACAGCGACCAGCTCGTGGCCCAGGCGGATGCCGCCCTCTATCGCGCCAAGGATGCCGGCCGCAATCGCATCGTGCGCTCCGAAGAGGTCAACCGCCCCGCAATCGAAACCCGCCCGCCCGCCGTCTCATCCCCCACCCTGTGATTCTTCAATTGCGGCCCAGCGGGCGGGGAGTATTCTTACTTGCATGGATCGCGACAAAATCTTCACCCTATTGGATGATTTTCAGATCGAGACGCCGAGCTGGGGATACGCCGACACCGGCACGCGCTTCGGCAAGTTCCTGCAGCCGGCGGCGGCGTCCACCATCGAGGAGAAGCTCGCCGATGCCGGCGTGGTCAACAAATACACCGGCTGCTGCCCCACGGTGGCGGTCCACGTGCTGTGGGATTTCAGCGTCGGCGTGGATGCCACCGCGACGGCCGAGGTTGCGGCCAGACACGGCGTGAAGATCGGCTCGATCAACCCCAATCTCTTCCAGGACCAGGTTTACAAATTCGGTTCGGTCGCGAGTCCCGATGAACGCGCCCGCCAGCACGCCCATCGCCACGTGATGGACTGCATCAACATCGCCAAAGCGGTGCGGTCGAAGCTGCTGAGCTTCTGGTTCGCCGACGGCACCAACTATCCCGGCCAGGATGACATCACCTCCCGCAAGCAGCGCATGCACG
>DAIOHQ010000127.1:0-13407 GCA_036744635.1 Tepidisphaeraceae bacterium | reverse complement strand
CAGAGTACTTCAGGATGACAGACGGCGCGGAATTAAGCACAGTCATTTAGAGGCGCCGCGGCGGCCAATGGTGGCATGGGCAACCCTGCCCATGCGCCCGAAGCGCAGCGCTCCTTCTTCGTAGCACGGGTTTCCAACCCGTGCCAGACACCTTCCGATTCCAACAGCGTATGAGGATCCCGCGCCGCCTGGCACGGGTTCAGGAAAACCCGTGCTACGAAAGAGATCTGTCGCTGCTTGCACACCGCCCGTCCCGCACTATATTTTCCTCGCCTTCACTCTTTCGAAAGGAACCCATGTCCACCGAAAACGTTCACAATCAGGTTGTCTGGCTCGATATTCCCGCCGTCGATCTCGACCGCGCGATCAAGTTTTATTCCGCCGTCCTCGGCAAAGAGGTCAAGAAGGAGCAGTTTCCCGGCATGACCATCGGCGTTCTCCCCCACGAACACGGCAATGGAGGCTGCGTCTTCGTGAAGGATGGCGAGAAGCCGTCGGCCACCGGCCCGCTGGTTTATCTCAACGCCCAGGGCCGTCTCGATGACGCCATCGCCGCCGTGACCAAACTCGGCGGCAAAATACTCCAGCCGAAGCATCCCATCGGCCCCCACGGCTTCCGCGCCGTCATCCTCGACAGCGAAGGCAACCGCATGGCCCTGCATTCGATGTAGATTGCCCGCGTAGCGTTTTAGAACGCTCTTCCGGTGGGGCGGACATTCTTGTCTGCCTCGGGTCAATGTAGTCTCTTGGTGGGGCAAGACATTCCTGTCTGTCACGGGGCACCGTAATCATTGGCCCGATTGCAAATGCTTTTGAAACAGTCTCTTAAGATACCTTCCCATCCACCATCGGCGCAAACACCCGCTCCCAATATGTATCCGCCTTTTCCATGCGCTCGCGGCGCATCTGATCGACGCCCACCATTCCCCCACCGATCATCGGCAGCGCATCCAGCACGATGGGCACTTCGATCACCTTGCCCGCCCGCAGCACCTGCAGCTCCAGCGTCTCGCCCGGCTTCATGCGCAGCACCACGCTCCGCAAGTCATCCGGCGTGCGCAGGCGGATGCGCGGGTGCAGCGCGAACATCAGCACATCCCCTTCCCGCAGCGCCCGGGCGCCGCAAAATCCGGCCAGCCGATCCTGCACCACCACCCCATCCTCGACGACCTCCGACTGCTCGTCATCCGGCTGCCAGGCCAGCCCGAGAAATCCGAAGTGGGCGTTCCCCGAATAAGGCTCGCCCGAAAGATAAACCTGCGTGACGATCTCGCGCAGCACCGCCACCTGGCTGGGCTGCAGCGGCAGAGCGCCCTTCACCAGCGTGGCCAGATCATCGAGGCTCTCGCGCGGCAACGCCATCAGCTTCGCCCGCGCTGCTTCGCGCACGGCCGCATCCTGCTCGGCGAGCTGCGCCAACCAGGCCTTGATCGCCACCGGCTTCCCCCGGCTGGGAGCCGTGGTCGGACGGGTTACCTCGCCGGTCTGCGGCGGGATCTCCGCACCGATCTCCTGTTCCTCATCCAGATTCAGCATGTGCCCGGCCGGCGCCCGCGCGGGCGCGGGCGCCACCACCGCCGCCATCGCGATGCCCGCAATCAGCAATCCCCGCCCCGCCTTCCCCCCCCAACCTCGCAGCCGCAACACTCGATCCATCATGGCCGGCCTCCTGGACGTACAACACGCGCGCCGGTCAATCATAGCCTCGCTTTCGCAACCGAGGCGGCGCTCCATGCGGACTTGCCCTGATTTGGTGGGGCAGATCATTCCTCTCTGCCACGGCTGGATGAGTGCAGCCGTAGCCGAAGGCGTTAAAACCTCTTCGCCTCACCTCTGCGAATCCAGCCGTATCTCCTCCTCCCTCCCGACGTTTTACGCATCTCCGGGCCGTTCGCCGAACAGGGCATCGACAAACCGCTTGGGGTCAAACGTCTCAATATCCTCCGGCGTCTCACCCAGGCCAATGAACTTCACCGGAATGTTGAGCTGGTCACGGATGGCAATGACCACTCCCCCGCGGGCCGTCCCGTCCAGCTTGGCCAGGATGATCCCGGTGATGCCGATGGCCTGGCCGAAATTCTTCGCCTGCGCGATCGCGTTCTGCCCGGTGGTCGCGTCCAGCACCAGCAACACCTCGTGCGGCGCCCCCTCGATGCGCTTGGCCACCACGTCCCGAATCTTGGTCAGCTCACGCATCAGGTGCTCCTGGGTGTGCAGCCGCCCGGCGGTATCGACGATCAGCACATCCATGTTGCGCGCCTTGGCCGCCTCACAGGCGTCATAGGCAACCGCGGCCGGATCAGCCCCCATCTTGTGCTTGATGATCTCCACGCCCAGGCGCTGCGCCCAGATGCTGAGCTGATCCACGGCCGCGGCGCGAAAGGTGTCGCTGGCGCACAGCATCACCTTCTTGTTCATCTGCGTCTTGAGCAGCCACGCCAGCTTGCTGATGCTGGTGGTCTTCCCCGCCCCATTGATCCCCGCCACCAGAATCACCGTCGGCCCGGCCGGCGCAAACCGCAATTCCCGGTCCTGCTCCGGCCAACCCACCAGCAACTGCTCTCGAATAATCGCCAGGCACTCATCGGCGTTGCGAATCCGCCCCAGCCGCCAGCGCTCCCGCACCGCCCCCACCAGTTTCTCAACGTTCTTCACCCCCATGTCCGCCTGCAGCAGCTTCTCCTCCATCTCGACCAGGAACTGCTCATTGATCTGCCGCCCGGGAATGAACAGCGTGCGGATATCGGTGTTAAGCACCTTCGCCGTCTTCCGCAGCGCGCCCTTCAGCTTGTCGAGTGTCTTGGAGAAAAATCGCATTCCGCCACCAGTGTAGTGCCCCGCCACACCGTTGTCAGGCCACGCCTCGACAGCAAAACAAACTGGTGCGTCCCTGAAATGCGGTGTCCCCCCTGTGGCACGGGCTACCCAGCCCGTGCGCCAGAAGCGCAGCGCTCTTCGTAACACGGGCGTCCCACCCGTCTCCCCGCCCCGTAGCACGGGTTTTCCTTAACCCGTGCCAAACGCTGCGGCATCCTCACACGTTATTGGATCGGACCGTCTCCGGCACGGGTTGAAAACCCGTGCGACGAGAAGAGCGTTGCGCTTCGGGCGCATGGGCAAGGTTGCCCATGCCACACCCAGACCGAGAGTGCGCGGTCCGCCAGAAATGACCGCTACACAAAATGGACCCCTTCACCACCCGCCGGTACACTCATTCCCGTTCCCTCGCCATGAAATCCTTCACGCAGGAATTCGGCGTGCTAAAAAGCCTCGCGATCATCGGCTTGTGCATCCTCGCGGCCATCATCTACGGCATCCTTCACGATCAGATCACCGCGCGAATTTGTGTGGAATATTTCACCATAGGCCATCCGCCAGTCTTTCACACCGAATCGCCCACCTTGCTCGGCCTGGGCTGGGGCATCATCGCGACCTGGTGGGTCGGCCTGATCCTCGGAGTTCCGCTTGCAATTGCCGCGCGCCTCGGCAGCCGCCCGGAAGCAGCGGCGGCTTCCCTCGTAAAACCCGTCGCGGTACTTTTGCTAATCATGGCCGGCTGCGCCCTGCTCGCCGGCGTCACCGGATTCGTGTTGGCCCGCCATGGCCTGATCTTTCTCACCGGTGCGCTGCGCTCGGCCATCCCCCCGGAAAAACAAGTTCCCTTTATCGCCGATCTATGGTCTCATCTGGCCAGCTACATCGTCGGCTTTCTCGGCGGCATCGTGCTGATCGTGCTCACCTGGCGCCGGCGACAAAAATTACGCTCATGACAATTAGGAGCGCGACATGAATTGTCGCCGACCGTCTGGATCGCGGCGAGCGCGCTTGCTCTGCAGGCCGTGACCTTTCCCCGCGCCGCAGCGCTCGCCGGCGGATGGATCGCTTCCCCGCCGTCGCGCCGCCCTCTGCCTTCTGACTTCCGACTTCCGACTTCCGACTTCTATCTTCCCTCTTCCGCCTTCTAACTCCCCGGATTCTCCGGCACCAGCGTATCCGGATCATGCGGCGGCGGCGCCACCCCCTGCACCAGCGCCTGGTGCTCCTTCAACACCGCATCCAGCACCCCGTTGACGAACGCCGCGCTCTGGCTGGTGGAAAACTCCTTGGCCAGCTCAATCGCCTCATCAATCGCCACCTTCGGCGGCGTCTGCGTGCCGGTGATCTCCCAGACGCCCAGCCGAATCAAATTCCGGTCCACCGCCGGCTGCCGCCGCGGCGGCCACTGCGGCGCCAGCCGCTCCACCCATTGATCCGCCACCACCCGGTTCTCCCACGCCCCCCGCGCCAGCGCCACCGCCGCCTCCCGCACCGCCTCATCCCCCGCCCCATCCGCCACCAACTGCCGCGCCTCCGCCTCATCCGCGACCCCGTGCGTATCCCACAGGAACAACACCTGCATCGCCAACTCCCGCACTTTCCGCTTCTTCTGCATCGCCACAACTATACACTCGCGGCGGCCAATTCGGCGAGCACCTGCGGTGGGCAATTCGGCGGGCACGCGGCGCCTGCGGTGAGGACCATACTGGCTCCTCGTTGCAGCGCCAGTGGCCCGTGCGCGCCAGCCCTATGGCAGGCCCCACACCTTGATGGTGCCATCAATGCTCCCGGCGACGATCCAACGGCCATCGGGCCCGTATGCCACCCCGCATGGTCTCTTCGGCAGCTCATAGCTCTGCAGGCTCTGGCCGGTGCGCATATCCCATACCCGAATCATCCGGTCGGCGCCAGCGCTGGCAAAGCGTTTGCCATCGGGCGCCATTGCGAGAAAACCAATGAGGATTCCAGCCCCGTGGCCCTTGAGTTTCTTTAGCAGCTTGCCGGTGGAGACATCATAGATCGCCAGTTCGCCGTCGACGCCGCCGATGATCGCCTGATGGCCATCACCTGACATGGCCGCCGACGCCGGCGGCGCCAGGTCCTTTACAAAAAAGGATTGCAATGCGGCATGGGTGTGCAGGTCCCAGATGCTGATCCAGCCATTGCGGATCTGCCCCAGGTGACCATCCTTGAGCGTGGCAAGAAACTGCACCTCCGAATTGGAATTGACCTCTTCCTGATTTTCCGCCGCCACCTTACCGGTCTTGATATCCCAATACCGGACGTTGCGATCCGAGCGTATCTTGGAGCTGCCGCAACTGGCCATGACCAACCGGCCGTCGGCGGAGAACGCAACACTGTACACCCCAGAATCATAATCCGTGATCTCGCGCACCTCCTGGCCAGCGCTCACATCCCACACCCCGACATGCCCGCTGAGCGTGCCGATGACCAGAAGCCGCCCATCCGGCGAAAAGGCCATGCCTCCGGCAATCCCGGTCTTCTTGAGCTCCTGCAGGCGCTTGGTGGTCTTGAGGTCCCAAATCTCGACGCTGCCCTCGCCGCCCAACGCAACCAGCCGTCCGTCCGGGGACATTTGCAACCTGCAGCACATCCCCGGCATCTTGCTGGAAATGCTCACCACCTCGCCAACCTTCATGGCCGGCCCGCTCCCCGCCCTGCCGGTCTGTTCGACCATGGCCAGGCGTTTGCTCACGATTGCCTGCCTCTCCTCACCCAAGCCGGCGAGAGCCAGGTCATACCAGTACCCCGCCCGCTGCCGCAGCACCTCGCGGGCGGGACTCTTGGACTTCTCCGCCAGCGCCCACCAGACATCTCCCACCTCCGCCTGGCCTTTGGCTTCATCGGCGCCGGTGCCATCCAGAATCGCCGCGGACTTCAGAGCGGCATCCGCCCCCTTTGCCAGGTAACTCAGGCCATGGTCCCAGTCGCGCTTGGAGAGGCACAGATACTTGCCCATCGCCAGATTGGCCGCGGCATCGTCCGGAGAACGCTTGAGCGTTTCCCGCGCTGTCTTGAGCTTCTCCCATTCAACCTTGAGTTCCTTCAGCCGCCGGCCCTCACCTTGCGCCTTGGATTCCATCGCCGGATCGCGCGACTTGCGGGCGGCGCCTTCCTGGATTGCGAGGATTTTTTCCGCTCGTTCAAAGTCGTCGGCGGCGACCGCATCATGCAGTACACTCTCGATCTTCTCGGTGAGATGAGCCGCATCGTCCGCCCCGGCGTTCCGCAGCATCTCCTGCAGCACCGCGATCTGCCAATCCATCGCCGGCAACAGATAGAACCGTTCGGCCAACGTCGCGGCGGCGAATGCGCCATCTGAATCTCCGGCGGCGGCGGCCAAATCCCGCCCTTCCCGCAGCAGCGCATAGCGCTCAGCGCCGGATTTTTCTTCCGCCATCTTGAGCAGCTCATGCGCCAGTTCCCGCCGCTCCGGGCCTTTGGCGTGCAGGTACTTGTCCTTCAACCGTTCCTTGATGTTCTTGATCGCCTCGGCCACGTCCTTTTCATCCGGAACCGCAGCACGTTCGGCCGGCGCGGGTGCGGGGACTTTTTCTGCCGCCGGGGCAGGGGGGGCTGGCGGCGGCTCCGCCGGTTCGTCCGCGGCCATCGACCTCTGACAAACCAGGATGCCGGCCAGCCCGCTCATCAGTACCAAAGTGCGCAACACCACTGTAATGCGCTTCCATGGACACAGAGGCTGGACCTTTCCCCGCGCGGGAGAATCCACGCGCTGCGCAAGTGGCGCGGGCAAGGAATGAATCACGCTCGTTCTCCCTGTGTGGCAGGCAGACAAACAGCTCGCCCGCGAAAAATAGCACACTTCCATCCAAGCCAGCAACGCACAAAACCAATCCACGCATCGACCGAAGGGGTCCGGTACATCTCGCGCCATCTGATCTACGTAATTCCCCCTGTTCCCCCCCCGTTATAATCCGCCCGTTGCCGGCGTTTGCGGGCAAAGCGGGATGTTCGTAAAATGCCCCGCATCGTGACGGAGCTGCAAGGGCAATCTCAAGTGGTTTAATCCAATGACAGAGCAAATACGCAAAGGCCGGCAGATCGACTGGTATCGCACTCCCATCGACAAGGAGCTGCTCAAGCGCCTCAGCGGGCGCAGCGACCTGCTGGGGTTTCGCCAGACGCTGGGATTCCTCGGCCTCTACGCCCTGACCGCGGGCTTGGCGCTCTACAGCTTCGGCCATTGGCATTGGGCGGCCACGGTGCTCCTGGTCTTCGCTCACGGAATCGTCGCCTCGTTCCTTGGCGGCTGCGGAATACACGAGTTGTCCCACAACACCGTCTTCCGCACCCGCTGGCTCAACCAATTCTTTTCCTGGGTGATCTCGCTGTTGTCGTGGTGGTCGCACATCGGTTTCCAGGTCAGCCACCTGCGCCACCACGCCTATACGCTTCATCCGCCCGATGATCTGGAAGTGGTCCTGCCGGCCAAAATGCCGTCGACCGCCTGGGCGTGGTTCACCATCTGCGTGTTCAACCCCATCGGCCTGCGCGACACCGTGAAGAACACCTGGAAGACCGCCGCCGGCCGCCTCGAAGGGGAGTGGATGCCGAAGATCCTTCCTGAATCCGACCCCAAGCGCCGGCGGCTGACCAATTGGGCGCGTGCGATGCTGGCCTTTCATACCCTGCTGCTTGCAACGTCCGTCACCCTGGCCGTCGTCCTGAAGATGTGGGCGCTGCTGCTGTTGCCGGTGCTGATTTCCTGCGGGCCGTTCTTCGGCGGCTGGCTGGTGTTCCTGTGCGGGATGCCCCAGCATTTTGGCCTGATGGACAACGTGCCCGATTTCCGCCTGAGCTGCCGCACCTACACCACCAATCCGCTGTTCGGATTGCTCTACTGGCAGATGCAGTATCACACCGATCACCACATGTACCCCACGGTGCCGTGCTACCACCTCAAGAAACTGCACGCCGCCATCAAGCACGACCTGCCGCCCACGCCGCACGGCCTGATCGCCTGCTGGCGCGAAATGCGCGAGATCAACGCCAAGCAGCGGGAAGATCCCACGTACCAGTACCGCGCCCCGATCCCCGAGCCCGTCGCGGCCGCATAGCATCGTAGTGCGGCAAGCGATTTATTGACCGTATCATTCCCCCGCATGGCGAAGGTATATTCATCCCGGCGGCCGCTACGCTGCACCGCCGGTCAGGTAAACACTGGCCTGTTCAGCCCGTCCAAACAGCAGTCGTTCCGAGGATTTCAACTCATGCGAGGAGAACGCCAATGAAGTACGTGATTAGCTGGTTCGAGCGCCCGCAGGGTTCGCCGATGGAGTACGAGAATGCCCAGAAGCGAATCCTTGAGGTATTCGGCCAATGGAAGCGGCCGGACAATTTCAAGATCGAATTCTTCGTGATCCGCGTCGGCGAGTGGGGTGGGCATATGCTGGTGGAATGTGATGATCTGCTGACCATTCACAAATTGTGTTCGATGCTTCCCTCGTTCGTATTCGAGGTGCATCCCGTCATTCCGGTCGAGGAAGCCATCCGCGGCGAACTCGAAGTAATTGCCTGGCGCGATGGGCTGAAACCGAAGCCCCAAAAAGCGAACTGATCTGCCCATTCCTCCCGCGCGCCGCGCAAGGAAAGGCGGCGATCGGAGGACGCAATCACTGCCCGGCCTTGCGCTTTTTGTCGAGGACTTTTTCGGAGAAGGCGCCGTGGTCGCCGAAGGAATCGGTGTAGCGCCAGTCTTGGATCTCCTGCTCCTTCACCTGAACGCTGTCGCCCTCTTTGAGGTTCTTCAGGTCCTCGGGGTCGTCCATGAGCTGGCCGGTAATCGTGCCATTTTCGATCTTCTCAACCTCCACCCACATCACCTCGCGGATATCGCCTTCGGAGAAGAGGGCTTTGACAAGGAACTCATCATCATCCTTGCGGGAAGCTCGGGCGGCGTAGGCGGCGGCGAATTCCGGCCAGCGGCGTTTGGCCTCGGCGGTGGCGGCGGCGAGGGCAGGATCATCATCGGCGATATCCATCGGCATCGGCGGCAGGGTTTCCTTCGGCTCCAGGCGATAACGCAGATACGCATACCCGCCGCCCGCGCCAAGCAGCATCGCGCCGGCCAGCGCCAGCAGCCATCCTTTGCGCCAAAGTCGAAATTTCATGCCGTTCGCCCTCCCTCTCACCTTGTCACCCCCTCACCTTGTCACCTTGTCATCCTCTCCCCGCGATGCGGTTGGCCAGGGCGATCATCTCCAGCGCCGCCTCGGCGGCGCGTTCGCCGGCGTGGCCGTGGATGCCGCCGATGCGGTCGATGGCCTGCTGCTCGGTGTTGGTGGTGAGCACGCCGAAGATCACCGGCAGGCCGCGGGCGATGGAGACCTGCTGCAGGCCGCGGGCGCACTCGCCGGCGACGTAGTCGAAATGGGGCGTCTCGCCGCGCACGACCGCGCCCAGGCAGATGATGGCGGAGAATTCCTCGGTCTCGGCCAGCAGCTTGGCGGCCAGCGGCAGCTCGAAGGCGCCGGGCACGCGGTGGACGACCACGCGCGAGCCGTCGATCTCCAGCCCCGCCAGCCGGCGCAGGCAGCCGGCCAGCAGTTCATCGACGATGCGCGGGTTGAAGCGGGCGGCGGCGATGGCGATGCGCGCCGACTTGGGGATCTCCGCCGGTACAAATGCGGGGGCTTCGGTGCTCATGGTCCGTGAGGGTAAACGTTCGTGGGGAAAAGGGAAGCGGGCTCGAGGCGCAGCGCTCCCGCTGTGGTGCCGCAAATGAGCTGCCACTCGTTCCAACATTAGCGCTACCCGTTCCTTTCTTTGCTGTCGAGCGATAGCCACTGGCCGGCGCGCTGGATGGCGACACGGATGGGCGTGGGGGCGCCGGGCGCGGTGATGTAGTCCGGGGAGAGGAAGATTTTGTCTTCGCTTTGGCCGGTTTGGACGGTGAGCATGCGCGAGGAGGCATCCCATTTTGCAGTCGGCGGCTTTTCGCCTTTGGGCAGGGCGCTGATGACGGTGAGGTAATCGCCGGCGCCGGGCTGGTCGATGCGGACGTGGCGCATGACGGAGTATTCCCCGGACTCGATCTTCGCTGCCGCCGGCAGCAGCACCAGCAGGTGGAGATCGACGCCGAACTGGCCGTGGAAATGGGCGCGGCCGGCGGAGATGTCGATGGAATCGGCGAGGGCGGGCAGCCAGTAGGTGCTCGTCACCGTCGTCTGGGGGATGTGGTCGTAGATGACGAAGTAGTCGGGCTTCATGAAGAGGGTGAAGCGGCGATGCTCGATGCGGGTGACGATGCGCGGATTGAGGAAAGGATCGCCGGCATGAAGCAGGCGGTCGACCGGCGCATAGGTGACCAGCAGGTCGGCCTGGGGCGTGCTGCGCCACAATTCGGGGGGGAGGGTGAACTCGACGTCGCGGAGCATTGAGGTGGTCTTGCCGTCAAAGCTGACGCAGGCGTGTTTCCAGGTTTCAAAGCTGCCTTCCTGCCTGCCCTGATGCTGGCAGTGGTAGCCAAGGTCGCCGATGACCGGGGCGCCGTGGGCGTAGAGGACCAGGCCGCCATCATCGCGGCAGTTGTGGTGGGTGGCGGGGCCGTTCTTGATCCAGCCGAAGATTTCGCGGGGCGTGCCGACATTGGCGCGCATCACGGCGCCGAGGCCTTCAACGAGGGCGCTGTCGAGATGCAGGTCGGTTTCGGGCAGGTCGGGCCGGCCGAGGGCGAGGAGGTTGAAGCCGGTATAGCTGGTGGCGAATTTTTGCGTGCTGTTGCGCCAGGCGGTCATCAGGCGGCGGGCGTAGGCGGGATCGCGGTCGGCGTAGATGCCGGCGGCGACGGCCAGGGGCTGGGGGAGGACGTGGCCGCTGCAGTCGTGGCCGGAATTGCCCCAGTTGGTGAGAAGGACCGCGCTGTCGCCGCTCGCGGGTGAGAGGTTGTAGATGTCGGTGGCGAGCGGCCTGGCGGCGGCAGTGAGTTTCACCGGCGGCGTGATCATGTCGATGAAGAAGCCGAAGTTTTTCTTGAAGCGCGGGTGCTCGAAGAAATCCTGCCTGCCCTGGGCGAGCAGGGCCACGGCGACCTGGGTGAGCATCTGCATTTCGTGGTCGTGGTAGTTGGCCGATTCGCTGTAGCCGCCGGATTCGTAGAATTGGGTATCCAGGTTGCGGGCGAACATTTCCTCACCCTTTTCGATCCAGCAGTTGGCGGCGGGGTGCTCGGGGAAGGTGAGGCCGGCGAGGAGGAAGCTGGTCCAGTATTCGGTGGTGAAATTGGGCGGGCAGATGATGTCGCCCTGGTTGCTCCAGAATTCTTCGCCGTGGCCGCGCTGATCGGTGCGGGCGTGGAAGAAGGCGTCGTAGGGCCAGAAATCCTGGTCGTGAAAGGCGTAGGCGAGGAAGGCGGCTTTGCGCGACCATTCGCGCAGCTTGGGCTGGTCGATTTCGCCTTTCCAGCGCAGCACGTCGATGGCTTCGAGGATGACCTTGAGGGAGCGGCCGTCGAAGATGATGAAGCGGATGTAGCCGTTGGTGAGGATGTGGGCGAGGGCGGCGTCGAGCTGGTCGTCGATGTACTTGAACAGCTTGGCGCGGCAGGCGGGGTTAGGGGGGGCGGTGCCGAGATAGAACAGCAGCAGGGCGCCGGCGAGATACCAGGTTTCGGCGGCTTTGGGAGCGGTTTCGTGGAGACGTTTTTCGAGCTGGGGCCAGGCCTTGAGCTTCTGCTGGTAGTTTTCGGCGGTGCCGGCGGGATAGGTGATGGGGCGCGGGTGTTTTTGCAGATCCCATTTCGTCACCCAGTGGCGGACTTTTTCCAGCGGCACATCGCTGAATTTGCGGCGGATGTCGCACATGCGGCTGAGACCTTCGGCGGGGGCGAAGGCGGCGGGATCGCCGCAGGTGAGGGCGAAGGATTTGGCGCCGCCGCGGGCGGGGAATTCCCAGACGATGCCATCGGCGGGGTGTAGCTGATCTTTTTGGCGAGCGGCCTCTGCTTCCCTCTCCCGGTACCCCGGGAGAGGGTCAGGGTGAGGGCGCTTTTCGCTGGCGATTAAAGCGAATGCGCCCTCACCCCTGCCCTCTCCCGGAGTACCGGGAGAGGGGGTAAGAACGTGGCCACGAGAATTGCGCGGTGCGCCGTCGTCGGCGTGCTTCCAGGCACTGATGCGGTTGCGGCCGGGGATTTCCCACTTGCTGGCGTCGAGCTGGCAGACGCCGATGACCGGGCCGCCATCCCGCCAGAGGCCGGCCCAGGAGAGAGAGCCTTGGAAATGGCCGCTGTGGAAGTCGATGTGGAGCAGGCGATTGGGATTGGTGTCGCCCTGGGGGTCGGGGCGGGTAGTGGCGACTTCGCCGCGGGAGACCTTGACCATTTCGCCGCCGCCGTGAGTGAACCAGAATTTGGGGGCATCGTCGCCGGTGAGGGCGAAGCGGAAGGCGTAATCCTGATCGAGCGGGGAGCGGTCGCGGAGGATGAGAAAATCTTCGCCCGCGACGAGGCGGACATCATATCTGGCGACGGTGATGCCGCCGACGATGTATTGGGTGATCCAGCGGGCGTAGAGGGGGCCGCGATCGAGGATTTTGGTTTCAATCCGGCCCATGAACGACGTCGGGCCAAAGGCGCCGCGGCCGGTCCAGTTGGTGTCGGCGGCGCGCCTGAGCGAGAGGATCGGACCGGGGGCTTCGCCGGGATCGAACCATTGGTCGGCGGGGATGCGCACGGCGATGCGGGTGGTGGTGATTTCGGTGAATTTCTCGCCGGGGGTAACGGAGAATTCGCCGGGTTGCTGGTGAGTTGCGGCTTGCGGCGGTTGGCTGCGCACATCCAGCGCCAGTTCCTGGTTGGCCGCGAGATTGAGCTTGACGCAGATGGAGGGTGGTTCGGCGAAGTCGCGGCCGGCGGGTTGGGAGGTGAGGGTGCGGCCGGCGGCGTCGATGACGGCGAAGGCTGGGCCGTCGGTGGGGAGCCAGATGAGTTCGTCGGTCCAATCCTGTCCGATGGGTTCGACGATGCGGTGAGTGGCCATGGGGTTCTTTCGGTTGAAATGGTGATGTCGGGATTTGAAGAGATCGATGGCGGTTATGCAAGAGTTGGAGGGCCGATAACAGGGTGAAAGGGGCGGGTGGAATGCATTTTGAGATGTGGGACATTCTGCGACATTGTGGGACATGGGAGTGACGCTAGTCATTGATGTAGCTGTAGTTGTGGATTTATTGGTATTTGAGACAATTGCTGGGAAATGGGACATTGGAATGATGAATGATGAGTGCTGAATGATGAATGGGGAGCGCGGAATGGGCGGGATGAGGCGACTTTGGGAGACGCAGGATTTTGGCATTGGCATTGGAAACCCCCTTTGGTTTGAATGGCCGAGGATGTTTATCGTCGCGGTGTATGTTAGCAGGTTGTTCGGGGAATGTCAAATGGAATTTTGTTAGTGGGTCAGTTTGGGTGCCACAGGTCGGCGTACTCGCCTCGTTGTTCCACACATCTTTTGGAATGGCCCTGGAGCCAATCCAGACACGGTTGAGTCCGCTGCTTGCTCGGCTCCCAAACCGCGTTTTTGGTAGCGCCAAGGCCGGTTTGAAAGATGTGTG
>DAIOHQ010000126.1:0-13423 GCA_036744635.1 Tepidisphaeraceae bacterium | reverse complement strand
ACAGGAATGTCTGCCCCACCAAAGCAAGGTAAAGCCGCCTAAAGTGTCACGCACCCGCGTTCATGTAGCACGGGCGTCTCGCAGCGTCTCGCCCGTGTCTTGGAAAGCAGATCACGGGCGAGACGCCCGTGCTGCAGAGCCATCCAAAATCCGCTTACATCGGCCGGGCAACGACGAATGCCGCCATGATGTCCAGCGTGCGGCGGGCTTCGGAATCGGGGAGAACCGCCAGCGCCGCCTGCGCCGCCTCGACAAGCTGCGCCGCCCGATCCCGCGCATACTGAATCGAATCGCTGGGCACGATCAGATTGCGAATCCGCTCGGATTTGTCCGCCTCGCGGCTCTCCAGCAGCGAGCGCAGAAGCTGCTGGTGCTCGCGCGGGGCCGTGCGCAGAAAGTGAATCATCGGCAGCGTCATCTTCCCCTTCTCCACGTCGATCCCCAGGGTTTTGCCGACGGTGTTCTGGTCGCCGATGATGTCGAGGATGTCATCCTGAATCTGAAACGCCGTCCCCACGCTCAGCCCGAACGTGCGCAGCGCCTCGACCGTTTCCTCATCCGCCCCGGCCAGCTTCGCCCCCAGCAGACAGCACGTCCCGCACAGGCTGGCGGTCTTGCGGGTGATGATCTTGAGATAGGTCTGCTCGTCCAGGTCGATGTTGTTGCGGTTGTCGATCTGCAGCAACTCCCCTTCGCACACCTCGTTGGTGGTCCGCCCGATCAGCCGCGAGGCGAACTGCGAATCCAGGCTCGAGCACAGGTGATAGGAATGGCTGATCAGATAATCCCCCAGCAGCACCGCCGCCTCGTTGCCGCGCAGGTGGTTGATCGTCGCGCCTTTGCGCCGCAGCTCGGCCTCATCCAGCACGTCATCGTGTACCAGCGTGGCCATGTGAACCATCTCGACCACGGTGGCGATGGTGACGTGGGCGTCAGTCAATTCCCCGCAGGCCTTGCCGCTGAGGAGGACAAGCGTCGGCCGCAGCATCTTTCCGCGGAAGCGGCTGACGTGTTTGACCAGGGTGTTGACGCAGGCCAGGTCGCCGTGCAGCTCGCGATGAAACAGCCGGTCGACCGCCTCAAGCTGCGGCGCGATGCATTCAACCAGGCTGGCAAGTGCGGACGTCATGGTCGTCTCCAAATTGACCGGCGGGGCGTCAAAGTCGCGGGATTATAGAAAAGGGACCATCCGCACGCGAATTGTGATCGGAAGTTTCGAAAAGTTTGAAAAGTCAGGCGTGTGCGAGCCCGAAGCATCATGGTCCAACGACGCTTTTCCTCGCACCGGTCACCGCATGAAGTAAGATTTGTTCGCTTGCCGATCGTTTACTACCGTAACGGCAAGCAGAAAGTGAACGACTATGGCTATTCCTTTACCCCAGCGAGTCCCCCAAAACGCTCCTGGTGATTTCTATATCGAGGCAGGGTGCTGTACCCGATGCTGTCTTATCCACGGGGAAGCGCCTTAATTGCTGAACGATCCGAAGCAACTGTTTGACGAGTGTTTCTTCCGCCGTCAGCCCCAGACGCCTGAGGAAGTCGAGAAAGCAATTCGCGCAATGTACGTCTCGGAGGTGGCAGCAGTGCGCTATGGCGGAACCGACGAAACGATTATCTCCAAGCTCCGTGCGCGAGGAATGGCGTACTTATGCGATCACGCGCCCGAAGGCATCGCTTGGCTCAACAGACCGGCTCCTCCTCCGGCCCCAAAGCCGATGTCACGGTGGCGTCGGCTATTTGGTATCGACCGAACGGCGAGATAGCACCGGCCGCCTCATGTCGGTAGCATCCGAAGCGATCTTTTTATGACTCCCGACGCATACAGTTTTGAACTCTCCTGGCGCTGGACGCAGCCGACGCACAATGTCCTGCCGCCTGAAGTGATGGCGCAGATCACGCCGCTGGCGCGATCATTGGTGCCCGATGGCTTGATGGTGCGCGACCAATTGAATCGCCCTCTGTTTGAGGAGATTCGTTCGTTTCCTGCTGACAGCTCAATGGAGGAAGTTGGCGCATGCCTGCGACAGCTTCCTATCGCGCAGACAGAGCGCGTGGCTGTGCGCTGGGATGAACGCACGGCCGTCGAGACAACGTGGGAGATATTTGCTCAATATTGGGACGATTTTTGCTACCCCAGTTCGGACGACGTCGAGATTTTTCCCGCCTCGGCACCGTGGATTCTCGTGTATCACCATTATGAATTGTTCGAGTGGGGTCTCCGGCGGCAGTTCGATTGAGCACATGTCCCAATCGAGCATTTTGAACTGCTTCGTTAGAAGCGATGCTATCATCCAGTAGAAAATGGACGTCATCTACCTCGACAACAACGCCACGACGATGCCCGCGCCGGAAGTGGTCGCGGCGATGATGCCGTATTGGACGGAGTTTTATGGCAATCCTTCCAGCGTGCATCGCTTTGGCCAGCGCGCCCGGCAGGGGATTGATGAGGCGCGGGGGCAGATCGCGCGGCTGGTCGGCTGCAGCGAGAGCGAGTTGCTGTTCACCGGCGGCGGCACCGAGGCGGTGAACACCGCCGTGCGCGGAATCCTGGCCAGCCGCGCCCCGCGCCGGAAGATCGTCACCACGGCCGTCGAACACTCGGCCACGCGGGAGCTGTGCGAGCAGCTCAAGAAAGAAGGCGCCGAGATCGTCGAGCTGCCGGTGGACCTGCGCGGGGCGATCGATCTCGATCAGCTCGCGGCCGAGCTGACCGAAGACACGGCCCTGGTCTCGATCATGTGGGCCAACAACGAAACCGGCGTGCTCTTTCCGGTCGAGCAGATCGCGGAAATCTGCCGCAGCAAGGCCGTGCCGTTTCATTGCGATGGCACGCAGGCGGTGGGGAAAATCCCAGTGAACGTGCGCGAGGCCGGCCTCGACGCCATGAGCTTCGCGGCCCACAAGTTTCATGGCCCCAAAGGCGTGGGTTGCCTGTTCGTGCGCCGGGGCCTGCGCGTCCGGCCGCTGCTGATCGGCGGCCCGCAGGAGCGCGGCCGGCGCGGCGGCACCGAAAACGTCCCCGGCATCGTCGGCATGGGCATCGCCGCCGAGCTGGCGGCCAGTCATCTGCCCGACATGCAATGCGTCGCCGAACTGCGCGATGAGCTGCAGCGGCGGATTCTGGCCGGGATTCCGGATGCGTGTGTGAATGGCCGGACCGATCAGCGTCTGCCCAACACCACCAACATCGGCTTCTCCCGCCTCGAGGCCGAGGCCATCCTGCTGCTGCTCAGCGAGCAGGGGATCTGCGCCTCCGCCGGCGCCGCCTGCTCCAGCGGCAGCCTGGAGCCGTCGCACGTGCTCAAGGCGATGCAGATCGATCCCAAAACCGCCCACGGCGCCATCCGCTTCAGCCTCTCGCGTTACACCACCCGCGCGGAAATCGAGCGCACCATGCAGGCCCTCCCGGCCATCATCGAACGTCTCCGCGCGGTGCTGCCGGTGGGGAGATAGGAGAATGCTGAGTGATGAATGCTGAATGCTGAATTCAATTCATCATTCATCACTTATCATTCATCATTTCTTCTCCGCGCTCTGCCGCCGCGCGATACAAGTTCAGGAACTGCTCCGCCGTCAGCTCTTCGGGGCGCTGCTTACCATCGAGCGAGAGCAGCGCGAGGACACCCGGATCGTGGCCGGCCTGCAGCAGCGCCTTGCGCAGGGTTTTGCGGCGGAACGAGAAGAGCGTCTGCACGAATCGGCCGAAGTCGCCCGCGACCTCGCCGAGCCGGTCATCGCGGGTCAGCCGCACCAGCGCCGAATCGATCTTCGGCGCCGGCCAGAACGCCTGCGGGGGAAGCGTGCGCAGAAATTCCACCCGCGCCAGCGACTGCGCCATCACGCTCAGCGGGCCGTAATCGTCGGAGCCGGCGGCGGCGCGAAGGCGGTCTGCCACTTCCTTCTGCGCCGTGAACGCCAGCAGTCCCACGCCGGCCAGCAGCAATTCGATCACCAGCGGCGAGGCGATGTTGTAGGGCAGGTTGGCGACGAGCTTGGCCGGCTGATCGCGGCCGGCCGCATCCCGAATGGCGAGCAGAAGCTGCGCGTTGAGCGCGTGCTTGCCGGCCAGGGCATCCCCTTCGATCAGTTGGAATTTCGGATTGGCGGCGTAGCGGCTCTTGAGCAGGGTGGCGAGGTCGCGGTCGATCTCGACGGCCAGCACGTTCGCCCCGCGCGCCAGAAGCTCGTCGGTCAGCGTGCCGGTGCCCGGCCCCACTTCGATGGCCAGGTCCCCCGCCTGCAGTTGCCCCGCATCCGCCACCAGCCGCACCAGGTTCTGATCGATCATGAAATTCTGCCCGAACCGATGCCGCGGCGCGGTCTCCGCGTCGTCAAGAAACTGGCGAATTTCCTGTTTGGATTGCGGCATATCAACGATTCGCGCTACGATAATACGGGGCATGTCCATCGTCGCGCCTGAAACGGTTCGACGCAATGCCGGCGCATGCACGATCGGCTGGCGGAACTGCGCGACTGTCGGTTGTGAGGTGATAACTTCAGGCGTAGGTATCGAGCGCGCCGCCCAGGCCAGTCGCTTGAGCCACCAGAGCATCGCCGGCCTGCTCGGCGCCTTTGCTGGCCGCTTCGATCAACTTGATCGCCGCTGCCCCCTGAAATTGCTGCACATCCAGCATCTTGCGGGCGACGCGCATCTGCACCTGGCCGATGACCTTGGCCTGCTGCAGATCACAGATGGAACTGGTGAGGTCCATGAGAGCACTATCGGCCGATCTCCGGGCTTGACTTGGACCGCGGGTGGGGGCACTATCCGCGGGTTGCACAATTTTTTGGATATAGGCGCTTGACTTGGGCGATATGTTAGGGTATTGTTCTTCCAGAACAGTCGCCAAACCATCAGGCGGCCTCGGTTTCAAGGATGAAATCGTGGAAGAAGAGCCAAACAACGCCGCCCGCCCGCAAATCGCACCAGCGCAGCGGGAGGCGGAGCATGACGAGCGCGCAGCGGCCGAGCGGTCCGCGGCCGAGTCGCACAGCGACGTGGAAACGCTCGTCGAGCATGATCCCAGGCTGGTTCCGACCCAGCCCAGCGCGCACCAGGTGGCCCCGTCCGTCCTCGATGCCGAAGAGGTGCAGGCGCTGCTGGCGGATCTTTCCGGGCTCTTGGAATCGGCTCATCTGGTGGAATCGGCGGCGACTGAGTTGTTCGAGAACGAACCTCTAGCTGAAGGTCCCTATGAATCTCACGCCCCGCCAATTGGATGTGCTCGTCGCAATTCGAAATTATCGGCATTTGCATGGCTATTCCCCGACCATGCAGGAGCTGGCCGACCAGCTCGGCACCAGCAAGGTGACCATCTTCGAGCACGTCGGCGCCCTGGAAAAAAAGCGCGTCCTGCGCCGCGACAAGCACAAGGCTCGCTCTTTGGAGATCGTGTCGAATGAGCGCCTGCCCGATGAGGACCGCTCCACCAAACTGCCGCTGCTGGGGTCGATCGCGGCCGGCTCCCCGATTGAAGCGGTGGAAAACCGCGAAGAACTCGACCTCGAAGCGCTGTTTCGTTCCCGTAACGGGGTTTACGTGCTGAAGGTGCGGGGAAACTCGATGATCGACGATCATCTGTGTGATGGGGATTACGTAGTGATCGAGCGCCGCGAGACCGCCCGCAATGGCGAGCAGGTGGTGGCGCTGCTGGATACCGGCGAGGCCACGCTGAAGCGCTTCTATCGCGAGGGGAGCAAGATTCGGCTACAGCCTGCCAACAGCAGCATGGAGCCACGCATTGTGGATGCCAACCGGCTGAAGATTCAGGGGGTAGTGATCGGGGTATTGCGGAGCTATACGAACTGAACGGGTGAATGCGGTATAATAGGTAAGAAGGCATGGCTGTTGGCCGTGGTGCCTTCGGTTGCCGAGTTTAACCGGGAGGCACTATGGCGGTGTCGAATGCGCGCATGAAAAGTTCCAGCCCGCGACCGCAGGCGGGCAGGCCGCCGGGGTTGCCGGGGCGGCCTGTTAGCGCCCTGCGGCCGGTCAATAGCCGGCAAAATGGGAATGGCAGGGTGATTCCGGTTTCCGCGCCTAAGGCGGCGGTTCGGACTGCACCGCCAATCAGGCCGCCGTTGCCGAGCAAGCCAAGCTTCGATGGCAAGCCCGTCAACGGTAAAGTATTGGCGCCCACCGGCGCGTCCAAGGCGCCCAACGGCGCATCCAAACAGCCCAACTCGCCCGATGAGGACAAGATCCTCTTTCAGCATTACATCAAGTCGGTCAATCCCGCCCGCACCTACGCGGCGCAGCTCAAGCAGGCGGTCAACGGCAATCAGTATCTGGTTTTGACCGAGGGGAAGCGCGACGCCGAGACCGATGAGGTCCACAAGCACCGGCTGTTCATTTTCAGCGAGGATTTCGTGCAATATTTCCGGATGCTGCACGAGACCGCCAAGTGGATCAAGGCCAATCCTCTTCCCGAAGAATTCCGCAAGAAGCGCGAGCGCCATTGGGCCAAGCAGAACCAGAAGAGCAAGTGACGCGAAAGGGGTGGCCATGCGTGACAAGCTGCGCTTCGGAATCGTCGGCGCCGCCGGGCGCGGCGGCGGTTTTCGCCTGGGGATCGAGGCCAACGGCGCGGTGATCCACGCCGTCTGCGATAATCGCGCCGAGCCGCTCGAGGAAGCGGCGCGCACGCTCGGGGCGGCGGAAAAGTACACCAGCTACGATGAGATGCTCGACCGCAGCGACATTGACGCGCTGGTGGTGGGCACTCCCATGCCGCTGCACGTGCCGCAGTCGATCGCCGCCCTGCAGCGCGACATCAGCGTGCTGTGCGAGGTGCCGGCCGCGGTGTCGGTAGAGGAGTGCAGGGACCTCGTCCGCGCCGCCAAAAAGTCCAAAGCCGTCTACATGATGGCCGAAAACTACACCTACATTAAGCAGAATGTGCTGGTGAAAGAGCTGATCCGCCGCGGGCTGTTCGGCGACATCATCTATGCCGAGGCCGAGTATCTGCACGAGCTC
Organism: Tepidisphaeraceae bacterium; assembly: GCA_036744635.1. Classification (GTDB taxonomy): domain Bacteria; phylum Planctomycetota; class Phycisphaerae; order Tepidisphaerales; family Tepidisphaeraceae; genus DAIOHQ01. The sequence goes on along the minus strand of DAIOHQ010000126.1, from coordinate 6,447 downwards.
AAGGTGCTCAACGAGATCACCAAGTGGCGGCGGCAATGGCAGACCGGCATCGCGGGGATTACCTACGGCACGCACAGCCTCGGCCCGATCATGCAGTGGCTGCCCGGCGACCGCGTCACCCGCGTCTGCTGCGAGAATTCCGGCAGGAGCAAATACAAGGACCCGCGCGGCGAGCCGTACGCGCAGGATACTTCCACCATGCTCGCCAAGACGGCCAGGGGCGTGCTGATCAAGATTCGCCTGGACATGGTTACCGACCGCCCGCACGCCTGCAACAATTACCAGGTGCAGGGGGTGGATGGCGTCTACGAAAGCTCGCGAGGCGCGCCCGACGATGCTCACCGCATCTGGTTCCGCCAGCTCTCCAGTGAAATCCGCTGGCATGATCTTAATGAGCTGATGACGATCGATTCGCTGGCCGGGCAGTACATGCCGGAGTTATGGCGGAATCCCCCGCCCGAAGCGCTGCGCGCCGGCCACGGCGGCGGCGATTTCTTCGAAGTCTACGACTTCGTCCGCGCCATCCGCGGCCAGGCCCCCTGCCCCATCGGCATCCACGAAGCCATGGACATGACCCTCCCCGGCCTGGTCTCCCAGCAGTCGGTGCTGCAGGATGGCCAATGGCTGGCCGTGCCGGATTCGCGGGAGTGGTGAGACAACCGATGCACGATGATCATCCATCGCGGCGTTTCCTGCGTCGCCCGTTCTGGCGGGATTGGGTGCTCTCGTACGTGCTCATTGGAATCGGCGCCATTGTGTGTGATGGATCCAGTCCGCCTCAGAATGTTGTCGGAGTCTTCATCTTTGCCGGCGGCATCGCCATATTCTTGGCGGCTCTTGGACATGGATTGCGGAATGGATTCAGAAGGTAGTAAGCGTTCATCCCTATGATATCTCGCTACTCGAGTTTGATTTTGATCTCATCGCTCCAGAGCGTCGTGTCGGAATTGTGAGGGGTGAAGCCGGCCTTGAGGGTGATCTCGCCGGGTTTGGTGCCGGCGGCGATGGTGGCGGCGGCCTCGCGCTCGTAGACCTCGCCGGGGGCGAGGGTGTATTGCTTGGGGAAATTTTTTGCACAGGCGATGGGCGGCAGTTCCACCGACTTGTCGCTGAGCTGCCAGTGCTCCGACCAGGAGCAACTGAACGCCACGAAAGACTGCGACTCTTTTGATTTATTCACCACCCGAAATACCAGGTTGAGCGGCTGGCCGATGCGATGGGTGTCCCCTTTCACCTTTAGCTCGACCGCCAGCGGCGCGGCCGGCTGCGTCGTGTCGGGCGCGGTCGTGGGCGCGGTCGTGGCGGCGCGGGCGGGAAGATGTAGGATCAGCACGGCCAGCAGAAAGACAGGCAGGTTTCGCATATGCATGTTGACGACGTGCGCTGCGGAAAGTTGCAGCGATGATGGGAGCCGCCGATGCGCCGAATCGAGGAGATGGTGGTGGTGATCACCGGGGCCAGCGCCGGCATTGGCCGGGCGCTGGCGGTTGCGCTGCACGGGCGGGGGGCGAAGCTGGCTTTGGCGGCGCGGCGGCTGGACCGGCTGGAGGGGCTGAATCGCGAGCTGGGCGGCGGGCACCTGGCGGTGGCGTGCGATGTGGCGAAAGAGGAGGATTGCCGGCGGCTTATTGAGCAGGCGACAGCGCATTTCGGCCGGATTGACACGCTGGTCTGCAATGCCGGATATGGGATGGCCCGGCCGGTTACGGAGACGTCGCATGAGGAGGTTCGGGCGATGTACGAGACGAATCTGTTCGGCACGCTCGATTGCATCCGCGCGGCAGTGCCGCTGATGGAGAAGCAACAGCGCCGCGATGGCTGGCGCGGGCAGGTGATGATCGTGTCATCCGGGGCAGCGCGGCGGGGGCTGCCGTGGTTCGGCGTCTATTCGTCGACCAAGGCGGCGCAGCTTTCGATCGCCGAGGCGCTGCGGGTGGAGCTTCGCCCGCGGGGAATCGCGGTGACCAGCGTACACCCGGTGGGGACGGAGACGGAATTTTTCGACGTGGCCGCGGAGAAGGCGCATGCGACGATTCCGAACCGCAGCGGGGCGAAGCGCATGTCGGCGGAAAAAGTTGCGCGAAGCATGGTAAAGGCGATAGCGCGGCCACGTCCGGAATTGTGGCCGTTTGGTCCGGTGCGCTGGGCACTGGCGCTCAACGCCCTCTTCCCGCGCCTGGGGGATCGCGTCATGTCGGACCATCGCCGGGAGATGGAAGAGGGGAATCGGCAGTGAGGAAATAAACGTCCGACGCATCTCTGCACGTTCGCACGCAGCCCCCGCGATAGGTTGGGGTGTTCGCTGAACTTGGCAGGATTGGGTAATGGGTCAGTTTGGGTGCCACAGGTCGGCGTACTCGAAGACCTGTGTCTTACTGCGTCGCTATACTGCACAGGTCTCGGAGTACCGCGACCTGTGGCACCCAGAAATTTCAAACTGACCCATTGCGCAGGATTGCGACGGTTTGACGTGAGTGGCATGTGACTGAAAAGAGCGGCGCCGGGGCCGTAGCCGGGGCAGAAGAGCAATCGAAAGGATTAGCGATGGCCGACAATGAAAAGGTGGACCAGCAATCGCCGTATGTGTTGGCGATGATTATTGCAGATTCGATCTACGTCGATCCATCGAGCGGAAAGAAAACGCTTCTCGGTCTATTTTCAGCTATTTTTACGACTGTGCTGCCTGCGCGGATCGGGCAAGTTGCGCTGTATGTGGCGATGACTGATGGGCGAGGCAAGACGCCGCTGCGAATCGTTTTCGTGGATGCGGACGAAGAAAATCCACCGATTTTTGAGGCTCAGGCGGAGTTCGAGTTCACAGATCCCAGAATGGTTGCCGAATTAATGATGAGCATGAATAATCTTGAGTTCCCGGCGGCGGGAGAATACCGTTTGCAACTTTGGTGTAGCCAAGAGCTCCTGATTGAACGTAGAATAGTTGTGTCGCTTCCACCGGAGTCTAGAGATGCCTGACCAGCTTGACCAAAACGTGCGAAGAGTTCCAGGCGAAAGCTGCATGATGACGATGCGCACCCAGCCGCGTGCCGACGCCTCTCCAGCAGCGACCACCGCTGCGATGGCGATAAGATTCAATCAGGTGAAGCATCTGCTTTCGGACAAGCCCCTCCGCCGTCCCAATCGCACTCGTCCACTTGGACGATAAGAGCGTCGCTCCGCCAGCATCCCTGCCGCCTCTCCTATCAACGGCACGTAAGCCCGAGCGGCAACCTACGCCACCGCCACTTCCCTGCCTTGTTCACTGGAGCGATAGATGGCATCGAGGATGGACTGGACGGTGCGGCCTTGTTCGGCGGTGGCGAGGGGCTGGCGGTTCTCGGCGATGCACTCGATGAAATGCTTCAACTCCTCGACGCCGGGATTGGTCGCGGCGAACTGGGGGTGCACATCCACGATATGGCGGTTTTCCTCGGCCAGGATATGCGGCACATCGCCCAGCAGGGCCACGCCGCCCTTGTCGCCGAAGAGGCGCACGCCTTGCTCGGGATTCATCGTCTCGATGTTGATGGCCCAAGAGACGTTGAGGTTGAGGGTGGCGCCATTTTCGAAGCGGATCAGGGCCAGGGCGTAATCATCCACATCCTTCTTGCCTTCGGGGAGCGGCTTGCCCCACATGCTGGTGTAGACGTATTCCTTGATGTCTTTCCAGATGTTGTAGGTCTGGCCGGAGACGGCCACGGGCTTGGGAAAACCCATCAGGTAGAGGGCGAGGTCGAGCAGGTGAACGCCGATGTCGATCAGGGCGCCGCCGCCGGACATGCTGCGGGTGGTGAACCATCCGCCGAAGCCGGGAATGCCGCGGCGGCGATACCAGTAGGCCTGGCCGGAATAGATGGTGCCGCACTTGCCGGCCTCGATGAAGGTCTTGAGGACCTGGGCGGCGCCGCGGAAGCGGTTGACCATTCCCATCTGCACAATCTTGCCGGATTTTTTCATGGCCGCGATGATCGCATCGGATTCGCCGACGTTCATCGCCATCGGCTTTTCCAGGAAGACGTGCTTGCCGGCTTCGAGGGCGGCGATGGCCTGCTCGGCGTGGAAGCGGTTGGGCGTGCCGATCACCACCGCCTTGATGGATTTGTCGGCGAGCATCTCGCGGTAGTCGGCGTACGCCTTGGTGACGCCATATTTGGCGGAAGCCGCCTGGGCGGCGGGGAGATTCACGTCGGCCACGCCCAGCATGGGGATCTCCAGGGTCTGGGCGTTTTGCATGTGAAAGGTGACGATGTTGCCGGCGCCGATGAAGCCGAGAGGGATGGACATTGCGGATCCTTTCAGGGTGAAGTTGGAAACAACGGTCGGAATTTTAGGGATGAAACGGCGGGGGTGCAAAGAGCGTGGGGCGCTTGGGAGAGCGGGGATTCAATCAGAGAGTTCACAGCGAACACTAACAGGTGCAATGAATTGCACCCTCCTCTGCTCGGTGGGGCGGACATTCCTGTGTCTGCCGTGGCCGGAGGAGCGGTGGATGTACTCATCCGCCCGAGTCCGGCCACATTGAAGGCTACATATGGCCGGATTCAGACAGGTGAGTACACCTGCCATTAATCCAGCCATTGCAGACAAGAATGTCCGCACCACCTATGCGCGGCAACGACGACCCGGCATCAGGATTGGGCGCGCTCGCGGGTGCGGGCGGCTTTTTTCGCGGCGGCGGAGCGCTCGGCGGGGCCTTTGGTGCGGGCGGCCTTTTCTGCCGTGGCGGAGCGCTCGGCGGCGGTGCGCTGGCCGGCGGCGGCGTGCGCCTGACGCGACAGCGCCTCGTGCGAGGCGGCGCGATGTCCTTCGCGTTTCAGCGCCTTCTCGGTCGCCCGCGAGCGCGTGGCCGACGGCTTGTGACCGGGGTGCGACTGGCCGCGGGCGTAAGCATGTTGGGCGCTTTTTCGTGTTTTCTCCGAGACCTCACCCTTTCCCGGAGGAGGCAGATCGACGCCGGCCTGCCTCGCCTTGGACAGGCCAATGGCGATGGCCTGCTTGGCCGAGCGGGCGCCGTGCCTGCCTTCGCGAATGTGGTGCATTTCCTCGCGGATGAACTCGCCGGCCTGCGTGCTGGCCGCCTTGCCTTCACGTTTGTCCTGTTTTGCCCGTTCGATGGTCTGTTTTTCCGGCATGGTGCTCCTTTCAAATATCCAAAACGGCTCCCCCCGGACCAAAGTCACCCGCGCTGCAAAGAGAGTGCCCCTGCCGGCAATTTCTGCCCTGCGAAATTTATTATCTTCCGCGGATTTTTCACTTGCCCTGCCTACTTGAACGAGCGAACAATTATCGGAGCCGGGGGGATGTTGTTGTCTTCTGTAGAAAGGAGCATGTCATGTTGCTCAAGGATGTGATGACGCGCGGAGTCGCGGAAGTTCCGCCCGGGGCGACGTTGAAGGAAGCGGCCGAGAAGATGCGTTCGCTGGATGTCGGCGCGCTGCCGGTCTGCACCGGCGAGAAACTCATTGGCATGTTGACCGACCGAGATATCGCGGTGCGGGCGGTCGCCGAAGGGTGCGATCCGAGCAGGACGATGGTGTCGGACGCGATGACGCCGGATGTGACGTATTGTTTTGAGGATGACGATGTGGATGAGGCGGCCCGGATCATGGAAGAAAAGCAGATCCGCCGGCTGCTGGTGCTCGACCGCAACAAACATGCGGTCGGCATCGTTTCGCTCGGAGACATCGCCACCCATACCCGCGACCGGAGCCTCAGCGGTGAAGTGCTGGAGCGGGTGTCGGAGCATGCGCCATCGGCGCCGGCGTATTAGGAGAGTTAGTCGGTGGTCGGCGGTGGGCAGTCGGCAGCAGGAATTATTTGTCTTCCGGCTGTTCACCGCCGAGTGCATTTGCGGCGTCTCCCGCAGCGAGGGCTATCTCAATAGTGTCGCGCATTCGGGTTGGCGCTCCAGGTACGGAAGAGCTGCGCGCATTCTTCGCGGAGAAAGCCGGGGACGATTTCGATGGGACTGCCGCCGCGGGATTTCATTTCACTATTCGGGATGGTCAGCTCGTGAAAGCCGGCCGCGGCGGCGTCGGTGATGGCCGCGCCGAAGACGATTCGGGCAAGTTTTGCCCAATGGCAGGCGGCGAAGCACATGGGGCAAGGCTCGCAGGTGGAATAGATCACGCCGCCGCTCAGGTCGATGCTGGCAAGCGTCTGACAGGCGCGGCGGAGCGCGACGATTTCGGCGTGGGCGGTGATATCGACAGATTGCCAGACGAGGTTGTGGGCGGCGGCCAGCAGGTTGCCGTCGCGGACGATGACCGCACCAAAGGGCGTCTGGCCTTGGGAAATTCCCTTCCCGGCTTCGGCGATGGCAAGTTTCATCCAATCGGAGTCGGGCATCGCCAGGAAATCATAAGGATGCAGGGGGATCGCGGATAGCGGATTTCCGGTAGTGGGTCAGTTTGGGTGCCACAGGTCGGCGTACTCGCAGACCCGTGTCTC